>NZ_BMYI01000004.1:0-246760 GCF_014652195.1 Gemmobacter nanjingensis
ATCAGCCCTGAAGGGCAGAACGCCCATCGCCGCCCTCAAGGACTGGCAACGCCAAAGGCCCGAGCTGTTCAGGAAGCGCGTCTACAATCACACGGGATGCGACATCTAATCCATAGATCGTGTCACGCCATATAAGGCCCATGCAACCTGAAAGGCGGAGGCCAGCATGAAGATCACGAGGGCGGGCAGCACAGCCTCGGTCAGGGGGCCGGGCGACTGGTTCACCGGCAGCGTGCGCATCGACCCGCTGTTTCAGACCGAAGCCCCCGCACGGGGCGCGGGCGCGGCGGTCACCTTTGAACCCGGCGCCCGCACCGCCTGGCACACCCATCCGGCGGGGCAAACGTTGATCGTGACCGCAGGACGCGGCCGCGTGCAGCGCGAAGGCGGCCCGATCGAGGAAATCCGGCCCGGCGATGTGGTCTGGTTTCCCGCGGGCGAAAAGCACTGGCACGGCGCGGCGCCGGAGGTGGCGATGACGCATATCGCCATTCAGGAGGCCGTGGATGGCATCGCGGTCACCTGGCTGGAACAGGTCAGCGATGCCGATTACCTTGGCTGATCCCGCAACCCTGTCGCGGCGCGGGTTCCTGATCGGCCTGACCTGGGCCGCATCCTATGCCTTCACCGCGCCGGCCATGGCCAGAGAGACCCCCATGCGAATGACATGCCGGTTTGCCGGTCAGGCATTCACCGTCCGGCTGAACGACAGCCCGGCAGCGCGTGACCTGTTCGCGTTGCTGCCGCTCGATCTGCGGATCGAGGACTACGCCCATAACGAGAAGATCGCCTATCTGCCGCGCAAGCTGACCGAGGAGGGTGCAGGCCCGTTTGGTGATGAGGCGGCAGGCCATGTCTGCACCTATGCGCCCTGGGGCAACCTCGTGTTCTTCCACGCGCCCTACCGCTATTCCCGCGGGCTGATCCGGCTGGGCCGGATCGAGGGCGGCATCGCGCCGCTTTTGCTGCGCGGCACCTATCCGCTTGGCCTGACACGGATCGGCTGAGCCTTTTCTCCGCAAAGGACATCACCATGAAAGACAAGGTCATCATCATCACCGGCGCCTCCTCCGGGATCGGCGAGGCGACCGCGCGGCTGCTGGCCGCGAAGGGGGCGAAAGTGGTTCTGGGCGCGCGCCGCGAGGACCGACTGAAGGCGCTGGCCGCCGAAATCACCGCAGCGGGCGGCGAGGCGGTCTGGCAGGTGCTGGATGTCACCAAACAGGCCGACAATGACGCCATCGTCAAACTGGCCAAAGATACCTATGGCCGGGTAGACGTGATCTTCCTCAATGCCGGGATCATGCCCAGTTCGCCGCTTTCGGCACTGAGAACCGACGACTGGCATGACATGGTGGATATCAACATCAAGGGCGTGCTGAACGGCGTGGCGGCGGTGTTGCCCGTATTCATCGCGCAAAAATCCGGCCATGTGATTGCGACGTCCTCGGTGGCGGGGCTCAAGGCCTATCCGGCGGCGGCGGTCTATGGCGGAACCAAGTTCTTTGTCCGCGATTTCATGGAAATCCTGCGTATGGAATCCGCGATGGAGGGCACCAATATCCGCACCGCCACCATCTTTCCGGCCGCAGTCAACACCGAATTGCTGGGCACCATCAGTGACATTGGCACCGCGGCGGGCATGGCAGCACTTTATGAACAGGTCGGCATCACGTCCGACCGGATCGCCAATGTCGTGGCCTTTGCCATTGAACAACCCGCCGACACGAATGTCAGCGAACTGACCGTCGGCCCCACGGTGCAGGCCTGGTAAGCGCTTGCGGCGGCTGGGGAGCCCGCCGCCGGATACCCTGATTCAGCCGGCGACGGCATATTTGCGCCCCAGTTCATGCCCGCCCGTTATCAAGCAGCGCCTGCACATGGCGCGGGCCGACCGGGCGGATGCCCAGCGGGTTGAGCGCCTTGATCGAATAGTAACCGCGCGTGATGTGATCCATGTTCACCGTCTCGCGCACCCCCGGCAGGTTCAGGATCCGCGCCATATAGGCCGAGAGGCGCGGGTAATCCGCGATCTGGCGCAGGTTGGTCTTGAACAGCCCGTGATAGGCCGCGTCAAAGCGGATCAGGGTGACGAAGGTGCGGATGTCGGTTTCGGTCAGGCGGTCGCCGAGCAGGTAGTCGCCGGTCAGCCGCGTCTCCAGCAGGTCGAGCGTTTCGAACACGCCTGCCACCGCCTCGTCATAGGCCGCCTGCGTGCTGGCGAAACCGGCCTTGTAGACACCATTGTTCAGCCGGTCATAGATCACCGGGTTCAGCGCCTCGATCTCCCCGGCCAGATCGGCGGGGTAGAGCCGCAGATCCGAGGGCACCAGATGCTCGAACGCAGTATCGAACATGCGCAGGATGTCGGCGCTTTCGTTGCTGACCATGACGCCCTGTTTCATGTCCCACAGCACCGGCACCGTGGCGCGGCCGGTGAAATGCGGGTCGGCGCGGGTATAGATCTGGTGCATGAATTCGGCCCCGAACAGCGGGTCGTCCTCCGCCCCCGGATAGCCGCCGAAGCGCCAGCCCTGATCGGTCATCACCGGGTTGACCACCGTCACCGGGATCACCGCATCCAGCCCCTTGAGCTTGCGCGCGATCAGCGTGCGCGAGGCCCAGGGGCAGATCAGCGCGACATAGAGCCGGTAGCGCCCCGCCTCGGCCGCAAAGCCGCCGGTGCCGGTCGGGCCGGGGCGGCCGTCGGCGGTGATCCAGTTGCGAAAGCTGGATACCTGCCGCACGAACCGGCCCTTTTCATCGGCCTTCTGCACCGGCTGCCAGTTTTCCACCCATTTTCCATCGACAAGCATGTGCAGGCTCCTTACCGGGCGTGGAACACAAAGGACCGCATCGAGATCGAGCCGAGGTCGATCACATCGGTCATGTAGGTCAGATCGTCCCCGCTATCCGAGGCGCCCGCGATGGTCAGCGCGGGCAGGTAGTGATCGACCGAGGGATGCGCCATTTGCAGCAGCGACCCCAGCTTGCCGCGATTGGCAAGCGTCGCGAAGTCGCGGTCGGTCAGGCGATCGGCGAACAGGCTGTCGAATTCCTGAGCGAAATCGAGCGTCCGACTGTTCGGCCCCCATTGCACCGCGCGCAGGTTATGCACCACATTGCCCGACCCCAGGATGAGCACGCCGCGATCGCGCAGCTGCGCCAGCTCGCGCCCGATTTCAAGCTGATAGTCCAGCCCCTTCGACATGTCGATGGAGATCTGGAACACCGGCACATCGGCATCGGGATAAAGGAATTTCAGCACCGTCCAGGCGCCGTGATCCAGCCCCCAGGTGTCGTCCTCCTCGGCGTGATGGCTGGCCAGCAGGCTGACCACCTCGCGCGCCAGTGTCGGGTCGCCCGGGGCGGGATAGCGTTGCTGAAACAGCGCCTCGGGGAAGCCGTAGAAATCATGGATGGTCTTCGGCATGGCCGAGACATCGACCAGCGTCGTGCCCCGCGTCATCCAATGCGCCGAAACGACAAGGATCGCGCGGGGGCGCGGCAGGTCGCGGCCCAGTTCGGTCCAGGCGCGGCTGTATTTCGTATCCTCGATGGCGTTCATCGGGCTGCCATGGCCCAGAAAGACCAGCGGCATCCGGTCACTGGGGGCCAGCCCGTCGCGCAGCGAGGCAAGGGTCCGGGTCGTGTTCATCGTCGCATCTCCTGTCGCCGGAAGGGAAGGGGAGGGCGCCACATGGGCGCCCCCGGATGGTCAGGCAAACTGGCCGAGCAGCCGGTCAAGGAAGGGCAGGCGCAGCGCCATGGCGCCCCGGCCCAGCAGGGCGATCACCCCCTGAACCATCGCCCAGAACAGCGGGAATTCCCAACCGCCGCCTTCACCGGAAAACAGCCAGCCATTGCCCGAATGCACCCAGGCCGCGCCCAGAAGCACCGGGATCAGCGCCAGCGCCACCAGCCGGGTCGCAACGCCGAGGATCAGCGCCGCACCGCCCGCCAGCTCGGCCAGAATGGTCAGATAGGCCAGCGCGCCGGGCAGGCCGAGGCTTTCGAAATAGCCCACGGTCCCGGCGATGGTGAACACATTCACCTTCAAGAGCCCATGCGCCAGGAACATGACACCGCTTGAAACCCGAAGCAGCGTGGCGGCGAGATTGACGTTGCGATCCATGGCCATGTCCTTTCAGGCGATTTGCCATTGCGGCGCGATGGCGGTGCCAAGGCCCAGCACATAGCCGAACTGGATGTTCAGAAAGCCCAGCGGCTCCAGATAGCGGGCGTTCTTCAGCGGACCGGCATCGACCGGCACCAGACCGATGTCGCGGGCCAGTTGGCTCACCCGGTCGCGCGCCGCCGCATCGTCGGAGGCGACGAAGGTCTGAAGTGGCTGGTCCTTGATCGAAAGGCCCGTGGCGTAATGCTGCGCGAAGATGGTGTTGAACGCCTTCACCACGGTGGCGCCGGGCAGAAGCCGCGCGATTTCCTCGGCGGCGGAACTGTCATGCCCGACGACGAGGCCCGAGAATTCGGCATTGACCGGGTTCGACAGGTCGATGACCAGCTTGCCGCTGAAATCGGCGGCCTTGGCCACATCCGCCGCCGCGCCATAGGGTGTGGCGAGGATCACCACATCCGCCCCGGCCACGGCCGCCTTCAGATCAGCGTCGCGGCCATGGGCCACGGCCGCATGCCCGGCCTTCGCCAGCGCCCCGGCAAGCCCGGAGCCGATATTTCCATTCCCGATGACCGCGATATTCATCTGCTTTTCCTTTCTGCCGCCCCGTCCGGGCGCCGTGTTTCGATGACAGATATTTACGGCTTGGCAATAACGAACAAAATGGCGATGTTATGGATTGACTATAACCATTATATTCTGAATTGACCGATGGATACACTTGACCAACTCCGCGCCTTTGTCGCCGTGGCGCAGGCCGGTTCCTTTACCGCCGGTGCCGGTCAGATCGGCGTGTCGAACCGGCTGAGTTCGAAATATGTGGCCGAGCTGGAGGCCCGGCTGGGCGTGCGGCTGTTCCAGCGCACCACGCGCAAGGTCGGGCTGACGCCAGCGGGCGAGGATCTGCTGGCCCGTGCGCCCGCGTTGCTGGAAGAGATGGAGACCCTGCTGGCCAGCATTGCCGAGGGTTCGCGCGGGTTGACCGGCACCATCCGCATCGCGGCGCCCGTGACCTTTGGCGAGGTCTATGTCGGGCCGATGCTGGGGCGGTTCGCGGCGCTGCATCCGGGGCTGACGTTCGATCTGCGGCTGGATGACGGCTATACCGATCTCGCGGCGACCGGCGTCGATCTGGCCTTCCGCATCGGCGCGACGCAGATGCAGTCGCTGCGGGTGCGCAAGCTGGGGGTGGTGCGGTCGGTGCTGGTGGCCAGCCCCGCCCATGTCGCCACCGCGGGCGCCCCCGAAAGCCCCGAGGCGCTGGCGCGGCACGTCTGCATCCTCGACAGCAATCGCCAGTCGCCGCGCCGTTGGGTCTTTCTGCGAGGCGGGGCCGAACATGTCGTGCATGTCGAGGGGCGGTTTCAGGTCAATTCGGGGCGCGCGGCGGGGGCACTGGCCGCCGCCGGGCTGGGACTGGCCTATGTGCCGCGCTTTGCCATCGCCGAGGCGCTGCATAATGGCGTGCTGATCCCGGTGATGACGGGCTTTGAGGGCACCGCCACGACGCTGAGCGCGGTCTATCTTGAAGGACGCGCCCTGCCGCGCAAGGTGCGGGCGCTGATCGACTTTGCCCATGACGACATCCGTACCGCCGGAATCCTTTGAGCTGCCCTTCATGCCGAGTGTTCAGCCAAGGCCCACCTGACTGATGTGGTCGGGTCATCTTTCCGGTGCTCTTCGATGGTCGGCTCGACGTATGAGCAGGGCATGGAAATCTCCATGTAACGCTCTGACGTTACTCGTTTGTCGCAACCAAAAATAGAATGTGCCCTTGAACGGTTCTTGAATCGGATAATCAGGGTTATGTATTCATAAAATCAACCCGGTGCCGCCGCTCGCCAGATGGCAGGCGGTGGCGCCAGGGTCACAACAAGCCAAGCCAGCGTGGCAGGGCCAGCGAAAGGTCGGGCCAGAAGCTTGTGACCAGCATCACCGGCAAGGCCACGAACAGCAGGATCAGCAAGGCAGGCCGCACCGCATCCAGCACCGACGCCCGGCAGACCCGGCAGGACATGTAGAGGATCGGCGCCATCGGCGGGCTGTTGGCGCCGATGACCACCGAACAGGCCACGATGGAGGCGAATTGCACCGGGCTGACCCCCGATGCTTCCATCAGCGGCAGGAACAGCGGCGCGACCACGACGGTGCAGGACACGTCATCCATCAATGCGCCTGCGACCACCAGTACCAGATTGACCAGAAGGATGGCGCCGATGGGCGAAGTTGCGATGCCCTGAACCGCGTCCGACAGGTCTTGCGGGATGCGTTCGGATGCCATGATCCGCGAGATCAGGAAGGAAAATAGCAGGATCAGGATGATGGAGCCGGTCGTCTCTGCCGTGCGGACCAGCGCCTCTGCCAGGTTGCGCAGCTTCAGCTCGCGATAGATGAAAACCCCGATCAGGATGGATGCGACAGCGGCGACAGCGGCAGCTTCGGTCGGGGTGACGAACCCGCCGTAGATCCCCCCGAGGATGATCACCGGAAGCGACAAGGCGGGCAGCGCCGACAGCGCCACCTGCCCAAAGCTTTGGGCGTTGTCTCGCGGGGGCGGCAGAATATCAGGGTTCCGGGCAACGGTGACGCGGTTGAAAACCAGCAGCCCGGCAATCAGCAGGATCGCGGGCAGGATCGAGGCGGCAAAGCAGGCGGCAACCGATTGCCGGGTGACCACGGCAAACAGGATCATGGTGATCGAGGGCGGGATGAGGATGCCCAGCAGCGACGAGACCCCCAGAAGCGCAGCCGTATAGCCGCGGGGATAGCCACGCTCTTCCATCGGTCTGGACATGATGGTGCCCATCGAGGCCACCGCCGCAGAGGCCGTTCCGGCAATAGCGCCGAAGATCGCCGAGGACAGCACGATCACACTGCCCATGCCGGACCGGCCTGTGGCGATGCGACCCACAAATTCGATGATCCGGCGGGCGATGCCGCCCCGGTCCATCAGATAGCCGGTGAAGATGAACAGCGGCAGTGCGAGCAGCACGACCGAGTCGAGCGACCTGTAGCCCTGCAACATCAGCGTGTTCAGATTGGCGTCATAGATCCATGCCAGAAAGCCTGTCACCAGCGCAAAGCTGAAGGCGACCGGCACGCCGACGGCCAGCAGGACCACAAGCAACGGCACGGCAAGCAGGCCGGTCATCGTCAAACTCCTTTTGCGCGGCGAAGGGCCTTCAGGCTGTGGATCACATCGCGCAGCGCGTAGATCAGACAGCCGACCGAGCCGACGACGAGCGACATCTGTGGCACCCACATCGGGATGCCGAACGAGGGCGTGAACTGCGGCCGCTGCATGCCCCAGGCAAGCATGCGATAGGTCCAGTAGCTGAACAGCGCTGTGGCACACACGGTGCAAAGCGCCACAACAAGCTGTTGCAAGGCGCGTTGACGCGGATCGACCAGCTTTTCGTTCAGCCAGTCCACCACAAGATGCTGGTGCCTGCGTGACGCGGTTGCCGCGCCAAGCATGTAGCTGGCCATCGCGAAAAGCCCGATGATCTCGAATATTCCGACAACGGAAATGTTGGCGAAACGGGCGACGATCAGAAAGACCATCAGCGAAACCACCACCGCCATGGCGATAGCTGCGAGCGTGTCAAGCACGCCCGCAGCCAGTTTGCCAAACCCGGCCATGCGCATCAGAACTCGGCGGCGTTGGCACGGACCTTGTCCATGATCTCCTGCCCGATGCGCTTGTCCATCTGCGGCCAGACCTCGTCACGCACCTTGCGGGCAATCGGGGCAAGATCCGAGTCCGAGGGTTCGATATATTCGATGCCCGCCTCTTTCGCCTTCTCGACATAGCCTGCGTCGATGGTCCGGGCGGAATCGAAGCCGTCCTGCATCACGACCTGCGCGGCATCGGCCACGACCTTCTTCTGCTCGTCGCTGAGACCGGCCCAGAATTCGCCATTGGCGGAAATGACGCCGGTGATGAACTGCTGGCGGGTGCGGTTGTAGTAGTTGATCGTGTCTCGGAAATATTCGTAATCCCAATAGATCACGTTGGCCGCATCCCCGTCGACAACCCCGGTCTGGATCGAGGTGAAGGTTTCCGACCAGTCGATCGAGGCCGTCTGATACCCCATCGCCTGCAAGGATTCCGCCATCGGGAACATCGTCGGCACCCGCACCTTCAGCGAGGCGGCTTCTTCCAGCGATTTGGCGTATTTGCCTTTGGTTGCCACGCCGTTGAAGCCCTCGGGCCAGGCGCCGAAGAATTTCAGCCCGATGTCGGAATAGACCTCGTCCAGAATGCCGTTCAGCCAGCCGCCCTGCCCGTAGGCCTTGAAGGCATCATCCCAGCTTTTCAGCATGTAGGGCGTGTAAAGCAGCCCGATCCGTTCGTCGTAAGAGGTGGAGGGCCAGTTGATCATCAGCTGCACATCATTGGCGACGAACAGGTCAAAGATCTCCTGCTGGCCGCCCAGTTCGTTCTGGTAGAAGATGTTGACCTTGATGTCGCCCTTGGTGCCCTCTTCGATCAGCGAGGCCCATTTTTCCATCGCATCGCCGGTGGGCGAGCCTTTGGCGCCCGAATCCGTCGCCAGCTTGATCGTCATGCTTTGCGCGGATGCGGTCAGGGCAATCAGGCTGACGCCTGCAGCAAGGGCGAGGGTCTTGAGTGCGGTGATCGGCATGACAATCCTCCATGTTGCGTCATGTCTGGCCTGCGATTGCAGGGCGCGGCATCCGGCGCGCGTGCCGCGCTGCCGGCCGCTGCGATTCCGTTACCTGCACCGCCACATGACGCCGCCTTGACAAAATTGTTACCCCTCTCCGCACACTTGTGTCCACAGAAATTATTGGCAGTAGCGCGCAAACTGCCGCCGGATGCTTCGGGCATTGCGCCCTGCGGCCGGCCCCGCGTATTCTGGCCGCAGAAACGGGAACAATCAGGGATTGGCGCGTGCGGGACAGGGATTCGACAGGGGGGCAGGTTGACGATGCCGAAGACCGGGCCGAACGGCGAACCAGACAGGACTGGCTGGATCTGGCACTGCGGACCCTTGTCGACGAAGGCATTGACAATGTCAAAATCCAGATCATGTCCAAGCAGTTGAACGTCGCAAGATCCAGTTTTTACTGGCATTTTGAAAGCCGCGAGGCATTGCAGCAAGCCATGTTGGACGATTGGCTGCGCAAGAATACCAGCCCGATCATCGAACGCGCGATGCGCCCGGCGCCGGATGTCATTTTCGCGGTGATCAATGTCTTTGAATGCTGGCTGGATGAAACGCTGTTCAGCCCGGCGCTGGACATGGCGGTGCGTCTTTGGGCGCGACGTTCCGCAGAGGTGCGCGATGTCGTGACCCAGGCTGATGGAATCAGGGTAGATGCCCTGCGCCGCATGTTCCTGCGCTATGCCTATCCCGAAGAGGAGGCTCTGATCCGCGCGCGCACCCTGTATTACACGCAGATCGGGCAATATACGCTGGAGGATTTCGAGCCCCCGGAGGTCCGGTTCTCGCGCGGTCCCGCCTATCTGCACATCTTCTCGGGACAGGAGCCGACGGCCGCGCATCGTGCACATCTGTCGAAATGTATTGAGGAAAAGTTCTTCGTGCCCCTGCGGGCCAAAATGGCTGACAAGGGAGGCGACTGAGCGGCGGAAACGGCAGCCCCTCGGAAACTCTGGACATAAGTGTACGGTCATGTCACCTTCCTGAAAACAGGGAGGCTCACCATGCTGAATCACTATAGGGTCGTCATCATCGGCGGGGGCGTGGTCGGCGCCTCGGTTGCTTATCATCTTGCGAAATTCGGCTGGACCGATGTGGCCATCGTCGAGCGGGACGTGCTGACCGCGGGGTCAAGCTGGCATGCCGCAGGCGGCTTTCATGCGCTGAATGCCGATCCCAACATCGCCGCACTTCAGGCCTATACGATCGACCTGCTGACCGAGGTGGGCGCGGAATCCGGCATCAATATCGGCATGCATATGACCGGCGGCATTTCCATCGCCTCGGCCCCGGCGCGGTGGGAGTGGTTGCAATCTGCTTATCGCACCTTCCAGTCGCTCGGGATCGAAGATGTGGAACTGATCGGGCCGGAAGAGATCAGGCGCCGCTGCCCCATCATCTCGACCGAGGGCATCATCGGCGGCATGTGGAGCGACCGCGAAGGCCATATCGACCCGTCGGCGGTGGTACATGCCTATGCCCGCGCCGCGAAAAACCGGGGCGCGCACATCCTGGAACATACGAAGGTCGAAAGTCTGAACCAGCGTGCGGATGGCCAATGGGAGGTTGTCACCGACAAGGGTGTGATCATCGCCGAGCATGTGGTCAATGCCGGTGGTCTCTGGGCCAAGCAGGTGGGGCGGATGGCGGGGGTCGACCTGCCGGTCACGCCGATGGAGCATCATTATCTGGTGACCGAAGCGATCCCCGAACTGGTGGCGATGCAGGGCGAAATCCCGCTGATCGTCGATCTGGAAGGCTTTACCTACACCCGGCAGGAACAGAAGGGCCTGCTTCTGGGGATCTATGAACGCGACTTCAAGCATTGGCACATGGAGGGCGCACCCTGGGATTTCGGTATCGAGCTTATCCAGGAAGACCTTGGGCGGATCGAACATGAACTCGGCCTCGGGTTCCAGCGCTTTCCCTGCCTGAACGAAGCGGGCGTCAAGCGCTGGGTCAACGGCGCCTTCACCTTCTCGCCTGACGGCAATCCGCTGGTCGGGCCGGTGCGCGGCCTGCGCAACTATTGGGTCGCCTGCGGGGTCATGGCGGGCTTCCTGCAGGGTGGCGGCGTCGGCAAGTCGCTGGCTGAATGGATGATCAGCGGCGCGCCGCAGGCCGATATCTTTGGCATGGATATTGCGCGCTACGGCGATTTTGCCTCGAACCGCGAATATATCCGTCAGACCACCGGACAATTCTATTCGCGCCGCTTCGTCATGTCCTACCCGAACGAGCAGCTTCCGGCTGGCCGCGTGTTGAAAACGCCAGGTGCCTATGCCGACATGACTGCCGCCGGGTGTCAGTGGGGTTCGGGCTGGGGGCTGGAACAGCCGCTGTATTTCGCTCCGGCCGGGTTCCGGGAGGAGCCTTCGCTGAAACGGTCGAATGCTTTCGATCTTGTCGGGGCCGAAGCGCAGGCGGCGCGCGAGGGGGTGGCGCTTCTCGATATCACCGCCTTTTCGCGGTACGAGGTCACCGGCCCCGGGGCCGAAGCCTGGCTGGCGCGCACCTTCGCCTGCAAGCTGCCAAAGCCGGGCCGGGCGGGCCTTGCGCCCATGCTGTCCGAAGATGGCAAGCTGAAGGGCGATCTGTCCCTGCTGAACTGGGGGAATGGCACCTGGTGGATCATGGGATCGTATTATCTGCGCCAGTGGCACATGCGCTGGTTCGAGGGCACCCTGCCCGTCGGTGTCACCTTGCGCGATATCTCGGATTCGGTCGGGGGGTTCGCTGTGACCGGCCCCCGCTCCCGCGAGGTATTGCAGAAACTCAGCCATCAGGACCTGTCCTCCCGCGCTTTGCCGTTCATGGGGCTGGCGCAGGTGGATCTGGGGCTGCTGCGCACCCGCGTAGCCCGCATGTCGGTCACGGGCGAACTGGGGTTTGAGATCAACGTCGGCGCGCTGGAACATGCCAGCCTGCGCAAGATGCTGCTTGAGGCGGGCGCCGCGTTCGGTATCCGCGAAATCGGCTTCAACGCCGTTCTGTCACTGCGGCTGGAAAAGAGCTTCGGCATCTGGTCGCGCGAATTCACCCAGGGCTATACGCCGGGCGAAACCGGGCTGTCGCGGTTCATTGACTGGACCCGCGAAGGCTTTGTCGGGCGCACGGCGGCGCTGGCCGAACGCGACGCGCCCTCATCGCGCACCGTCGTGACGCTGGAAGTGGACGCCACCGATGCCGATGCCACCGGATATGAGCCCGTCTGGCAGGATGGCCGGCTGGTCGGTTTTGTCACGTCGGGCGGTTATGGCCATACCATCGGCAAGAGCCTTGCCATGGCCATGGTCGACCGCAGCGTTGCGGCGTCCGGCACCGCGCTCAGCCTGCATATCGTGGGCCAGGAAGTGACGGCGCGGGTCATTCCGCCCTCGCCTTATGACCCTGAAGGATCGGCGCTGCGCGCCTGACCGCCCTGCCCCGCCGCCCGCAGGCGGGGCCTCTCACAGCCGGAAGATCGTGATGACAAGGCACTATTCGGCCCTCTCTCTGGTGAAAGAGGGTCTCAACAACCAGAAGGGCTGGGTCCGCGCCTGGGAAAGCCGGGCGCCGAAGCCGCGCTATGATGTCGTAATCATCGGCGGCGGCGGTCATGGCCTTGCCACGGCCTATTATCTGGCGCGGACCCACGGGATCACCAATGTCGCGGTGATCGAAAAGGGCTGGCTGGGCGGCGGCAATACCGGGCGCAACACCACGGTGGTGCGGTCGAACTATTTTTTCCCGGAAAGCGTGCGGCTTTATGACATGTCGCTGAAGCTCTACGAGGGCCTGTCGCGCGAGCTCAACTATAACATCATGCTGTCGCAGCGCGGCATGATCAGCCTCGCCCATACCCCCGCCGAGATGGAGATGTCCGCCCGCGTGGTGAACGCCATGCAGATCAACGGCACCGATGCCGAGCTTTTCGGCCCCGAGGACGTGCGGCGGGTGCTGCCGATCTACAATTTTTCCGACAAGGCCCGGTATCCGGCGCTTGGCGGGGTCTGGCAGGGTCGCTCCGGTACGGCCCGGCACGATGCGGTGGCATGGGGCTATGCCCGCGCGGCCTCCCGTCTCGGGGTCGACATCCTCCAGCAATGCGAGGTGCAGGATTTTCTGATCGAGGGTGGGCGCTGCCGGGGGGTCGTCACCAGTCGCGGCACGATCCGGGCGGATCGTGTGGGCATGGCGGTGGCGGGCCATTCGTCGCAAATGGCAGCACGGGCCGGGTTCCGCCTGCCCGTCGTATCCTACGCGCTGCAGGCCTGCGTGTCCGAGCCGGTGAAACCCGTGCTTGATACCATCGTCCTGTCCCCCGGCGCGGGCACCTATGCGAGCCAGTCCGACAAGGGCGAAATGGTGGTGGGCGGCGGGTTGGATCGCATCCCCTCTTACGGTCAGCGTGGCAACCTGCCGGTGCTGGAAACGGTTTTGTCAGGTCTGGTCGAGATGTTTCCGGCCTTCCGCCAGCTCAGGCTGATGCGGCAATGGGCGGGGATCGTGGATGTGGTGCCCGACAGTTCGCCCATCCTCGGGGAAAGCCCGCTGCCGGGTCTGTTCCTGAACTGCGGCTGGGGAACCGGCGGGTTCAAGGCGATCCCGGCGGGCGGCACCCTGCTTGCACACCTTCTGGCCACCGGCACCCATCACGATATCTCGCGCCCTTTCGATCTGGACCGCTTTGCCACCGGCCGCCTGATCGACGAGGCCGCAGGTTCCGGCATCGCACACTGAGGCATCATCCATGCAGATCTTTTCCTGCCCGTTTTGCGGCCCCCGGCCCGAATACGAATTCCACTTCGGGGGCGATCTGGGCAATCACCGCCCCGAAGGCCCCGAGGTTTCGGCTGAAGTCTGGGCGCAATACCTGCACTTCCGCAACAACCCCAAGGGTGCCTCGGAGGAGATCTGGCTGCATATGACCTGTGGCGAAATCTTCGCGCTACAGCGCGATACCCTGACGATGGAGGCCGCCCCCGGCCAGGCGCTGACCGCAGCGGAGGGCCGGCCATGACCGCACGCCGCCTGCCCCGCGGGGGCGAGATCGACCGCACGCGCCCGCTGCGCTTCACTTTCGACGGCCAGGCGGTTTCCGGGTTCCATGGTGATACGCTGGCATCCGCCCTGCTGGCTTCGGGCCAGCCCGTCCTTGGCCGCAGCTTCAAGTATCGCCGCCCACGCGGATTGTTCGGTGCGGGTGTGGAAGAGCCGAACATCTATGCCGATGTGACCGGAGACGGACAGTTCCGCCCCAATCAGCGCGTGACCACCGAACCCGCCATCGAAGGGCTCGATCTGCGTGCGGTCAACGCGAGCCCGACCGCGCGCAATGACCGCACGGGATTCATCGACCTCTGTGCGCGCTTCATCCCTTCGGGCTTCTACTACAAGACCTTCATGTGGCCCGACTGGCATCTGTTCGAGCCGCGCATCCGCGCCATGGCCGGTCTGGGCCGGGTGGAAACCGGCCAGACCGGACCGTCGGGGGATCAGATAAACCATTTCTGCGATGTGGTTGTCGTGGGTGCCGGGCCGGTTGGCATTGCCGCCGCGCTGGCGCTGGCCCGGCGGGGTGACGAGGTGATGCTGGTCGATGAGGGCAGCCGCATTGGCGGAAGCCTGCTTTATCGGGACGCCCGGATCGACGGCGTGCCGGGCGCCGACTGGCTGCCTGCCGCCAGTGCCGAACTGGCCGCCCTGGGCGTAAGGGTTCTGACCCGCACCACCGCTTTCGGTATCTATGACCATGGTCTGATCGCGCTGAACCAGAGGCGAGAAGCCGGACGGCCGGATACGTTGTGGCGAGTGCGGCCGGATCGCATCGTTCTGGCGGCAGGAGCGATCGAGCGTCCCCTGCCCTTCGCGCAGAACGATCTGCCCGGCATCCTGTCGGCGCAGGCGGGACTGGCCTATCTGCGCCGGTTTGCGGTCCTGCCCGGCGCCCGTCTGGTCATCGCGACCAACAACTCAACGGGCGCCGAGGTGGCGGGGGCCATGGCAGCGGCAGGGGCGAGCGTGACCCTGATCGACCGCAGGCCGCAGGCCACCGGGCCGGACACCGTTGATCTGCGGGCAGGCCGCAGCCTCCGCCGTGCCTTTGGCCGTGGCCAGGTGACGGGGGTCGAACTGGATGATGGCACGCGGCTAGATTGCGATGGCGTTCTGGTCTCCGGCGGATTTACCGCCAGCATCCACCTTTTTGCGCAGGCGCGTGGCAAGCTGGCCTGGGATGACCGCCGCCTCACCTTCCTGCCGGGCGCGGAGGTTCCGGGCCTCACTGTCATCGGTGCTGCCGCCGGGCATTTTACGCTCGCCGACGGGCTCGCCGCGCTGCCCGCAGCGCTTGGCCTGTCCTCCGCGCCGGTCGCCGAAAGCGCGCCTTACGATATCACACCTGCCTGGCCTGAACCCGGCCGGAAGGACCGGGTCTGGGTGGACTATCAGCATGATGTCACCGCCAAGGATGTCGAACTGGCCGCGCGCGAGAATTTCGTCTCTGTCGAGCATCTGAAGCGCTACACGACCCTTGGCATGGCTACTGATCAGGGCAAGACCTCGAACCTGAACGGGCTGGCGCTGATGGGGCAGATCACCGGGCGCACCATTCCCGAGGTCGGCACCACGACCTATCGCCCGCCTTTCACCCCCGTGCCCTATGCCAGCTTTGCCGGGCCGCGCGGGGCGAGCCGCATGAACCCCGTGCGCCGCCTCGCGCTGGAGACGCAGCATCGCGCGGCGGGGGCCGTGCTGGCGGAATACGGCGGATGGCTGCGTCCCGTTCATTATGGCCGGGACGAAACGGCCATCCTGACCGAGGCGCGAATGGCGCGGCAGGCGGTCGGGCTGTTCGATGCCTCGCCTCTGGGCAAGATCGAGGTCATCGGCCCGGATGCGGCGGAGTTTTTGGATTTCATCTATTACAACACCATGTCGACGGTGAAGTCCGGCCATTGCCGCTATGGCTTTATCCTGTCTGAAAGCGGCGTGGTGTTCGACGACGGTGTGCTGGTGCGGCTTGATGACGACAGGTTCGTGGTGTCCTGCTCATCCTCCCATACCGCTGGCGTCCATGCCCTGCTGGAGGAATGGCGGCAGGACAGGTTCCCTCGCAAAGCTATCTTCATCCACAACGCCACAGCAGAAACCGCCACGATCACCGTGTCTGGCCCCCGCGCTCGCGATACCATTGCGGCGGCGGGCATCGCGGCGGATCTTTCGGATGCGGCTTTCCCGCATATGACAAGCCGCTGGCTGGCTGCCGAGGCGCTGCGCCTGACGCGGGTCAGTTTTACGGGCGACCGTTCGTATGAAATCTCGGTCCGGCAGGATCGCGCAGCGGCCTTGTGGGACCGGCTTGCCGAAGCCGCCGCACGCCATGGTGGTGGCCCGGCCGGGATCGAGGCCATCATGATCCTGCGCGCCGAGAAGGGTTTCCTTGTCATCGGCAAGGATTCCGATGGCATGACGCGCCCGATGGATCTTGGCGTCTCCGGCCCGCTGCGGACAAAGAAGGCAGAGTTTATCGGTCGGCGTTCGCTGTTTCAGGAAGAGGCGCAGCGCCCGGACCGCAATCAACTGGTTGGACTGCTGCCCGCCGATGATCAGGGTCTGCTGCCGGTGGGGGGGCATGGTCTTGACCTGTCGGGATCAGTGCCGCGTTCCATCGGTTATATTACCTCCAGTTCTCCGGGCGCGGCGGTGGATCATCCGGTGGCGCTGGGGCTGATCGAACGCGGTGCCAGCCGGCATGGCGAAGAAATCGTGATCCAGCATCTTGGCCAACGCCGCCGGGCGCGAATCTGCGCCCCCTGTTTTCTTGATCCGAAGGGAGATCGGCTGAATGCCTGACCGTTCCGGCTTCTGGCCTGCCCCGCCTGCCCCCGATGCCCGGCTGGAGGGCGAGGGGCTTTCTGTTCGCCAATTGCCGCCTGTGCCGCAGGTGATGGTCAGCGGCGCTACAGACCGCTTTCTCGCGGCCCGGGGTCTTGGCCCGGCGGTCGGCCTTCTGGGGCAGGTCACACCCGAGCGCTATGCCCTGCGGCTTGCCCGGTACAGAATGCTGGTGGCTGGTGTCCGGCAGGATCATGAAACGGCGGGCTGGCAGGATGGAGTGGCCACGACGCCGATGACCGGGGCGCTGGCAGTCCTTGAAATCGCGGGACCGAACGGCATGGCGCTGTTTGCCCGTGCCTCTGCGATTGATCCACGCCTGTCCAGCGCCAGCGCCGCGCTGGATTTCGCAGGGGTTCATGCCGCCCTGTGCAGGGTGGAGGGGGTCTTGAGGCTGCATGTCGACCGGGGGCTGGTGCCCTATCTGTTCGACTGGATCGCCGCGACCGGCATGGCACGCTGAAAAACCCGGCGCCGTCAGGACGGCGCCGGGCAAGATTGCAAGGAGGCGTGGATCAGGCCTCGAACAGGTCCAGTTCCATCACCTTGACCCAGGCTGCAACGAAATCAGCCACGAATTTCGCTGCATTGTCGGACTGGGCATAGACTTCGGACAATGCGCGCAGTTGCGAGTTCGATCCGAAGACCAGATCGGCGCGCGTGCCGGTCCAGCGCAGTTCGCCCGTCTTGCGGTCCCGGCCCTCGAACCGGGTCTGATCCGCATTCGCGCCGTGCCATTCCACCGCCATGTCGAGCAGGTTGACGAAGAAGTCATTCGTCAACTGACCTTTGCGCCCGGTCAGCACCCCGTCGGCAGAGCCGTTGTAGTTGGCGCCAAGTACCCGCAGCCCGCCGACCAGCACGGTCATTTCCGGCGCGCTGAGCGTCAGAAGCTGGGCGCGATCCACCAGCATTTCCTCGGGCGCGGTTCGGAAATTGCCCTTGGAATAGTTGCGGAACCCGTCAGCCTGCGGCTCCAGCGGATCGAAGCTGGCGGCATCGGTCTGCGCTTCGGTGGCATCCATCCGGCCCGGCGTGAACGGCACGCTGACCGGGTGTCCCGCGGCGAGCGCCGCCGCTTCTACGGCAGCAGAACCACCCAGCACGATCAGATCGGCCAGCGAGACCTTCTTGCCGCCGGTCTGCGCGGCATTGAAATCGGCCTGCACGCCTTCCAGCGCGGCAAGAACGCGGGAAAGCTGCGCGGGCTGGTTGACCTCCCAGTCCTTTTGCGGCGCAAGGCGGATGCGTGCGCCATTGGCGCCACCGCGCTTGTCGGAACCCCGGAAGGTCGAGGCAGAGGCCCAGGCCGTCGCCACCAGTTCGGCGGTGCTCAGGCCGGTCGCCAGAATCCGCGCCTTCAGATCGGTGATATCGGCGGCGTCGATCAGCGCGTGATCCCGCGCCGGAATCGGGTCTTGCCAGATCAGATCCTCGGTCGGGGCTTCCGGCCCCAGATACAGCGCCTTCGGACCAAGATCACGATGCAGCAGCTTGAACCAGGCACGGGCAAAGGCATCGGCGAACTGATCAGGGTTCTGGTGGAACCGGCGCGCAATGGGTTCGTAGATGGGATCGAAGCGCAGTGACAGGTCCGCCGTTGTCATGAAGGGTGCGTGCCGGATCGCGGGATCATGCGCATCGGGGATCATGTGTTCAGGACGCACATCCTTTGCCTGCCACTGGATCGCACCGGCCGGGCTTTTCACCTGTTCCCACTCGTAGCCGAACAGCATGTCGAAATAGCCGTTGTCCCAGGTGGTCGGATTGGGTTTCCACGCCCCTTCAAAGCCTGAAGTGGTGGTGTGGATGCCCTTGCCGGTGCCGAAGCTGTTGATCCAGCCAAAGCCCTGCGCCTCGATGGCGCCGCCTTCCGGTTCAGCCCCGACCAGCGCCGGATCGCCCGCGCCATGGGCCTTGCCGAACGTATGGCCGCCAGCCACCAGCGCCACCGTTTCCTCGTCGTTCATCGCCATACGGCCGAAGGTCTCGCGCACATCGCGGCCCGAGGCGACGGGATCGGGGTTGCCGTCCGGTCCCTGCGGGTTGACGTAGATGAGGCCCATCTGTACAGCGGCCAGCGGGTTCACCAGATCCCGTTCGCCGGAATAGCGGCTGCTCGGTTTGTCCGACGTGGCAAGCCATTCGCCTTCCGGCCCCCAGTAGATATCTTCCTCCGGCGCCCAGATGTCGGCCCTGCCCCCGGCAAAGCCGAAGGTTTTGAAGCCCATGGTCTCCATCGCGACATTGCCCGCCAGCAGCATCAGATCGGCCCAGGAAATCCGGTTGCCGTATTTCTGCTTCACCGGCCACAACAGGCGGCGGGCCTTGTCCAGATTGCCGTTGTCCGGCCAGGAGTTCAGCGGCGCAAACCGCTGGTTGCCGGTCGAGCCGCCGCCCCGCCCGTCAGCGGTGCGATAGGTGCCCGCCGCATGCCAGGCCATGCGGATCATGAAGCCGCCGTAATGGCCCCAGTCGGCTGGCCACCAGTCCTGGCTGTCGGTCATCAGCGCCGCCAGATCCTTCTTCAGCCCGTCATAATCAAGCTTTTGGAACTCAGTGCGATAATCGAAACCGGCGCCCATCGGATCTGATTTCGGGCTGTGCTGATGCAGGATCGACAGGTTGAGCTGGTTCGGCCACCAGTCCTTGTTGCCGCGCCCGCCCAGCGTGGTCTGCGGCAGGCTGTGATGCATCACCGGGCAGCGCCCGGCGGGGGTATTTCCGTCCATGATTTTCCTCCCAGGATCGGCGGTTGGCGATCAGCCATCAATCGGGCGCCAGCTTCCGGGCGGGTGCCCGGACCTCCCGCAGGCGGCCTTCAATCTGGAATCATTCTAGTCACGGATCACTGTAAGGGAAACTTGAATATTCTTATTTCTGATATAAGGTTTCCTGATGAAGGGCCTGACACTGAAGCAGATACGCTATTTCGAGGCGCTCGCCCGTCACCGCACCTTCGGGCGCGCGGCGGAAGCCTGCGCCGTGACCCAGCCCGCCTTGTCCATGCAGATCAAGGAACTGGAGGAAATGGCCGGAACGCCGCTGCTGGAACGGGGACCGCGGCAGATCCGGCTGACCGCCTTTGGCGAGATGTTCCTGACCCGCGCCCAGGCCATGCTGGCCATCGTCGATGATCTGGATGATCTGGCACGCGCGGCGGGCGGTCAGCCGGCGGGCAAGCTGCGGCTTGGTGTGATCCCGACCATTGCGCCTTATCTGCTGCCGGCGGTCATCACCCGGCTGTCCCAGCAATTCCCCGGCCTGATGCCGATTCTGCGCGAAACCATGACCTCGCGCCTGATCGAGGAACTGAACGATGGCAGGATCGACGCCGCCATCCTTGCGCTGCCGGTCTCCGAACCGGCGCTGACCGAAGTGTCGCTGTTCACCGAACGGTTCGTGCTGATCCGGCAGATTGCGGATGCTGACAGGCCGGTGCCCAGCCGCGACATGCTGCGCGAGATGCGCCTGCTGCTGCTGGAAGAGGGGCATTGTTTCCGGGATCAGGCTCTGTCCTTCTGCGACATGCCCTCGACCCAGCCGCGCGAGATGCTGGACGGCAGTTCGCTGTCCACGCTGGTGCAGATGGTGGGGGTCGGAATCGGAGTGACGCTGATCCCCGAAATGGCGGTGCCAATCGAAACGCGGTCTGCCGCCGTCTCGGTTGCGCGCTTCCGCGATCCGCAGCCGGTGCGGACAATCGGCATGGTCTGGCGACGCTCCAGCGGTATGGAGGCGCAGCTTCTCCAGATCGCCGAAGTGGTGCGGCACTGCGGCATGACGTTACGGCAGGCCAGTGGCCTCACGACCCTGCCCGGCTGGCGCCGCTGAAGCCAGTGACGCGCTGTCCGTCACGCGGAAATGCTTGATGAATGCAACATCTGCATTGTAGGTTTGATCCACAGAAGCGGCAGAACCCGTCAAAATCGGACACCGCTTGCGGCATTCTGTAGTCTGAAACCGGCGGGGAGGGCCGGTGCAAAGAAAGCAGAAATGCTGAATTTATATATGGATCACTGGACATTGGGAGGATGACCATGGTCGACATAATTTCGAAGCGCGATGGCCCGCGCCGCGAGGACGAGCGTGCCCGGCGCATGATTCAGGCGAATCAGGGGGCCATTACCCAGATCGCCGACCGGCTGACCCAGGGTGCCTACAGCGCGGGTAAACGCGCCAAGGCCGCTGCCAGCAATGCCCCGCCGCCGCCCGATGGCAAGATCTTCCACGATCTGACCTCAGGGCGCGCACAGACCGGCACCGCCTCGGGCGATATCCGGGTCAAGGTCAGCGTCAATAACCGTGTGGTGGCCTATGACAGCGGGTCGGGGCGGCAGCTTCATCTGCTGGGCGAAATCCGGCGGCAGGATGACGTGCGCTACTTCGCGCTGGCATCGCGCGAGAACGGGTTCTTCTCGGCCCTGCCCGAGGATGTGACCGAAGCCATTGGCGAGCTGGATGGCCAGATCATCGACGACACCTGCCCCGAAAGCCTGCTGGCCGGCGAAATTTCTGAGCGGCTTGGCTTTCAGTGACGTTCCGGCGTCCGCTTCTGGCGGGCGCTTTCCCTCCCGCCGATACCCGTACACCCGCACATCGTAACTGCGTGCGTCAGCAAGGGCGAAATCCGCGCCCCAGCCCTTTGGGAGGAACTGCATGACCGATCTGGCAACGGGATTTCATACCCGGACCGGCATGTTCGAGGACTGGCTTGACCAGCGCGCTACCATGCGCGCCTGGGAGGATTTTCTGACCTTCAAGGAACTGGACCCCATACGGACCTCGGGCGTCCGGCGCGAGATCCTTGAATCCTGGTCCCGCAGTCTGGCCTCCGGCATCGACGCCACCGCCGAACTGGCGCCGCTGGACGAGACGGAGGAGCGGCTTGAGGATGCGCGGCAGAAGAATTCCGAACTGCGCGCGGCAGCCCGGCATCCGTTCGAAAAGATCGGCCCGCTGCTGGCAGAGGCCAATGCGCTGCTGATCCTGACCGATGCCGAGGGGCTTGTTCTGGATCAGATCGGCGATTTGCGCACACATGATGCCGCGCGCAGCATCCATCTGGTCCGGGGAGGCCAATGGGACGAATCCGCGATTGGCACCAACGGGATCGGCACCGCGATCCGTTCGGGACGGCCAACTGTCGTGCACGCGTCAGAGCATTTCTGTCAGGGCATCAAGGCCTGGACCTGTGCAGCTGCGCCGATCCGCGACCCGGTGGACCAGCGCATCATCGGTGCGGTGGATCTCTCCGGCCCGCCCAGCATCTTCCGCCCGCACAATGTCGCCATGATCGCGGCCGTTGCCCGCGAGATCGAATCCAGTCTGGCCGAGCGGCAGGAAATGCGCCGCACCCGGCTGCTGGAGGCATTCCTTGACAGCGGCCCGACCCGCAGCAGCCGCGACGCCGTGGTGATCCTCGACCGGATCGGGCGCGTGATGTATCACCGCTTTCCGGCGGGCGTGCCGAAGACGCCGAACCCGCCCGGTCTGACACTGGGACAGCAGTTCATCACGCTGACCGGCACCATGAGCGATCAGGACATCGCCCGCGCCATCCCGCCACATCTGCAACCCAGCGGCATCAGCAGGCTTTTTCTGGACGGGGAGTTCAGCGGAGCGGCACTGATCCTGCCGCCCCGGCGCAGCACCCCGGCCATCGCGGCAGAGCCGTTCCGCATTCCGCCGCGCGCGGGGGCGGAACGCGACGAACTGCTGATGATCGGGCAGTCCCCGAAGTTCGTGAAAGCTGTCGACCTTGCCCGCCGCACCGCCGCCGCAGGCTCTCCGGTTTTGATCCAGGGGGAAACCGGCGCGGGGAAAGAGCTGTTCGCCCGCCTGATCCATACCTCGGCCGCGCACAAGGGCCGCGCGCCTTTCGTCACCGTGAACTGTGGCGCGATTTCCGCCGATTTGTTTGGATCGGAGCTGTTCGGCCATGTCTCGGGGGCCTTCACAGGGGCCTCACGCGAGGGCAAGGCAGGCAAGTTTGAACAGGCCGACGGCGGCGTGCTGTGCCTCGACGAGATTGGCGAGATGCCGCTTGAATTGCAACCCTATCTGCTGCGCGTGCTGGAACAGCGGGCGGTTTACCGCATCGGCTGTTCAAAGCGGCGGCAGGTCGATGTGCAGCTTGTGGCGATGACCAACCGCGATCTGGGCCAGGAGGTCGAGGCAGGTCGCTTCCGCCGGGATCTTTACTACCGTATCGGCGCCATGACGATCGAGGTGCCGCCGCTGCGGGAACGGCCCTGTGACATTCCGGCGCTGGCGGATCATTTCAACCGCGCCGTGGCCACCAAGATGCGGCGCGAACCGCTGCTGCTGTCAGAAGAGGTGGCGACGCGGCTGGGCGCCTATGGCTGGCCGGGCAATGTGCGGGAAATGCGCAACCTGTTCGAGCGCCTGCATCTGGTCGTCTCGGACGGGGTGGTGACAGAAGCTGATCTGCCCCCCGCCTTTCTCGCCCCCGTCGCCGTGCCGCAGGGCAAGCTGTCCGCACCGCAGGAACCCGATCTGCCGCCCAATCTGACCGATATGGAAGAACAGGCGATCCGTCGCGCGCTGGCGGCAGAGCAGGGCAATCTGACCCGCGTCGCCGCCGTTCTGGGGATTTCCCGCCCGACGCTGTATCGCAAGCTGAAGACTTACGGGATCAAACGCAGCTACGGCTAGCGCGCGGCACTTTCGGGGCCGTAAATGACCAGATGGGGCGAAGGATGACCTTCGCCCCATCTGTTTTGATCAGCCGTCCTTGCGGATCAGAACATGACCTCGCCGCCATTCGGCGAAATGCAGGTGCCATGGAAGAAGGCCCCTTCGGGCGAGGCCAGAAGCACCGCTGCCGGGGTGATCTCGTCAACCTCGGCAAAACGACCCAGCGGGATTGCGGCCTTCAGCGTATCCAGAAGCTCCTGTGACAATGGCGTCAGCAGGTCGGTGTTGGTCACGCCCGGTGCCACTGCGTTCACAAGAACACCCGTCCCGGCGCATTCCAGCGCCAGCGCACGCGTAAAGGTCGCGTTTGCCCCTTTCGCCGCGCAATAATGCGTCAGCGTGGGTGCCCCCTTGTAGGCCAGTTGCGAGGTGATGTTGATGATCCTGCCGCTGCCGCGTTTCTTCATATCGCGATAGACGGTCTGGGCCATGAAGAAGGTGCCCTTCACATGGACATCCAGCATCCGGTCAAAGCTGGCCTCACTGATATCCTCGAACGCTTCGGTGATATTGTGCCCGGCATTGTTGACCAGAATGTCGATCTCGCCCAGGGCGGCCTTTGCCCCGGTATAGAACGCATGGATGGCCGCGACTGAGGAGACGTCGCATTCGGCGGCATGGACCTTACGGCCCAGGGCGGCGATGGCGGCGGCAGTTTCCTTCGCACGCTCGTCATCGCGGAAGTGGCAGAACGCGATATCCGCGCCCTCTGCCGCAAGGGCGAGGGCGATGCCCCGCCCGATGCCGCGCGATCCGCCCGAAACGATTACCGTCTTGCCCGCAAGTTTCTGGGTGCTCATTGTCATTTCTCCTGTGATCTCATTGCCGCCCGAGCCGTTCGGCACCGCCGCCAAGCGCCGGACCGGCGGTCGGGTCGACGTGATCCTCGACATGGCCGATCAGCGTTTCGGTGGTCAGGATCAGCGCAGCGACCGAAGCCGCATTGGCCAGTGCCGAGCAGGTGACCCGCACGGGATCGACGATGCCGGCTTCAATCATGTCGCGGAAACGGCCCTGTGCGGCATCGAAGCCATGCCCGCTTCCTGACCGGATCACCTCGGCAATGACGGCATTCGGGTCAGAGCCTGCGTTGATCGCGATGCGGGCCAGCGGGCGGGTCAGCACCGAGCGGACAAGCTCCACCCCGACCGAAACATCGCCCGAGGTTTCGGCCACCAGCGCATCCAGTTCGGGGGCGACATGGGCCAGGGCAGAGCCGCCACCCGGCACCACGCCCTCCTCCACCGCGGCCCGGATCGCATAAAGCGAATCCTCGATCAGCTGGATCTTGCGCTTCTGTTCCACCGGGGTCAGGCCGCCGGCATGGATCACCGCCGTGCCGCCCGAAAGCTTGGCCAGACGTTCGCGCAGCTTGTCCTGCTCGATATTCGGCGGGGCGATGTCATACTGGCGCTGCACTTGCAGGCGGCGGGCTGCGATGGCCGCAGGTTCACCCGCGCCGCCGATCACCGTGGTCTGGTTGGCCGACGCCCGGACCTGACGCGCCGCGCCAAGCTGTTCGCGGGTGACATTCTCGATCTTCCTGCCCAGATCGCGGGCCAGAACCTCGCCGCCGGTAAGGATCGCCAGATCATCCATCTGCGCCTTCCGCCAGTGGCCGTATTCCGGCGGATGCACGATCAGATATTTGCCCGGCCGCGCCGCTTCCAGAAGCGTAACCACGACTTCGGGCGCGATTTCTTCTGCCACGACCAGCAGCGACCGGCCTTCCGCCTCGGCGATGCCGCGCGCGTTGTCCAGCACAGAAGGATGCAGGATCTTCTGGTCGGTCAACAGGATCAGCGGCTTGTCCAGCACCGCTTCCATTTCGTCCTGATCGGTCACCATGTGATGCGAGATATAACCCCGCTCGAAGGACATGCCTTCGGTGACTTCCAGCGTTGTCTCGACCGTCACCGAGAAATCAGCGGTGATGATGCCATCCTCACCCACGCGGGAATGCGCCTCGGCAACGATTTCCCCCAGACGGGGATCGGTCGCGGCGATATTCGCCACGGCGCCCAGAAGGCGCGGATTGTCCTTGACCGGAACCGCCTGACGTTTCAGCGCCTCGACAACGCGGCCCACCGCCAGTTCGATGCCCCGGCACAGATCGACCGTGCGGGCGCCGCGTTCGGCCTGGGTCACACCCTGCTGGATCATCGCATTGGCCAGAACGATGGCGGTGGTGGTGCCATCCCCCGCGACCTCGTTGGTCTGCATCGACACTTCGCGCACCACCTGCGCGCCCATGTTCTCGAACCTGTCGGGCAATTCGATTTCGGTCGCGATGGAAACGCCGTCCCGCGTGATGAGCGGGGTGCCCACCGGACGGTCAATCATCGCATTGAGCCCTTTCGGCCCCAGCGTCGGTTCGACCGCAGCGGCCAGACGGGCGACGCCACGAGCCAGAGCGCGGCGGGCCTCGACATTGTGAATCAGAAAGTTCGGCATGGATAATCCTCCTTTGTCACCGCACGCGCGGGGCGCGGCGGTCTCCCTTCATGGTGGTTGGGTTGGCGTGTTCAGCCCCGGCTGCTCTGGCTGTCCCCGCAGGCCCGTGGCGGAACCCGCCCCAGGATGAAGTCGATCAGCTCCGGCTCCTCTCCGTTGCGGACAACTTCCTTGTAGCGCGCCGCGGCAAGGCCACGGCACATGGCGCCATTGAACTCCATGTTGATGCGCAGGGCGCGCAGCCGCATCAGATGATCTTGCAGGTCTTCGGCAACGATGGGATCGCCGCGCCAGGTGACGAAGGCCCAGTCTTCGGGCAGAAGCGCCAGCCCGTCCCCGACGAGGATTTCGCGGTAGCGCGGTTTCTGCGCTGCCGCCTCGGCATGGCCCGAAAGGTTGAGCGCATCAAACTCGGCCAGTGTCAGCGTTGTGATCTGCCCGGCGGTCCAGCCCATCGCGCGCAGGCCCTGAAGCACAGCTTCCTGTCGGCGCAGAAACGCCTTTTCGCGGAAGGTCTCGCGCACCTCGTCCAGATTGCCGCCTTCGGTCAGCGCAGCAAAGATCGCCTCGAAAGGCTGCTGGCCGTTGATCCCGTCATTCACCTTGTCGGCAAAGCAATGATCCTGCAACTGCACACGCACCTTCTGCACCCAGGCAGGCGTCATGGCGGCCTTGCGGATGCCGTCGGCCATCAGGAAGGCGAAGTTCGGCGAACACCAGTAGGTCGGCAGACGAAAGTCGATCTCGACCTCGCCGCTGCGCGATACCTCCAGCCGTTCGACAAATCCCATGTCGGTGATCGGCTCGTCCAGCTCGGGGTCGGTGACGGCGGAAAGCCGCCGCCACACTTCCCTTGCCTGCGCGCCACGGATTTGCGGCACAGGCATCGGCTTACTCCGCCGCGATGCGAACGGGGGACTGGGCCAGTTCGCGCATCTTGGCGGCCACGTCGATGTCGTAAAGCCGCGCCGCATTCAGCCCGAGGATCTTGCGCTTGATTTCATCCGTCAGCTGCACGCCACGCTCGGTGGCGATGTCTTCGGGAATTTCGAAATTCCACAGCCGGTCGACCAGCCATTGCGGCGTCCAGATCGCGTAGTCCGACCCGAACAGGATCTTGTCGGGGCCAAGCCAGAACAGCAGCTCCGAAATCACCTCGGCAAAGTAGCGCGGACGCGAGTGGATGAAGGGCAGCGCCACGGCAAGACCGCCGTAGACGTTGGTTTCCTGCGTGGCAATCCAGCAGAAATCATCCAGACGCGGCAGGCCGCAATGTTCGATGATCCAGTTCAGGCCCTGGAAATCCGTTGCCGCTTCATCGACATCGCCCACCGCGAAGGCATCCTTCGACAGCGGCAGGATGGTCGGACCCTTGTGGACATGGATGTTGCGGATGCCCAGCTTCTCGCACAGTTCAAAGCACTTGTAGGCCGAAGGATCGGTCAGTTTCCAGCCTTTGGAATCGCCGTTCCATTCGGCCGTATACATCTTGACCCCTTTGACATCGAAGGTCTCTTTCATGTAGTGGATGTATTCCAGCGCCTTTTCGCCATCGCGGGGGTCGAAGGCCCCGTTGACGATGAAACGGCCCGGATTGATCTGCGCCATCTGCGACGAGCGTTCGATGGACGAGAAACCTTCCTTGTAGAAGTCGCGCAGATAGGTGGACTGGATGATCGCCATGTCATCCGGCCCGTCGACGAAGAGATCGCGATAGATGTCATCGACCGAGTATTTCTCGAACTTCGATTTCTCCCAAAGCTGGTCCTTCGGCGACAGCGCGGTGTGATAGGCATAGAAGCAGTCGATGAACTGCTTGCCATGCACGTTGCGCTGGTTGGCCGGGCTGCCATCCCAGAAATGGGTGTGGCAGTCGAGAACGAAGACGTCCTGTCCGTCGGGTGTCTTGTACATGATTTCCTCCCTGGATGTTCTGTTGTGGTGTCAGGTGGTGATCGCGACCTTCAGCACGCCGTCGCGCTGATTGGCGAAAAGCTCGTAGGCATCCTCGATCTGGTCGAGGCTGTAGCGATGGGTCACCAGCGCCTTGAAATCGACGCGCCTTGCGCGCACGACTTCCATCATCCGCCGCATCCGCTCTTTCCCACCGGGACACAGCGCCGAACGGATGGTCTTTTCGCCCAGACCGGCCGCATAGGCATCCAGCGGAATCTTCAGATCGCCGGAATAGACCCCAAGGCTCGACAGCGTGCCGCCGGGCCGGATCGAGCGCAGCGCCCATTCAAAGGTCGCCTGAAGACCAAGCGCCTCGATGGCGACATCACAGCCGCGCCCGTTGGTCATTTCAAGGATGGTCTCGACGACGTTGTTCGACGCCTTGAAATCCACCACCTCGTCCGCGCCCATGCGCCGGGCCATTTCCAGACGCGCGGGCACGGTGTCGACCGCGATGATGCGACTGGCGCCCATCAGCTTGGCCCCGGCGGTGGCACAAAGGCCGATGGGGCCCTGTGCAAAGACCACAACGGTGTCGCCGATCTTGATGCCGCCATTCTCGGCGCCGACAAAGCCGGTCGACATGATGTCGGGGCACATCAGCACTTCTTCGTCGGACAGGTCGTCCGGGATCGGCGCCAGATTGGCCATGGCATCGGGCACCAGCACATATTCGGCCTGACAGCCGTCGATGGTATTGCCGAATTTCCAGCCGCCGATGGCCTTCCAGCCATGCGGGGTGCCCGCCCCATCCTGCGAGCAGAAACCGCAGAGGCAGGCATTCGACCAGCCCGAGGGCGTGATCGCCCCGGCGATGACGCGCTGCCCTTCCCGGAAGCCCTTCACGGCAGAGCCGAGCTTTTCGATCACGCCGACCGGCTCGTGTCCGATGGTCAGGCCCTTCTCGACCGGATATTCGCCCTTCAGGATATGAATATCCGTGCCGCAGATCGTGGTTGTCGTCACGCGCATCAATGCGTCGTTCGGTCCGACATCGGGGATCTTCTTGTCCTCAAGGACAATGCGCCCCTTCTCGACGAACACCGCCGCCTTCATCATCTGGGCCATGCGTGCCCTCCTTGATCCGGTTGGTGGGAATGGGGAGAGCGCGGCAGGCGCTCTCCCCGCATCGCTCAGATGAACTCGAACACTTCGTCCATGTTGCCGAACAGGATGACGGTGTTGTCGTCGATCCGCACCATGCGGCCATAGTGGGTCGAGGTATTCACCTCGAAGATCTCGGCTGTCATTTCCCGGCCCAGATATTCGCTGATGTCATCCATCTTGAAGATCAGCTTGCCTTCGCCGTCGATGCGGATGGTGGCCGGGTTGTAGGTGACCGTCACCTTCGGGTCCTGATCCATGTATTCGGCGATGGCGCGGGCCTCGACCGAGTCATTCATGGTGACGCCGCATTCATGCGAGATTTCGCGGCTGCTGAGGTCGATGTCCTTCATGGACTTGAAGATGTTGCTCTTCGTGCTGTCGCGTGCGGTGGTGGACATTGGATGCTCCTCTCAGCGGCTCAGACCGACTTCGCCAAGGATCTGCGCCAGCCGCTCGTGCGAGACGGCCAGGGCATCGGCGAAGGACACAGGCTTGGAATGGGGTTGCGACCAGACGGGTTGCAGCGCGGCGGCGGCCTTGTCGGCCAGACCGGCGTGCTTCTTCACCCAGCCGTTGAACAGGGCACGGTTGTGGGCGCCGTGCTTTTCGTCATTAGCCAGCAGGTAGATCAGGTCGATGGTATTGGCGAGATTGCGTTCGTAATCCGCTTCGGCCGCCGAGATCACCGGAGGCGTGATGAAGTCGTTGTTCGCCGCCGCCGCCTGCATCAGGAAGCCCGAACGGAACAGCTCGCCCACCAGCGGTTCGAAGATCAGGTTGATCGCGAAATACTGCTCCAGATAGTCTTCCGACCCCATGATCGTCTCGATCGCAAGGCGGGTGGGCTGCCAGATCGGGTCTTCAAGCCAGGCCTGCTTGCCCAGCTCGTCGCTCCAGCCTTCGATATCCATGCCGATCTCGGCCAGATACAGCGTGATGTCCTGCGCCAGCCGCATCTTGTAGGAAGAATTGGTCAGCGTGGCGTTGTTGATCATCTGGGTATAGCCATAGCGCTGCGCCTGCATGAGCGAGGTGCCAAGGCCGAATTCGGCATGTTTCCATGCGCCCAGATGAACTTGCAGGATGCGCTGCCACACCTTGTCAAAGGCCATGTGTGCACCGGCCTTGCGGGCATTGCCGATGACCGCCTGCACCATGGTCTCGATCTTGGACTGGCGCTGGTAATGGGTGCGTTCCCATTCCTGGTCGGGCGCGCGGAAGGCGTGCCAGTTCGAGGACAGCGCCTTGGTGTTGTCCTTGGTATAGGCGCCCTTGCCGTTGCCGAAGCTGATGATCCAGTCCTGGATCAGATAGCGTTCCGGATCGGGCTGCACGTCACAGGTGACATCCTCGTAATGGGTCGCGCGTTTGCCGCGCGGCTCGAAGTAATTGTATTTGCGGCTGGTCGATCCGGCAAAAATCGCGGCGCCTGCCGCCCCGGAACCGACAGAGCTGGAGGTTGCTGTCATGGTCTCTCTCCCTTGATGGTGTTTTCACTTGGACGAGCGGTCGGGCCGCCTTAATGGCCCGACGAACCGGACGTCGTGGTGAACTTGTCGTAGAAAATCCGCTCGCTTTCGAAATCGAGCATGAAGAGCGTGGGCGTCAGCGCGTCGATCATCGGCGGCGGGCCACAGGCATAGACATCGCCCTGCCCTTCCAGCCCCAGCGCCTTCAGCCTGCGGTCCACCGCTTCGTGAACGAAGCCGCGCTCGCCGGTCCAGCCGCTGCCCTCGGGGGCATGTGACAGGACGGGGATGAAGGTCACCGAGGGATGTTCGGCCGTTATGGCGGCCAGCCGGTCGAGGTGGAACAGGTCGTCCTCTGTCCTTGCGCCGTAGAAGAAATAGACCGGCCGGTCCTCGCCGCTTTCGATATGGTCGTGCAGGATCGACCAGACCGGCGACATGCCCGACCCGGCACCCACCAGCACCACCGGCCCCTCGCGGTTCTCGCGGCGGAAACACATCCCGTAGGGGCCAACCACCGTCACTTCCGCTCCGGCCCGGATTCCTCCGTTGTCAAGCTGGTTGGAGAACTTTCCTTCGGGGTATTTCTTGATGATGAAGGAGAGCTTTTGGGTTTCGCTCGGCGGATTTGCCATGGAGAACGAACGCGTGATCGTCTCCCCTTCTTCCGTGGTGACTGTGATGTCGACATACTGACCCGCCCAGAACTTGAGCGGCGCATTCAGCTCGATCTCAACGCCGCGGATGTCATGCGTGAGCTTCCGGAAATCCGTGATCCGGCCTTCGAAGGTCTTGACCGGAATGGATTTCGACAGGACCTCCTCATCATAGTTCAGAAGGTCGATCGTCAGATTGTCGAACGCCTTTGCCCGGCACATCAGGATCTGGCCGCCATCGCGGTCCGCATCGTTCAGGGCAAAGGTTGAATATTTCAGCATCTCGACCTCGCCGTCGAGAAGCACGCATTTGCAGGCGGAGCACTGCCCCTCCTTGCAGCCATGCGGCAGCGCGATGCCCTGGCGGAATGCGGCGTCAAGGACGGTTTCATCCTCTTCCACCTCGAATTCCACGCCCACCGGCTCGAGCCTTACGGTGTAAACATCTCCCATTCTGTCCGGCCTCCCCGCCGTCAGTCTGGCAGCCCGCCGGGCCGCCTGGTCAGTTCCGGTCACTGGCGGGGGCCTGCGATGGCCCCCGCCCTGCCCGCTCAGTTGCAGGGATTGATGGTGAAGCCCGCCTTGTATTCGGCGATGTGCTTGGCACGCGCCTCGGGGGTCATTTCACGCAGCAGCGTCAGCGGCGACAGCAGGGTGTGGCCGCGCACGTCGTCGAGCGTCCACATATCCTTGTTGTCGAAGCGCAGGTGCGGCTGCGGCACCAGGGTCTTGCCGTCGTCGCGGACGAAGTTCAGATCCTTGATCGCATCCGCGAGATCCCAGCCGTGATAGACGGTTTCCCACTCGCGCTTGCCCGAGAACTTGCCCATGGCCGGGGTCGGACGGCCCTGATATTCGCTCGAGAAGGCCTCGACGGCGGTCCAGCGGTCCAGCTCATGCGCGAAGGTGTGGATCTGGCCGTCGATTTCATCGACCACCATGTCCTCGCGGATGAGGCAGGGCACCAGGCACGACCAGCAGCGATGCGGATAGACGTAGCCGGTTTCCTCGTTGAAGGTGATAACCTTCTGGCCCGGCTTCGACAGCTTCGCATACCATTTCCAGAACTCGCCGAATTCGGCATACCAGCCCGGATACTTGTGCTCGAACCATTCGAAGTCCTTGTCGGTCTGGGCTTCGATCCGCCAGAAGTTCACCGGCCAGCCGACCGCGAAGAACTGCGCGACCTTGTGGACATAGTTCTTCTTGGTGATGCGGTTCCAGGCTTCCTGAACATCGTCATGGTGCACCTTGATGCCGTACTTCTCAAGCGGCAGCATATAGGTGCGGTAGTAGTCCTCGAAGATCCAGCGGTGCCACATTTCCGCGTAGGATTCCTTTTCCTTGTCGCGGTTGGTGGTGCCGTATTCGATCAGCGTGCCGATGGCGGCGTCAACGATGGCGTGGTTCTGCCAGAATGCATAGCGCAGGTCGCGTTCCAGGAGCAGGTGGTTTTCCGGCTCTTTCAGCGCAGCCATCAGCAGCGAGTGGCCGTTGCCGATATGGCGGCTTTCGTCCGACTGCACCGACAGGAACACGGTGGGCAGCGCGTAGTCGCCGTTGCGGGCGGCTTCCGACGGCATGGCCACGAAGAGTGTGTTGGTGAAGGCGGTCTCAGCGACGACCGTCAGATACATGCAGGCCGAAGTCATCACGTCGCCGGTGATGAAGCCTTCACCGAACTGACGGCCGATGGTGGTGGCATAGCACTTGCCGAAAGCTTCTTCGGTGATGTCGAAGCCCGCCGGGTCGATGTAGTTCTCCATATACCACTTCTTCAGGTTCATCTGAATGGTGGAGTGGCGGAACTCGTCAACCATCTGCATGGTAAAGCCGGTGCGCAGGTCTTCGCCGGGTGCGATGCGTGCCACCATGGCCATCGAGCGCGCGGCCGAGATTTCCGGGAAGGGAATGATCGCCAGGAACAGCTTCATCCATTCCACCCAGCGCGGCTGCACGTTGCGGAACATGTCACCGCGCAGCGCGGCGTCCAGCGCGCCGTAAACCCGGTTGTCCTTTTCTTCCTGCATGGGGAAGTAGGACCGCAGCACCTGCTTCATCGGGTCGCGCGGGGCCTTGTTGATCTTGTAATCGGTCGGGAAGGTCGCGGCTTCCTGGACATAGCTGGGGTTCCAGCCGAGATCCGAGATCTTCTTTGTCGCTTCGCCGACCGAGATCCCGCGCTGTGCGGTGATCTTGTTGAGCGTCAGTTGAGTCATGCCATGAGTCTCCTGATGTTGACGGCACGGACAGATTTCCGGGCCGGTGGGCGGAGGCTCCGCCCGGGATTGTCCGGCCGGTGGGCCGGGTCAGGTCACGGCAAAGGTTGCGGGCAACGGGGCCGGGAAACCGCAAGCGACTGCATCAGCGTGATGGTCGTCTCCGGTGGCCGCGCTTCTCCTCCCATTCCTTCGTTCTTGTGGGGCGCCCTGCATGGGGAGCCGCCTTCTTGTGTCTGGGATACATGCAGAACCCGTGCCAAAGCGGGGTTTCGGGGGCGGTTTTCCTGAAATTCTTCGCGCGTATTCTAATAATATATTGAAAATAAACAGTTTTATTTTTCGCACTTTTTATCGGCAACCTGCGGGCAGGCAGATGGGGCCGCAGGGAGCAGACGTTGCATTCCGTTACACTTGTCACGCCCCCTCGCCGTTACATTACGCAAAACTGTAACACTTCGGCCCTTTACTCCCGGTTCGGGCCTGATTCGCCGCCTCACGCGACTTGCCGTGGTGCAGAAAATTTGTACGGCGGCGCAGCATGTAAAGCGGCACGGAAACTGTAACTGCCGACCGGCACAAAATGTTACATCCGTAACGTGCAACCCTCATTTTACCATTTATAATCATCATCTTACAAAGACGGTCGCGCTTCTGGGGATGCCCCGATTCTGCTATGATCTGCACAATCGCCGGCCCGCACCGGCCCGGTTGCAGAAGGCCGTTACAATGTCTGATCCACTTCCCGTCGACCAGAATCCCGCCCGCCTCACCGCCGAGGCGATGGTGGCGCGTGCGCCGCAGGATCTGGTGTTCACCATGCAGTTCATCGGCCAGAGCCAGGAAATCCTGCACACCCATTTCCGGCGCTTTCTGGAGACCCGGCTGTCCGCCGCCGGGGTCACGCCCGAAAGCCACCCGCTGCTACCGTTCTTCATCGACAGCCACGCGGTCGAGCTGCGGGACTTTGTGGTGACCGGCGTCTCGCTGGCCCGCAGCTTCCGCTTGGGCGAAATCGAGATCCTGACCGGCGATGTCGAAACCCTGATGCGTGTAGACATCTGGGATGCGCTGGCCAGCCAGATCGACATGGCCGAACGGCGCTTCAGCGAAGGAATCGCACGCGTGGTCGCCGGCCTGAACGCCGACGAGGCCGCGCTGCGCGAGGCCCGGTCATGACAGGCTCAGTGCATCATTCCGCCGGATTGCGCGGCGCCGGGCAGGAAAGACCAGATCGCCGCCAGATCTTCGCGCATCAGCCGATGCGCAGCGGCCAGCAGGCGCTCGCGCGTCGCATCGGGCAGGGCCGCAAGCTGCTCCTGCGCGAGCAGGGCATCGCGACCATCGGTCGTGCCGCTGGCAAGCGGATGGTCCGCGCCCAGTTCAACGGCGGCGGCCTGTGCAAGGGCGGCAAGGAAACGGGTTTCGGGATCGGGCGGCGTCATCTGTCGCTCCATGGCGGCCAATGGGGGGCAAGATGACAAAAGACATACGCGGCACGCAAGAGGTTCTGGCCGATCAGTTTCGCCTGACTGCCGATCTTTGTGTTCTGACCGGCGAGTATCACCGCCTTTTGCAGCGGGTCGCGGCGGCCGGTTTCGCCCGCCAGATGGCCGAGGACGGGCCAGAGCCGCAATTGATCGAGGCCGAACGCACCGAGATTGCCGCGAAGCTCGCGGCAGAGTCCTGCGAAGTGAAGATTCAGGATCTGGAACACCGGCTCAGCGCCCTCGGGCAAGAACTGGCCGCGTTGAAATAAGGAGCGACCATGACCCACACCATTGCCCCTGCCGCGACGCCCCAGCAACCGGCGAAATCGGCGCAATCCCCCCTGTTTGATCTGCTGGCCCGCAGCTGGACGCTGGAGGCCGCCATCACCGATGTCGCGCTGGACAGGGCGGGCAAGGCGGCGGGCTTCGCGCTGGCGGATGGCCGTATGGCGCTGATGCCGCTGGACGACCCGGAATCCCCCCTCGCCCGGATGCGGGTCGAGGCGGATTCCGGCCGCAGCACCATCCGCCCGCGCGAAAAGCCGGTGGCGCAGCCGATCCTCACGCCCGAGCTTGCAACCGGCGCACCGCTGCTGGCGCCGTCGAACATGATCGGTCTGGTCGCGGCGGGCCGTGACGGGCGTATCCATCGCGTAACGCCGCGCGGGCAGGTGATTTCGCTGTGCAACAAGGCCGAGCCGATCTTTGCCCTGGCAGCGGACGGGCTGGGACGGCTGGCCATCGCCCGCGATGGCCGGACCGATCTGCATGACGAGGATGGCATGGCGCGTCAGGCGGGACTTCTGACCCCCGGCCCCGCCCATGCGCTTGCCTTCGCGCCGGATGACCGCTCGCTTGCGGTGGCGCTGAAGGAAAGCCTGATCATCGGGCAGCCGCGCAAGGGGTATGAGCTGTTCCCGCTGGGTGGCAGCGGTCCCATCGGCTTTTCCGCGGACGGGCGCTGGCTGGTCGGGTCCAATGGCAAGGACGGGATCTGGCTGCTACAGCGTCAGGACGGGCAGATCGCGCGTATCGGCAAGTTCCGTGCGCCGCCGACCTCGGTCGCCTTCAGTCGCGCGGCGGATGCGGTTTTCGCCTCCGGCGCCTTCCGCGCGGCAGGCTGGTCGCTTGCCGCGCCGCCTTTCGGCAACGAAGCGACGGGTGCGCTGAAAACCGGGCGTTCCGGTCTGGTGCTGATCGACAAGGTGGCAGCCCATCCCGCGCGCGACCTGATTGCGCTTGGCACGGCGGATGGCGCCGTTGCCATTGCCCAGGCCGGACGGGCCGAGGAAATGCCCCTGCGCCAAGCCGACGGTGCGGCGGTCACCGCGCTCGCCTGGTCGGCCGATGGTCTTCATCTGGCGATCGGCACCGCGAATGGCGAGGCGGCATTGGTGACGCTGCCGCCGCAACTCTTCAAATAAGGAAAGGAACCGACATGACCCAAGCCCAGCAAAGCCGGACGGACGAGGATGCCAGCAAGGATGCGTTCTTTGCACGGATCGCGGAAATTTCGCAGGACATGATCGCGGCGCATGGCAAGGATTTCGCAATGGGAACCCTTGTTCTCGCCGCGCGCTGGATCGCCAGCGACAAGATCAGTGAACCGCCTGCCCGCCACTGAGCGGTCCGGGCCGGGCGGTGGCCGCTACCCCGCCCTGCCCGGCCATCGTCCAGCGCATCTGGTCCAGCAGGATGTCGCGCGACCCGGCGGCAAAGGCCAGCAGTGCCGAATCTGAGGGCGCGCGTTCGGCGATGCAGGCCAGATCCTTGTCCAGACCGCTTTCCAGCAGATGCGCCCAGGCACAAAGCTCATGCAGCCGATGCGTCACAAAATCCACACAGTCGCAGGCCACCGGATTGGCGGGCCAGGCGGTATCCCTGCCCTGCCCGCGCCGCCCAAGGGGCGAACTGTGCACCGCGCTGCCCAGCAGCGTCAGCACCTCGCGCCGCCACTGGCCGTATTCACTTTGGTCCGAATAATCGAGACCAATGCTGTAAAGCTTTTCCGCCACCAGCCGGAAGGCCCGGCCGCCCGCGATATGACGGCGCCAGAAATCATTTGCCTCGTCGGCGGTGCGGCAGCCGACGAATTGCTGCGCCAGACGCGGGCGCAGCAGCAGTGCCAGCAGCATGTCCACATCCTCGGATACCGACCGCGCCAGTTGCAGTGCGGGCACCGACAGTTCCGACAGGACCAGCAGCCGCAGGGCCGAAACCGTCTCGATCAGCCGCCCGGACAACAGATGCAGCGCACAAAGCTGCGGCCCGCTCAGCCGCAGACCCGCAACACGGTTGCCCGCCTCAGCGGCACGGTTCAGCGAGATGATCCAGATCAGCGCCTGATCGAACAGGCAAAGGCCGTCATGCGCGCGGCTGTCCGCTTCGGGTTTGCCCGGCGGCAAGGGCCGGAACCCCGGCAGGCCCCGGATGCACTCGCCCCAGATCCGGTCCAGATCATGCCCGCGCGCCGACCACATCTGGCGCAGCCGCGCGGCCAGTTGTGGCGTCATGGCGCTGTAGAAACGCTCGGGTCCGATCAGTCGATCCGGGGCAAATGTCGCCAAAGTCGTTTTCCCGAAACAGGTTGGGCAGGCTGATGGTATCGTCTCGGCAAACGCAAAGCCAGCGTCAAACCCTGGGTTTCCGGCAGATCCAGGCGGTTGGCCTGCTACGGCTGACCAACGAGGGGCTGGCCGATCATCTGGCGCGGCGGGCGGCCGCCAACCCCTTTCTGCGCCTGCGGCTGCCTGCGGGCATCGTATCCGGCGGCGGCGAAGTCGAGCAGGCCGATACCTCGGGCGGGCTGTATGCACATGTCATGGCGCAGTTGCGCCTGATCGCCGCCGCCCGCGCGGACGAGGCGCTGGCGATTGCCTTCGTCGAGGCGCTGGATGGCAACGGCTGGCTGGATCGCCCGGTGGCCGAGATTGCCCGTGGTGCCGGTCGTCAGCTGCACCGGGCCGAGGCGATGCTGGTCGCGCTGCAAGCAGAGGTGGAGCCGGTGGGGCTGTTTGCCCGCGATCTGGCAGATTGCCTGCGTCTGCAAGCACAGGACCGCGGTCAGATGACGGCTGCCATGGCACTGGTTCTGACGCATATCGGCCTGCTGGCAGAAGGCGGTGTCCCTGCGGTGGCCGCCGCGACGAGGCTGCCGCAGGATGAGGTTACCACCGTGCTGGCCACCCTGCGCCGGATGGACCCGCGTCCGGGTCTGGCCTTTGGCGGCGGCGTCGCGCCGCTGCGGGCGCCGGATGTAATCGTATCACGCGGGGCTGCGGGCTGGGAGGTGGCGCTGAACCGGTCCACCCTGCCCGTACTCAGCGTCAGCCCGGCCCCCGACGCTTCCGCCGCCACGCGGGCGGCGCGCACCGAAGCGGCCTGGCTGGCCACGATCGTGGAGCGGCGCAACCGCACCGTCCTTGCGGTGGCCCGCGCCGTGCTGCTGCGACAGGGCGGGTTTCTGGATCACGGCGCGCACGCGCTCGTCGCCTTGCGGCGCACCGAGATCGCGGCAGAGCTTGGGCTGCATGACAGCACGATAGGCCGCGTTGCGCGCGATCTTCTGGTGGAAACGCCACAGGGGTTGCGCAGCCTGTGCAGCCTTTTCGACAGCGGCCCGCGCCGGGCTGGCCTCGTGCCGGCCTCTGCCGCGATCCGGCACCGGCTGGCGCAGCTTGTCGCTGCGGAAAATCCCGCCGATCCCTTGGACGATGGGGCGCTGACCACCCTGCTGTCGTCCGAGGGCATGGCCCTTGCACGCAGGACTGTCGCCAAGTTCCGGCAAGAGCTGGGCATTCCGCCCCGAGCCCGTCGCCGCCGTCGTCAGGAGGCCTGATCCTTCAGGTGTTTGTAGATCGTCGTGCGGGACATGCCCAGAACCCGTGCCGCGCGCGAGACATTGCCCTCGTGCCGCGCCACCACTGTGCGGATGTTCTGGCACTGGTCCGCTTTCCAGGGCACGCCCGCGCATTGCGCGCAACAGGTGGCACCGGAGGACACGGGTCTGACCGGGGCCCCCGGCAAAAGCGCGTCGAAATCCTGCGCCTCCAGTGCACCTTCGGGGCGCATCAGCATGGCCTGCAAAACGATGGCGCGCAATTCGTGCAGGTTGCCGGGCCAGTCATGCGCGGCAAGGCGGGCCAGCGCCGCCTCGGTCATCCGGGCATCCGGGCGGACAGAGCGGGCAAACCTTTGCGCCAGCGCGGCGAGATCGCTGCGAAGCCGCAGCGGCGGCAGGTCAAGCCGGAAACCTTCCAGCCGGTAGCGCAGCGCGGGCAACAGACCCGACAGCGCGGCCGGGGCACTGGTGGCGCAGACCACCCGCAGGTCGGTGCGCACCACAGCCCCCGTCTCGGGGTGACGGTATTCGCCGATATCCAGCACCCCCGCCAGTGCAGCCTGCGCCACCACCGGAAGGTCGGTCACCTCGTCCAGAAACAGCGTGCCACCCGCCGCCTGCTGCAACAGCCCCGGCTCGGTGCCGCTGCCCAGACAGACACGGGCGAAATCGCCCTCGGCCAGCATGCGCCCGTCCAGCGTGACCAGCGGACCGGACCGTTCGCTGGCAGCATGGGCCAACCGGGCGATCAGGGCTTTGCCAGTGCCGGTCTCGCCGGTGATCGCGATGGCCGCGCCGCGCTTTGCAGCATCGGGCAGCGCCTGCAACCTTTGCCACAGCGCGGGGTCGTCGATGACGACATCGCGGAACAGGTTACGCGCAGGGGCGGTGCCCGGCTCTGCCACCACCGGGATCAGACGCCGTGCCAGCGCAAAACTCGCGCGGTTTGCGACGCAGCGCAGTGACACCGCCGATCCGATCCGGTCCCTGACCCGCAGCGTCTCGCCCTCGACCAGACGCTGCTGGATGGCTGCGAAAGGCTGTTCGAAGATGCGGTCGAAGCTTTCGCCCAGCAGGCGCGGAAAGCCGGTCAGGAACATCTCGCCCCGCCGGTTGATGGCATGGAGCGTCAGATCCTCGTCCAGCACCAGAACCCCCATCGACAGCGTGCCCAGATATTCGGGCCGGGGATGGAATTGCAGCACGATCCGCCGGTCATGGCCGGATCGGATCAGGCTGTTCTCGATGCTGCTGGCGGCCATTTGCACCAGCGCGGCGGTGTGCTGTTGCCGCACCGCCGACATCGAGGAGGCATCCAGCACCCCTGCCAGCCGCCCCGCCCCGTCAAAGATCGGCGCGCTGATGCAGGAGACATCGCCATGCGCGCGCAGGAAATGCTCACCGCCATAGACCTGCGCCGGGCGTCCCGTCGCGATGCAGACGCCCATGGCATTGGTGCCGCGCAGATTCTCGCTCCAGACCGAGCCGGGTATGACCTGCGCCCCGGCCTCGGTTTCGGCAAACTGGGTGTCGTGCAGCGTGTCCAGCACCACCCCGTCCGGCGAGCCGAGCGCGATCATGAAATTCGATCCGGCGATCTGATCGTAAAGCAGTTCCAGCTCAGGCCGGGCAAAGCGGATCAGATCGGCATGGCTCTGCCGGGTAGCATTGAACTCCACCTCCGACAGGATCAGCCGCTGGCTGCGCGCCAGCGGGTCCAGCCCGTGCGACAGGCTGCGCAGCCAGCTTTCGGTGATGTCGCCCGGCAGGGCGCCACCCGGAAACCGCCCCTGCGTTTCCAGCATCTGCCGCGCACGGCCAAGGGCCGAGGTCTGCAAGTCCATGGCCGCGTCTCCTCCCCGATCCTTGGCCAGTCCCGAGCGTATCTGCTGGTGGCACCCTGTCAACGGTGGCGGATGATTCGCGTTCAATCGTCCAGTTTGTGAACACATGGGGATTTTCCAAAGCGCCTCAGGCAGATGCGCGGGCGGGCGTCCAGTTCCTGAACGGTATTTCCGGCACCTTCGTCCAGTTTGCGAACGGCTGCATCCGCAGCATGGGCTTTCATTGCCGCGTCCCCTGCCTCTGCGGAAACTTGCCCCCATCACCGCCGGGGAGGGCGGTCACCAGGAGGCTCGCCAGACCATGAAAGCACAGGTTCTTCATCATTATGACCCGGCCCTGACCGCACCCGTCTGGGTGACGGAGGAAACCGTGCCGGACCCGCGGATCGTCAAGTCGAACGACGTGATCGTGCGCATCGGTGGCGCGGGCGTCTGCCGCACCGACCTGCATATCATCGAGGGGATCTGGCGCCCGCATACCGATCCGACGGGCACAGGGCTGCTGCCGCTGATCATGGGGCACGAGAATGCGGGCTGGGTCGAGGAGGTCGGCGCCGAGGTCGAAGGATTCAGGAAGGGCGATCCGGTGATCGTGCATCCGAAGGTCACGGGCGGCACCTGTATCGCCTGCCGTCGCGGCCATGACATGCATGGCGACGGCAAGTTTCCGGGGCTCGACAGCAATGGCGGCTATGCCGAGGCGCTGCTGACCTCGTCGCGCAACCTCATCGCCCTGCCCAGGACGCTCGCGCCCCGCGATGTCGCGCCCTATGCCGATGCGGGGCTGACCGCCTATCGCGCCGCCAAGAAGGCAGCGCAGCAACTGCTGCCCGATCAGGCGGCGGTGGTGATTGGCGCGGGCGGTCTGGGCCATATCGGCATTCAGGTGCTGCGTGCGATGTGCGCGGCGCGCATCATCGTGGTCGACATCTCCGACACCTCGCTGGCGCTGGCTGGCGAACATGGGGCCGATCATCTGGTGAAGGCGGATGGCGGCGAGGTCGAGGCAGTGCTGGCCCTGACCGGCGGCAAGGGCGCCGAGGCGGTGATCGACTTCGTCGGCGAGAAGGGCACGACGAAAAAGGGCCTCGACATGACCCGCGCGGCGGGCAGCTACTATGTCGTCGGTTATGGCGAAGATATCCGCGTGCCCACCGTCGACATGGTGATCACCGAAAAGAACATCATCGGCAATCTGGTCGGCACCTGGGCCGAACTGACCGAGCTGATGGCCCTGGCGGATCGCGGCCTCGTGGAGCTGGCGACCAAACATTACCGCCTGTCCGAGGCCAATCAGGCGCTGCGCGACCTGCATCACGGCAAGATCCGCGGCCGCGCCGTTCTGGTGCCCTGAACTGCCACCATTCAAGGGAAGACAGAGATGAACACCACCACCGCGCTGAAGCGCGCGCTTTACGCATCCGTGGCATTTGGCCTTGCGACCGGCATGGCCACGGCCGAGGACTACAGCCAATACGGCATCAAGGCCGATGTTCCGGGCTTGTGCAGCTTCGAGGCGATCGACGCCAAGGACTACACGGGCCGCACGCTGAACATCATCACCCATGCGATCCCGGTGATCGGCGAGCCGACCGCCCTGCATGCCCGGCAGTTTCAGGAACTCACCGGCGCCACGGTCAATGTTGTGCATGTGCCCTTCGGCGATCTGTTCCAGCGCATCATGATCCCGTTCCAGACCGGACAGGCCGCCTATGACGTGCTGTTCTACGGCTCGCTCTGGCTTGGGGATTTCAACCCCTATCTGGCCGAGGTTCCCGCCGCCTATCAGGAGGTCGCGGGGATGAAGGAAGTCACGGAAACCTATCGCGGCATCGCCGGCTGGCAAGGCCGGATGCTGCAATACACCATGGATGGCGACCGCCATTACCTGAAATACCGCTCGGATGTGTTCTCGAACCCCGAGATGCAGGCGCTGTTCAGGGAAAAGACCGGGCGCGAGCTGACTGTGCCCGCCACCTGGGAAGACTATAACGAGGTCGCCTCGGTTTTCACCAACATGGATTGGGACGACGACGGCGCGCCGGATTTCGGCACCGCCGAAGTGACGAAGCGCGATGACCTGATGTTTTCCGCCTTCATCAGCCGGGTCGCGCCTTACGCCAAGCACCCGGATGTGAAGGGCGGGTTCTTCTTCGATCTGGAAACCATGACCCCGCTGGTCAACACGCCCGGCTGGGTGCGCGGGCTGGAACTGTTCGTCGCGGCGCAGGCCGCCATGCCGCCCGGAGGCACCTCTTTCGGGCTGGGGGACGAGATTTTCTCGTTCGGCGGCGGGCAGACGCTGATGTCCTACAGCTGGGACGATGCCTTCATCCAGGCGATGCAGGAGGACAGCCCGATCCGCAACAAGGTGGCGGCCGCGATCCTGCCGGGCGCGAAAGAGGTGTGGAACCGCAAGACCGGCCAGTGGGATACATTCGACGAGCCCAACCGCGTCGCCTATGTCACCTGGGGCTGGACCTCGGCGGTGGCGAAGGACAGTGCCAATCAGGACATGGCCTTCGACTATCTGTGCTTCTTTGCGAACGAGGCCAATACGCTGGCCGATCTTCAGATCGGGCGCTTCGGGATCAACCCCTATCGCGATACCCATTTCGACCCGGCCTTCTACGAGACGGAAATGGGTTGGGATGCCGCAGTGGCGGAAACCTATACCGCAACGCTGAAGGGCATCGACACTGCGCCGAACCAGGTTTTTGACCTGCGCGTGCCGGGGGTGGGCGAGTTCATGTCGTCACTTGCCGCAGGGGTGGCCCGTGCGCAATCGGGCGAACAGTCGCCGCAAGAGGCGTTGGACGGCGTGGCCGCCGAATGGACCGCCATCGTCGACCGCATCGGCGCCGACCGCGTGCGCGAGGCCTATGCCAACGTCGTGGCGCTGGAAGACCGCTGAGCGCATTCGCCCGGAGGGCCAGACCCGGCCCTCCGCCCGCCCGTCCATGCCCGAGACCGCCATGTATCGCCAGAAATACATCTTCCTGCTGCCCGGCCTTCTGGTGCTGGTTGCGGTGATCCTGTTCCCGCTGATCTTCACCATCCGCGTCAGCTTTTCGTCATGGGATGTCTACAATCCCGGCCTGAACAATGCGGGCGGCGCGATGTATGCCCGGCTCTGGGACGACAGCCGCTATTGGGAGGCACTCTGGCGCCTCTCTCTGCTTAGCCTGTCAACGGTGCTGATCCAATATGTACTGGGGTTCGCGCTGGCGCTGCTGGTCTGGCGAGACATTGCCGCGCGGCGCTTCCTGCGTGTGCTGTTTCTGGTGCCGATGATGACAACCCCGGTGGTCATGTCGGTGATCTGGCGCACGATCTTTCACGAAAGCCTCGGTCCGCTGAACCCGATCCTCGAAGCCCTTGGCATCGGCGCCCAGCCCTGGCTGTCACAGGCCACCCATGCCTTCGCCGCAGTGATGATCGTCGAGATCTGGCAATGGACGCCTTTCATGTTCCTGTTGCTGCTGGCGGGGCTGCTTTCGCTGCCGTCCGAACCGTTCCTGGCCGCCAGGGTCGACGGGGCGGGGCCGGTGCGGACCTTCCTGTCGGTGACCTTCCCGATGATGGGCGCGATCTCGGTCGGGGCCATCCTGATCCGCGCCATCGAGGCGTCAAAGATCATGGAAACCGTTTATGTGCTGACCTCGGGCGGGCCGGGCACCGCGACCGAAACCGTCAGCTATTACATCTACATCCGGGGCATGCGCGATTTCCAGATCGGCTACGCTGCCGCGCTGTCGCTGACCTATCTGGTCATCATGGCCGTGGCGCTGACCCTGATCGCCAAGGCGCTGATCCGCCTGATGGTGCGGGAGGCGCGGGCATGAGAACGCTTTACCTCGCCCTGAAATATCTGGCCGTCACGCTCTGGTCCGGTTTCGTGATCTTCCCCTTCCTCTGGATGCTGACCACCAGCTTCAAGACCGCCAATGGCGTGACCGGCGGCGCCACATGGCTGCCATGGCTGCAATACCAGCCCTCGCTGGGTGGCTGGCAGTCGCTGTTCGGCGGCGCAGGCGGGGTCAATATCGTCAGACCCTATCTGAACTCGCTGGTCGTGACGCTGAGCGGATCGGCCATCGCGCTGATCCTTGGCACCCTGGCCGCCTATGGCCTGTCACGGTTCAGCTTTCGCGCCGGGCCGATCCGCAATGGCGACATCACCTTCTTCTTCATCAGCCAGCGCATCATGCCGCCCATTGTTCTGGCGATCCCGTTCTTCCTGATGCTGCGCTGGCTGGGGCTGCTCGACAGCCTGCCGGGGCTGATCCTGATCTATGTTGCGCTGCTGATGCCGATTGCGGTCTGGGTGATGGTGGATTTCTTCAACACCATTCCGCGCGGTCTGGACGAGATGGCCTGGATGGACGGCTGCCCCCCGGTCACCACCTTCCTCCGTGTCATCCTGCCCAATGTGATGCCGGGCCTCGTGGTGGCGGGGATGTTCTGCCTGATCTTCGGCTGGAACGACTTTTTCTTCGCTTTCACGCTGACCTTCACAAAGACGCAGCTTCTGCCGGTCTCCATCGTGGCGCTGAACTCGTCGGTGACGCCATGGTGGGCGCTGTCGGCAGCGGCCATCGTCTCGGTCGCGCCGCTGGCGGTGCTCGCCGTCGTGGTCGAGCGCTTCCTGTCGCGCGGCGGTCTTGCCGGGGCGGTGCGCTGATGCTGGTGCTGCGCGATCTATCCCTGACCGAGGGTGGCGTGCCGCATCTGGCGGCGGTCAGTGTCGAGGCTGAGCCGGGGCGGATGACCACCCTGCTGGGCCGCACCGGGGCGGGCAAGACCACGCTTCTGCGCGCGGTGGCCGGGCTGGTGCAGCCGCAATCGGGCCAGATTTCACTAGCGGGTAACGACTGGTCACGCCTGCCACCCTGGCGGCGCCCGGTGGCCATGGTCACCCAGCAATTCATCAACTACCCGCATCTGAGCGTGCTGGACAACGTGGCCTTTCCGCTGATCCGGCGCGGTGAACCGCGCGAGGCCGCCCGCGAGGCCGCGGCTGCAATGCTGGGGCGCGTCGGTCTGGCGCAGATGACCGGGCGGCGTCCGGCGGCGCTTTCGGGCGGGCAGCAGCAGCGTGTGGCCATTGCCCGCGCACTGGTCAAGCGCGCGCCGGTGCTGTTGCTGGACGAGCCTTTCGTCAATCTGGATTACAAGCTGCGCGAAGGGCTTCGCGAGGAGCTGGCAGAGCTTTTGCGCAGCCAGAGCGACACCGTGGTGCTTTATGCCACCACCGACCCGCGCGAGGCACTTCAGATGGGCGATTGCACCGTGCTGATGGCCGAGGGGAGGGTTCTGCAAGCCGGGCCGCCTCGTGCCGTGTTTGGTGCCCCGGCCACGCTAGAGGCGGCGCGGGTGGTCAATGACCCGCCGATCAACCTGCTGGCAGCCGAAATCACCCAAAGCGGCCTTGTGCTGGATCATCTGGGGCCGCAATCCGCCGGGGCAACAGGCCGCGCCTTGCCGCCGGGGCGTTACACGCTGGCCCTGCGGGCCGAGGATATCCGCAGCGGCGGCCCCCTTCCCGCGCGCGTCGCCCTGACCGAGGTTTCCGGCTCGGAAACCGTCACGCATCTGGTGGCGGGGGGGCAGCCCCTTGTGATGCTGGAGCGGGCGGTGACCGATCACCGGCTGGGGTCCGAACTGGGCCTGATGCTCGATCTGGGGAAGGCGCTGGTCTTCGGTGCCAATGGCGCCCTGATCCCGAAAGGAGCCAGCCATGGCTGAGATCCGGTTGCAAGAGCTTGCCCATGCCTATGCCCCCGGTGCGCCTCATGCGCTGAAACCGCTGGACATGACCTGGCGCGACGGGGGCACCTATGCGCTGCTCGGGCCGTCGGGCTGCGGCAAATCCACCATGCTCAATATCATCTCGGGCCTGCTGCATCCCTCGGAAGGGCGGGTGCTGTTCGACGGGCAGGATGTCACCCGTCTGGGCACCGGCCAGCGCAATATCGCGCAGGTCTTTCAGGTGCCGGTCATCTATCGCTCGATGACGGTGGGGCAGAACCTTGCCTTCCCGCTGGTCTGCCGGGGCGTCCCGACCCCGCGTATCCGCCAACGGGTGGAGGCAATTGCCGAACGGCTTGGCCTCACACCACTGTTGAAACGGCCCGCCAATGCCCTGACGGCCGATCAGAAACAACTCGTTTCGCTGGGCCGTGGGCTTGTACGCGAGGATGTGGCCGCAATCCTGCTGGACGAGCCGCTGACCGTCATCGATCCGCAGATGAAATTCGAGCTGCGCCGCATCCTCAAGGAAATCAACGCCGAATTCCGGGTGACCATGGTTCTGGTCACGCATGACCAGACCGAGGCGATGACCTTTGCCGAAGAGGTGATCGTGATGAACCATGGCGAGGTGGTGCAGGCAGGCCGCCCGCGCGATCTGTTCGAACGACCGGCCACCACGCATGTCGGCCATTTCATCGGCTCGCCCGCCATGAATTTCCTGCCCGCGCTGGCCGTCGCGGGGTGGGCCGTCGTGCCGGGCACCGGCTTGTCGCTGCCGCTGCCGGACGGGCTGCCCACAGATGGCCTCGTGCTGGGTTTCCGGCCGGAGCACGCGCGGCTTTCGGGCGCAAGCGGCACCATGCAGGGCCGCGTGGCGCGGCTGTGGTTCGAGGGGCTGGACGAGATCGTGGCCCTCTCCCACCCGGCGGGGGAGGTGCGGCTGCGGGCACCGGCCGGGCTGGGGCTTGCCCCCGGTGACACCGCCGCCTTCACCCTGCGCGACAGCGCGCTGCGGCTTTATCGCAACGGGCGCCTTGTCGCCTGATTTACCGGAAAGGAGCATCCCATGGCCAAGGCCATCCACAGCATGATCCGCGTTCTTGACGAGGAGCGCACGCTGAAGTTCTACGACGAGGCCTTTGGCCTGAAACCCGCCGCCCGGCTGGATTTCGACACGTTCACGCTGGTCTACCTTTCGAATGCCGAAAGCAGCTTCGAGCTGGAGCTGACCATCAACAAGGGCCGGACCCAACCCTATGACCTTGGCGACGGCTACGGTCATCTGGCGGTGTCGGTGCCCGATGTGGCTGCCGAACACAGCCGCCTGACCGCCCTTGGACATGCCCCGCGCAAGATCGTCGACTTCGCCCCCGGCGGCGAGGTGATCGCGCGGTTCTTCTTCATCGCCGATCCCGACGGCTACCAGATCGAGGTGCTGGAACGGGGCGGTCGCTACCTTTGACCCAACCCCGCCGGGAGGAGCGGCGGGGCACTCAGCCAACAGCAAGGAGGACACCATGACCACCAAACCGAACTGGCGCGGGATGACCCGCCGCCAGCTGATTGCGCGCAGCTTTGCGGCGGGCACTACGCTGATCGTCGGCGCCGGCTTCGTTGCCGCGCCGAATGCGGCCTGGGCTTATGAGGCGGCGGCACTGAAGCCCGAAACGCTTGCCACGCTGATCCGCATGGCGCGCGACATCTATCCGCATGATCACATCGGCGATGCTTTCTATGTCACGGCGGTGAAAGGCTATGACACCGCCGAAACCGCGGCCGAGATCGAGGCGGGCATCGCCGCGCTGAATGCCGCAGCACAGGGGGCGGGCCATGCCAGCTATCTGGATGCCGCATGGGAGGATGACCGCGTGGCCCTGCTGCGCGGGATGGAGAAATCCGCCTTCTTCCAGAAGATCCGGGGCGGGCTGGTGACCGGGCTCTACAACCAGAAAGAGCTGTGGCCGCTGTTCGGCTATGAAGGCGAGTCCTTCAGCCAGGGCGGCTACATCGACCGTGGCTTCGACGACATCGACTGGCTGTAAGGAGAACAGGACCATGGTTGCGAAATTCGACCTGAATGACGACTCGGTCGTCCTGATTATCGGCACCGGCGCAGGCGGCGGGGTGCTGGCCAACGAACTGGCGCAAAAGGGCGTCAAGGTGGTGGCGCTGGAAGCGGGCGGGCGCTATCTTCCCGAGGATTACATCAATGACGAATGGGATGCTTTCGGCCAGCTGTCATGGCTCGATGCGCGGACCACTTCGGGTGACTGGCGCGTGGCACAGGATTTCTCGGGCCTGCCCGCCTGGATCGTCAAGGCTGTCGGTGGCACCACGATCCACTGGGCCGGGGCCTCGCTGCGGTTTCGTCCGCATGAATGGAAGGCCCGCACCACCTATGGCCATGTCGCGGGTGCCAATCTGCTGGACTGGCCGATCGACGCCGAGGAAATGGCGCCCTGGTATGAAAAAGCCGAGGCCAAGCTGGGCGTGACCCGCACCGGCAATTTCCCCGGCCTGCCCGGCAACAACAATTACAAGGTGCTGGAAAAGGGCGCGCTTGCCCTGGGTTACAAAGAGGTCTCCACCGGGCGCATGGCCATCAACTCGGTCGAGAATGATGACCGCCCGGCCTGCCAGCAGACCGGCTTCTGCTTCCAGGGCTGCAAATGGGGCGCGAAATGGTCGGCCGCCTATACCGATATCCCGAAGGGCGAGGCCACCGGCAATCTTGAGGTGCGGTCCAATGCGCAGGTGCTGCGCATCGAACATGATGAAAACGGCCGCGTCACCGGCGCGCTTTATGCCGACAAGGAGGGCAACCAGCATTTCCAGAAGGCGCGCGTGGTCTGCGTTGCGGGCAATTCCATCGAAAGCCCGCGTCTGCTGCTGAACTCCGCCTCCGAGATGTTCCCGGATGGTCTTGCCAATTCCTCGGGTCAGGTCGGGCGCAACTACATGCGCCATGTCACCGGATCGGTCTATGGCGTGTTCGAAAAGCCGGTGCGGATGTGGCGTGGCACAACCATGGCGGGGATCGTGCAGGACGAGGCCCGGTTCGACCCGTCGCGCGGTTTCGTCGGCGGCTACGAACTGGAAACCCTGTCGCTTGGCCTGCCCTTCATGGCGGCCTTCCTCGATCCCGGCGGCTGGGGGCGTGGCTTCACCTCGGCCATGGATGATTACGAACGGATGGCGGGGATGTGGATTGTCGGCGAGGACATGCCGCAGGAAACCAACCGCATCACGCTGTCCTCGACGGTGAAGGACCAATATGGTCTGCCCGCACCCAATGTGCATTTCGATGATCACCCGAATGACATCGCGATGCGCAGTCATGCCTACCGGCAGGGCGAGGCGATCTATCGTGCCGCCGGCGCCACCCGCACCTTCCCGACACCGCCCTATCCGTCCACGCATAACCTTGGCACCAACCGGATGTCGGAACATGCGCGCGACGGTGTGGTGAACCGTCATGGCCAGACCCATGACATCGCGAACCTGTTCATCTCGGATGGCAGCCAGTTCACCACCGGCGCGGCGGAAAACCCGACGCTGACCATTGTCGCCCTCGCGATCCGGCAGGCAGACCACATTGCGGCGGAACTGTCGCGGCAGAACCTGTAGGTCAGCACAGCCATCCTCTTCCGCCTGTCCAGTGGCGGAAGGGGCGCGGGCAAGCCGGTTCACCCTTTGGGGTGCCGGCTTGCCTTGCCATGCCGCCCCGGGACCGGGCACCTGTCAGCCGATCCAAGACCAAAGTGGAATGGCACGGTTCGGGCACTCTGCTAGCCTTGGTCAGCCATCGGCACAGAGGAGGATGACATGGCCTGGAAGAAACCGACCCTGAAGGAAGTTGCCTGCGGCATGGAGATCAACATGTACGGTCCCGCCGAGGATGACCGTCGTTCCGACGACGTGATCTGACCCGGCGATGATCGTCCGGACGCTCGGCGCGGGGGCTGGTGGCGGGCTGCCGCAATGGAACTGCGGCTGCCGCAACTGTGCCCTTGCCCGGGCGGGCGCGATCCCGGAAATGACGCAGTCCTCGGTCGCCGTTTCCCCGGACGGCGACCGCTGGATCGTCCTGAATGCCTCGCCCGACCTGCGCGCGCAACTGGCTGCCGCGCCGCCGCTGCATCCGCGCGGGTTGCGCGACACACCCATCGCGGCGGTCATCGTAACCAATGCCGATGTGGATCATGTGGCGGGTCTGCTGACACTGCGCGAAAAGACCGGGTTTGACCTCTGGGCCACATCGGGTACCCGCGCCGATCTGGCGGCGAACCCTATCTTTGGCGTGCTGGACCCAACGCTGGTGATCCCGCGCACCATCGCACTGCATCAGCCATTCGAGCCCCTGCCCGGCCTGCAGGTCACCGCCTATCCTGTGCCCGGCAAGGTCGCATTATATCTGGAGGGGGCTGCGCCCAATACCCGGATGCTGGGCGAACAGACCATCGGCCTGCGGATCGAAGCCAAAGACCGCGTGTTTCACTACATCCCCGGCTGCGCCGAAGTGACCGACGATCTGGTCGCACAATTGGCCGACGCCGATCTGCTGTTCTTCGACGGCACCGTCTGGCGTGATGACGAAATGCCCGCCAGCGGCACCGGCGCCAAAACCGGCGCGCGGATGGGCCATATCGCAATGTCCGGCCCCTCGGGCAGTCTGGCACGGCTGGCCGGGCTGCGGGCGCTGCGCCGCTACATTCATGTGAACAACACCAATCCCGCGCTCGACCCCGCCAGTGCCGAACGCGCCGCCCTGCGTGCCGCCGGGTGGGAGATCGTTCAGGATCAGGAGGAGATCCGCCCATGACCGACCAGAGCCCGAACCCGCAGGCCTTCGAAGCCCGTCTGCGCCAGATCGGCGCCGAACGCTATCACGACCGCCACCCGTTCCATCATCGCCTGCATGGCGGCCAATGCACGATGGACGAGGTGCAGGCCTGGGTCATCAACCGCTGGTATTACCAGTCGCGCATTCCGATGAAAGACGCGGCCTTCATGTCGCGCTGCACCGACCCGCAGTTGCGCCGCAACTGGCGCAGCCGGATCGAGGATCACGATGGTGGCGAAGCTGAGGGCGGCGGCATCCGGCGCTGGCTGAAACTGGCCGAGGGGGTGGGGCTGGACCCTGATTACGTCGCCTCGGGGCGCGGCGTGATGCCCGCCACGCGCTTCGCGGTGGATGCCTATGTGCGTTTCGTGCGGGACGAGCCGCTGATCGCGGCCATGGCCTCGTCACTGACGGAACTGTTCGCGCCTGCCATCCACGGCCAGCGGATCGAAGGGTTGCTTGCGCATTACCCCTTCGCCAATCCCGAAACCACCGCCTATTTCCGCCACCGTCTGACCGAGGCGCCGAAGGACGTGGCCTTCACCCTGCGCTGGGTTCTGGATCACGCCACCAGCCGCGCCGATCAGGAGGCCGCCGCCGCCGCACTGACCTTCAAGACCGAGGTGCTTTGGGCGCAGCTTGATGCGCTTTGGCATGGCTATGTCGAAGGCAGCATCCCGCCCGGCGCCTGGCGCCCCGGTGAGGGACAGTTGCAATGAGCGCCGACCCGCTGGTACTGCTGCCGCGCGGGGTTCGGCTGCATGACGACCGCGTGCGGGGACGGCCCGTCCTTCTGGGGCCGGAACGGGCGCTGATGCTGGATGACATTGCCCATGCCATCCTGACCGAAGTCGACAACTGCAGCCGCGAAAGCCAGATCGTCACCCGTCTGGCTGCGCGCTTTGCCGCGCCCCAGGCCGAGATTGCCGGGGATGTGCATGAGTTCCTGAGCGATCTGCGCGACCGGCGGCTGGTGGATCTGCTGCCATGAGCGCCATTCCCCCGCCGATCTCCATGCTGGCCGAGTTGACGCATCGCTGCCCGCTCGCCTGCCCTTATTGCTCCAACCCTCTGGAATTGCTGAAATCCGATGGCGAACTGCCAACGGAAACCTGGGCCGGTATCTTTCGTCAGGCCGCGGACCTTGGCGTGTTGCAACTGCACCTTTCCGGGGGCGAACCCGCCGCGCGCCGCGATCTGGCTGATCTCGTTGGCGCGGCGCGCGAGGCGGGTCTTTACGTCAACCTCATCACCTCTGGCATCGGGCTGACCGAGGCGCGGCTGGATGCGCTGGAGGCGCGCGGCCTCGATCATGTGCAACTGTCGCTGCAAGGGGCGAGTGCGGCGGTGGCGGACCGGATCGGCGGCTACACCGGGGGATTTGACCGCAAGATGGCGGTGGCGCACAGCATCGCCCGGCGCGGCCTGCCGCTGACAGTGAATGCGGTGATGCACCGGCACAATCTGGACCAGCTGCCTGAGGCGATTGCGCTGGCGGCCGAGCTTGGCGCCCGGCGGATCGAAGTCGCCTGTGTGCAGTTCTATGGCTGGGCGCTGAAGAACCGCACCGCCCTGCAACCCAGCCGCGCACAGGTCGCGGCCGCCAAGGTCACGGTGGAGGCTGCACGCGACACCTATAAGGGCCGCATGCAGATCGACTTCGTGCCGCCCGATTATTATGCCGATTATCCCAAGGCCTGCATGGGCGGCTGGGGGTCTACGGGTCTGAACATCGCGCCCGACGGGACGGTGCTGCCCTGCCATGCGGCGCAGACGATTCCGGGTCTCAGCTTCCCGAAGGTGACCGACCTGCCGCTGGCTGATATCTGGTACCGCAGTGACGCTTTCATGGCTTTCCGCGGCACCGATTACCTGCCGGACATCTGTCAGGGCTGCGCGCGGCGGGACCGGGATTTCGGGGGATGTCGCTGTCAGGCGATGGCGCTGGCAGGAGATGCCCGCGCGGCTGATCCGGTCTGCCGCCATTCGCCGCACCGGGGGCTGGTGGACCGGCTGCTGGCCGAGGCGGATGACCGGCCACTGGAAACCACCGATTTCACCTATCGGCGCTAGCGCGTCAGTGCCCGAGAGCAGATCCGCTTCACCCCGCTCATCTGGAAACAATGCGCAGGAATATCTCGCAGCGCGGTGCCGCTGGCCTGTCTGACGCCCGGAAGGCGGGAACGATACTGAACACAAACATGCAAATGAAAAAACGGGCGCACAACTGCGCCCGTTTCCGTCATGGCTGTGGCACGCGGGGCAACCCTGCGTGCCATGAAGACCTCAGAAGAAGCCCAGCTTGTTGGGGTTGTAGCTGACCAGCATGTTCTTGGTCTGCTGATAATGGTCCAGCATCATCTTGTGCGTTTCGCGCCCGATGCCCGACTGCTTGTAGCCACCGAAGGCTGCATGGGCCGGATAGGCGTGGTAGTTGTTCACCCAGACGCGGCCTGCCTCGATGGCGCGGCCAAAGCGATAGGCGCGGGTGCCGTCACGGGTCCACACACCGGCGCCGAGGCCGTACATCGTGTCATTGGCGATGGCCAGCGCCTCAGCCTCGTTCCTGAAGGTGGTCACGCTGACGACGGGGCCAAAGATTTCTTCCTGGAACACCCGCATCTTGTTGTGGCCCTTCAGGATGGTCGGCTGGATGTAGAAACCTTCCGCCAGATCGCCGTTGAAGCGCGCGGCATCGCCACCCACCAGCACCTCGGCGCCTTCATCACGGCCGATTTGCAGGTAGGACATGATCTTGTCATGCTGCATCCGCGAGGCCTGCGCGCCCACCATGGTGGCCATGTCGCGCGGGTCGCCCTGCTTGATCGCCTTCACGCGGGCGATGCAGCGGGCAATGAATTCCTCGTAGATGTCTTCCTGGATCAGCGCGCGCGATGGGCAGGTGCAGACTTCGCCCTGGTTGAAGGCAAACAGCACAAAGCCTTCGACCGCCTTGTCAAGGAAGGCATCATCCTCGGCCATCACATCGCTGAAGAAGATGTTGGGCGACTTGCCGCCCAGTTCCAGCGTCACCGGGATCAGGTTCACCGTCGCCGCTTCCATGATCTTGCGGCCCGTGGCCGTCGATCCGGTGAAGGCGATCTTGGCGATGCGGTTCGACCGCGCCAGCGCGTCGCCCGCTTCGGCACCATAGCCGTTCACGATGTTCAGCACGCCCGGCGGCAGCAGATCGGCGATCAGTTCGGCGAGCACCAGAATGGCCGCCGGGGTCTGTTCGGCGGGCTTCATCACGATGCAGTTGCCGGCGGCCAGCGCGGGCGCCAGTTTCCACGCCGCCATCAGGATCGAGAAGTTCCACGGGATGATCTGACCGACGACGCCCAGCGGCTCGTGGAAGTGATAGGCCACGGTGTCATGGTCGATTTCCGACATGGTGCCTTCCTGGCTGCGCAGGACACCGGCAAAGTAACGGAAATGGTCGATCGACAGCGGAATGTCGGCAAAGGTCGTCTCGCGGATCGGCTTGCCGTTGTCCCAGGTTTCGGCCGCGGCCAGCAAATCAAGGTTGGCTTCCATCACATCCGCGATCTTCAGCAGGATGTTTGACCGATGCGCCGCCGAGGTCTTGCCCCAGGCGTCTTTCGCGGCATGGGCGGCGTCCAGCGCGGCATTCACGTCGGCGGCATCCGAACGGGCCACTTCGCAGACCTTCGCGCCGGTGATCGGGGTAATATTGTCCATGTAGCGCCCCGCCACCGGGGGCACGAAACGTCCGCCGATGAAATTGTCATAGCGGGATTTGAAGGGCGAGACCGTGCGGAAATCGGCCTGTGTCATCTGGTTCATGCTGTTCCTCCTCCGAAGCCGCCTCCTTGCGGCCATGGGGAAAGCATGGGGTCTGGGGATGAGTCGGTCACCGGGGGCACGAAGGTTCGCGCCGCCCGACTGTCTCAGGTTTGAGACAGTCGGGGCGCGTAAATCTCAGGTCCGGCCCAGCTTGCGGTGCATGGTCGCGCGGCTCAGCCCCAGCGCACGGGCGGCGGCGGAAACATTGCCCGAGGCACGCGCCATTGCCCGGTTCAGCACGGCGCGCTCGGCATCTTCCAGCCGTTCATGCGCTTCCAGCTGCACCAGATCAGCCAGCGGGCGCGGCATGGCAGACAGATCGCCCCTCAGCCCCAGATGGGTGCGCGCCGCTCGGGTGGCGCCGATCACCAGATCATCGGCATCCACCGCCAGCACCGCCCCCTGCCCCTGATCCAGGCCCGGCACCAGCACCATACGGGCGCGCGGGAAATGATCGCGGAACAGATCCGTCTCCATCTTCCGGGCCGTATCGCCAACGGTATGGGCAATCAGCGAGGCCACCGCCTCGGGCAGGTCGGCGCGGGCGGTGGAAACGTCGATCACCGCCACCAGCCGTCCCTGCGCATCATGCACGGGCGCGGAGGAACAGGACAGGCCGGTGTTATGGGCCAGAAAATGCTGATCACGGTGGATGGTCACTGCCCGCCCCTCGGCCAGACAGGTGCCGATGCCATTGGTGCCCAGTTCCGCTTCGGACCAGTTGGCGCCGGTCCAGAGACCGGAGTCGGCAAAATCGCGGTCATCGCCCGGATTGCCGCGCCGGTCCAGCGCCACGCCTTCGGCATCGGCCAGCACGACGCAGGCGCCAAGACCGCCGACGATCTGGAACAGCCGGTCCAGATGCGGCGCGGCCAGCAGCGGCAGCGGCCCGAGCCGGTCACGGGCCTCCGCCAGCTCGGCCTGTGTCAGGCGGGGCACCGCATGGCGGCGGGTCGGGTCCAGCCCGTGCAGATGCGCCGACCGCGCCCAGGAGGCCGCGATGGCGGATCGGGCCGCCTGCCCGTTGGCAAGCGCCACCTCGATCCTTTGCAGGTGGCGGGACAGGGATGTCTGCATCTGCGGTCCTCCGGGGCGTCGGCTCTGCCGATCCTTCCCCACAGAAGCACCCATCCCGCCTGTCCGCAACGCGACCAAAGGCGCAGTTGTGCCGGATCAGGCGCTTTTGCGCTGAACCGTGCCGGTCAGGTTCGCCACCAGATCCCCTGGCAGATCCGGCTCCGTAACCAGCGCCGGAACAAGACCGATCCCCTCGCGTTTCGCGCGGTAGACCAGCGCGCTGGTGCGGTCATAGCCCAGATCAAGGCTCAACCGGGTGGCCAGCGCGAGGCTGCCTTCAAACAGCGCGCGGCAACGGTCGGCATCCGCCACGATCCCGTCAACGCAGCGCGTGCGGAAGGTGTTGGCCGCGTTTTCCATCAGGCTCAGCGACTCAAGCAAACGGCACAGCATCACAGGTTCCATCGCGTTCAGCTGCAATTCACCCGCCTCGGCTGCCATCGTCACCGTCACATCATTGCCGACCACCGCATAGGCCACCTGATTGACCATCTCGGGGATCACCGGGTTCACCTTGCCCGGCATGATCGACGATCCGGCCTGTACCGGCGGCAGGATGATTTCGCCCAGACCAGCGCGCGGCCCGCTGGACAGCAGCCGCAGATCCGAGGCGATTTTCGACATTCGCAGCGCGGCGGATTTCAGTGCCGCCGAAAACTGCACCAGCGCGCCCTGATCGTAGCCCGCGGCGAACAGGTCGTCTGCGCCGGTCAGATCAAAGCCCGAGATTTCCGACAGCGCGGCAATGGCGCGGGCGCGATACCCTTCAGGTGCCAGAATACCGTCACCAATGGCTGTGCCACCCAGATTGATCACGCGCAGCCCTTCGCTTGCGGCGGTGATCTGGCGCACGCTGTCGGCCAGCGTGGCAGCAAAGGCAGCAAATTCGGTGCCAAGGCTCATCGGCACCGCATCCTGCAACTGGGTACGGCCAACCTTGGTGATCCCGGCGAACTCTGTCGCCTTGTTGCGGAACGCCAGCGCCAGCACCTCCAGCGCGGTGGTCAGCGCCCGCGCCCGGTGCAGCAGCGCCAGCCGGATTGCCGTGGGATAGACGTCATTGGTGGATTGCGAATGGTTCACATCGTCGTTCGGATGCAGGTAGCGGTACTCGCCAAAGCCATGCCCCATCGCCCGCAGGCCCAGATTGGCGATGACCTCATTGGCGTTCATGTTCGACGAGGTGCCCGCGCCACCCTGAATCAGATCAACCACGAAATGATCGTGGTGCTGGCCCGCGATGATCTGGTCGGTGATGGCAGTGATGACCTGCGCCTTTTCCGGTGCCAGGACCCCCAGTTCCAGATTGGCCCGCGCGGCAGCCTGCTTGACCATGGCGAGGGCACGCACGAATTCCGGCTCGTCCTTCAGGCGGCTGCGCGAAATCGGAAAGTTCAGGACGGCGCGGGCGGTCTGCGCCCCATAGGCCAGATCATCGGCGATTTCGACGACGCCAAGCTGATCCCGTTCGACACGCATGGAAGTTCTCCGTTGTTGCTGTGCCAAGGATGTCGCGGCGCTGTCTTTTGCGGAAATGCCGTTGATACATTTATCATGCCTTTTTTGCATGATGCCTTTTCGGTATGATCAATGCCGAAAAGGGCAGGGAGCATGCAATGGAACTGGTCTGGCTGCTGGATTTCGTGACGCTGGCAGAATGTTCGGTGTTCTCGCGCGCGGCGGAAATCCGCAACGTGACGCAACCTGCCTTCACCCGCCGCATCAAGAAGCTGGAATATGCGGTGGGAACGGTGCTGTTCGACCGTTCCGTGCATCCGGTTACGCTGACCCCGGCGGGTGAGAAATTTCTGCCGGTGGCGCAAAGCCTGATCTTTGAATGGGAAACCGCGCGGGCCGAGCTTGCGGGGGCGGGCGAGGCGCGGGCGGGTATCCGCATTGCCTGCCTGCAATCGCTGAGCGTGGCCTATGTGCCTGTTTTCCTGCGCAATCTGTACGATCATGGTGCGCGGCCGCGGTTCCGGGTCTTTGCCGATAATTTCGCCGGATGCGTGGATGCCGTGACCTCCGGTTCTGCCGATGTGCTGATCTGTTATTCGCATGACACGATTTCCACCGGCAGCTTCCTGCCGGGCAAGACGGTCTGCCCGCTGGACCGCGACCGCCTGATCCCGGTGTCGAAGGCCATGGCCGGGCAGGCGCTGCATGGGCTGGACGGGGGAAACATCCCCTTCCTGTCACCGGGGCCAGGCAGCTTTCTGGGGCGGCTGACCCGCACGATCCTCGCCCGCAACGGCGACGCGCTGTCGCTGGATACGGTTTATGAGGACAGTATCGGCGCCGCGCTGAAAACTGCCGTGATCGAAGGGCTGGGTATTGCCTGGCTGCCCGAAAAGCTGGTCGCGGCGGAACTGGCCAGCGGGGCGCTGGCCGATCTGTCGCGCGACATGCCGCAGATGGCCGAGCCGATCGGGATTACCGCCTATCGCAACGCCCATGCCACCAGCCCGCAGGTCGAACGGTTCTGGTCGCGCCTCGTCAGCAGCAGCACGGGCTGAGCGGCTCAGCGCCCGGTCAGACGGTTTGCCCAGGTCGCAAGGCGCGAGGTGGTCTTGCCGCCGCCCGCCGCTTCGTTCCGGTCGGCGCGGTGGTAAAGCCAGTACATGCCATGCACCCCCAGCCAGCGGAACGGCTCCACTTCCCATTTGCGCGGGCGGCGGTTGACCCAGGGCAGAGCGGTCCGTTCGGTCTGGCGGTCCAGCACCAGATCGGCCAGCGTCTGCCCCGAGAAATTGGAGGTCGAGACCCCCAGCCCGACATAGCCGCCCGCCCAGCCGATGCCGGTCTGCGGGTCCATCCCCGCAGTGGCGCACCAGTCGCGCGGCACGCCCAGCACCCCGCACCAGGCATGATCCAGCCGCAGCCCGCGCGTCTGCGGCAGCATCCGATAAAGGATGTCCTTCAGCTTTTCGATGGTTTCCGGCTGGGTCTGGCCGCGGGTATCGGTTTTCGAGCCAAAACGATAGGGCACGCCGCGCCCGCCCATGGCGATGCGGTTGCCCCGCGTGCGCTGCGCATAGCAATAGGCATGCGAGGCATCGGCCAGAAGCTGATGATCCTCCCAGCCGATCTCGCGCCACAGGTCATCGGGCAGTGGTTCGGTGACCACAATGGCGCTGTTCATCGGCAGCCACTGACGTTCGTTGCCGGGGATGCCATGGGTAAAGCCCTCGGTGGCGCGGATGATCCGGTGCGCCGTAACCCTGCCCCGGTTCGTGGTGACAAGGCCCTTTGCGATGCCGGTCACGGTGGTCTGTTCATAAATCGCCACCCCGCGCCTTTCCACCGCATCAGCCAGACCGCGCACCAGCTTGGCGGGCTGCACGCGGGCGACGTGGTGACGCACCAGCGCGCCCCGCGCATCGGGTACCCGGATGCGCGCCGCCGCCTCGGCCCCGCCGATCAGTTCCAGCCGCGTGGTCGGCACCTGCCAGGACATCGCGGTTTCGTAATCCGCGCGCAGACGCGCCATCTGTGCGGGGGTCTGGGCGAAGGTCAGGCAATCGGTCAGCCGGAAGTCGCAGTCGATGCCCTCGGCCTCCGTCACGCGCTTCACCTCGTCCACGGTGGCGCGTAACTGGCGTTCAAATTCGATAACCCCCGCACGGCTGCCGGAGGACAGGTATTTCTGGCGGCTCCATCCAAATTCGCCCGAACACCAGCCGCCATTGCGACCCGAGGCGCCGAAGCCCGCGAATTCCTTTTCCACGATGGCGATGGACAGGCCGGGCTCAGCTTCTTTCAGGTAATAGGCGGTCCAGAGGCCGGTGAACCCCGCGCCGACGATGCAGACATCCACCGAGATGTCGCCGGGCAGCGGCGGGCGATAGCCCGGCACGCCGCCCATATCGGCATACCAGAACGACACTTCGCCATTGGTCCCTACGTCCATCTTCCGCTCCTTGCCACGCCGCACCACCGTCGATCACGCGCAGTATGCGGCCTTCGCCGGGGCGTGCCAATTCCCCACGGGGAAGGTTTGGCGGGCCGCCACCCCGGAGGCCGGGGCGGCGGCAGCCGGATTACAGGTCTTTCACCAGCCGCAGCGCATCATAGATCGCGGCATGGGTGTTACGCGCCGCCACCGCATCGCCGATGCGGAACAGCCGGAACCGGCCTTCGGTGTTGCGCCGCACATCCTGCACAGCACCGGCGGTCAGCGCGCGGTAATCCACCTCGCCCAGGTTCGACGACTGCGGCTTCAGCTCGAAATAAAGCTCGTCCAGCGGGCGGGTGCCGTGGTTGACCACCACCTGATCCACCAGCCGCTCGCGCCGGAAATCGCCGTAGTCGCTGCCCAGCGTGGCGCGCAACGCATTGCCCTCGCGTGCGACCGACATAAGACGCCAGGTCACCGTGAAGGTGGTGTCGCGCTTTTGCAGGTTGCGCATGTAGGGCACAAGGTTCATCGCCATGACCTCGGGCGAGAAGCTGCGGTCCGGGGTCACGATTTCTACCGCGGCCCCGGTGGCCGAGATCAGATCGGCCGCTTGCAGTGCCGCATGATCACCCGCGTCGTCATAGATCAGCACATTGCTGCCCGGCTTCACATCGCCCGACAGGATGTCCCAGGCAGAGACCACGAGGTCATTGCCACCCGACAGCACCTCGGTATGCGGCAGACCACCTGTGGCGATGATCACCTCGTCGGGGTTGGTCGCCAGAATATCAGCGGCATCAGCGAAGGTGTTGAAGCGGAAATCCACCCCCAGCTTTTCACATTGCGCCTGACGCCAGGCGATGACCGAGATCATCTCGCGCCGCCGTTCATCCTGCGCGGTCAGGCGGATCTGACCGCCCGGCTGGTCGGCCGCCTCGAACACCGTCACGGCATGGCCACGTTCGCCCGCCACCCGCGCGGCCTCCATCCCCGCCGGACCGGCGCCGACAATGGTGATGCGCTTCTTCGTGGGGGCAACGGGGATGCTGTGCGGCATCGTCTCTTCCCGGCCCGTCGCCGGGTTGTGCAGACAGAAGGCCAGCCCGCCCTGATAGATCCGGTCGAGGCAATAATTGGCGCCGACACAGGGACGGATGTCATCCTCCCGCCCTTCGATGACCTTGCGCACCAGATGCGGGTCGGCCATATGCGCCCGCGTCATCCCGACCATATCCAGCTTGCCGCTGGCGATGGCGTGCCGTGCCGTCGCCACATCGGGGATCTTCGCCGCATGGAAGGTCGGAAAGCCGGTCGCCGCACGGATCTCGCCCGCGAAGTCCAGATGCGGCGCGTTCTTCATACCCTGAATCGGGATCAGATCGGTCAGCGCCGGGTCAGTGTCGATTGCCCCGCGCACGACATTGAGGAAATCGACCAGCCCGCTGTTCTTCAGCTTGTGGCTGACCTCCAGCCCCTCGGCCGCCGTCATGCCGCCCGGCTGGCACTGATCGCCGGTATAGCGCAGGCCGACGATGAAATCCTCGCCACAGCGGGCACGGATGGCGCGCAGCACGTCGAAGGTAAAGCGCAGCCGGTTGTCGAGGCTGCCACCATAGGGCGCCTCAAGATCATTGGTCAGCGGCGACCAGAACTGTTCGAGCAGGTGGCCATAGGCCTCCAGCTCGATCCCATCCACGCCCGCCGCCTTCATCCGCTCGGCGGCATCGGCGAAGTCGCTGATGATGCGGGTGATGTCCCAATCCTCGATCCGCTTCGGAAAGGCGCGATGCGCCGCCTCACGTTCATGGCTGGGGGCGACGACCGGCAGCCAGTCGGCCTTGTCCCAGCGGGTGCGGCGGCCAAGGTGGGTCAGCTGGATCATCACGGCGGCGCCATGGTCGTGGCATTCATCGACCATCTGCTTCATCCAGCCCACCACCTCGTCCTTCCAGGCGAGGATGTTGTTGAACACTGGCGGGCTGTCCTGCGCCACGCTGGCGGAACCGGCCGTCATTGTCAGCGCCACGCCCGCCTTTGCCCGTTCCACATGATAGGCGCGATAGCGGCCCTTCGGCATCCCGTCTTCCGGGTAGGCCGGTTCGTGGCTGGTGATCATGATGCGATTGCGCAGCGTGAGATGCTTCAGCTTGTAGGGCTGCAAAAGCGGGTCGTTCGACATGGCGGGCGCCTTTCGGATGCGGGCTGGCAGGTGAGTCTGGCGGGATCATCGGAAAAATGTTCATAACTGTCAAGAAAACAGTCAGTGCAGAACATTTCTTGCGGATACCCTCCGTTCCGCCTAGTCTGCGTGTCATGGAAGAGACGGAAAAACCTGAAACGGGCTGGCGCGGATCGCGCGAGGGCTGGCTGGAAGCGGCCTATGGTGCGCTGATCCGCGAGGGCGTGGATGCGGTGAAAATCCTGCCGCTGGCGGAGCAGCTGAAGCTGTCACGGACGTCGTTCTACTGGTTCTTCCAGAACCGCGACGCGCTGCTGGCCGCACTGGCCGAGATGTGGGAGGCGCGGACCACAACCCCCCTGACCGCCGCGACGCGTGAATTTGCCGAAACGGAGACGGAGGCGATGCTGAATGTCATCGCCTGTTTCCTGCGGCCCGAGACCTTCGACGCGAAGCTGGAATTCGCCATGCGCGGCTGGGGCCTGAAAGACCCGGCCATCCTTGCCCGCGTGGCCGAGGCTGATCAACAGCGACTGGCCGCGCTGGCTGCCCTGCTGGAACGCTGGGGCCATGCGGCGCTGGATGCCGATGTGCGGGCGCGCACCATCTATCTGGTGCAGATCGGCTATATCTCGATGCAGGCTGACGAGACGCTGGAAACCCGGTTGGAGCGGATTCCGAGCTATGTCGAGATCTACACGGGGCGCCCGCCGGAACCACGCGAGATTGCCCGGTTCCGGGGTCGTTTCGGCCTCTAGGCTCAGAAATTCAGGGCCTTTTCGGTGGCGACCTCCAGCGCCGCGGTAATGGCCTCGGCAAAGCCCGACGCCTCGGCCGCCGTCAGCCCCGCCGCCGTGACACCGCGATAGCCGTGGTAGCTTTCCAGCAGCGCCGCCGCCTGTTCCGGGCCCTGGGTGAACAGCGCGGGGGCACCGCAGACCACCGACCGCACGGCCCGCCATGCCACATCCGGCGCGATGCCCCGCCTGATGGCGTCGTGATACATTGCCTGCGCCATCAGCGCCGGATAGGCGGCACCCGAGCCGGACAGCGCCGACATATAGGCCAGCGCCGTCTCATCCGCGACGCGATCCACCATGCCGATGGCGCCCAGCACCCCGGCCACCCGGGTTGCGGCTGCGGCGGGGATCTCGCCCGCGCACCACGGCACATGAGCCTGCCCCTCCTGCGCACCGCCGCCGGGCATGGCGCGGGCAATGGTGGCCTGCGGCCAGTCCCGCGCCAGCCGTTCCAGCGGCACGCCCGCCATGAAGGAAATCACCAGCCCGCCAAAGCTCTGCGGGACGGGGATGTGGTAATCCCCGGGACGCACCGACAGCACCACAACCCCGGCGCCCGCCAGAAGGTCATCAAGGTCTGTCGCCCAGTGAACGCCCGGCCAGCCGTCATAATCCGCCGTCGGCCCGCGCCGGTTGAGCAGGCGCAAAGCCCCCGGCGGCAAGCCGCGCCGCAGCAGGTTCTGTCCGAGCGCCAGCCCCAGCCAGCCGGTTCCGCCAAGAATTGCAATGCCCTGTGCCATGCAGATCAATACCACATATCCGCGACTTCCGCCTTTCGCCGCGCCACGAAATCGCGCAGCGCCTCGTCAATACCTTCGTCCAGCGCCGGGGCCTCATATTCCGCCAGCCGCCGCTTCCACAGCTTGTTGGCACGGCTCGCGGCATCCTCCGACCCGGCAGCCTCCCATTTCTCGAAAGGTTCGTTGTCGGAAAGCTCGCTGTCCCAGAAGGCGGTTTCGTAATGGCCCATCGTATGCGTGCAGCCGAAGAAATGGTTGCCCGGCCCCACTTCGGCGAAGGCATCGACGGCAAGCTGGTCGTCATCGACCTGCACGCCCTTCAGATAGGAATGCAGCGCGCCGCAAAGGTCGGCGTCCAGCATGAATTTCTCGTAGGACATCGACAGCAGGCCGTCGAGGAACCCGGCGGAATGCAGGATGTAATTCGCCCCGCAGTGAATGGCGGAAAGCATGGACATCGTGCCCTCCATCATCGCCTGCGCGTCGGGGAGTTTCGAGGTGGTGAAATTGCCGGCACAGCGCAGGGGCAGGTTCAGCCGCCGGGCAAGCTGGCCAATGACCATGCTGCCGATGGCGGGTTCGGGCGTCCCGAACGTGGGACTGCCCGACCGCAGGCTCATCGAGGACAGGAAGTTGCCAAACACCACCGGCGCACCGGGACGTTCAAGTTGCGTCAGCGCGCAACCGGCCAGTGTTTCGGCAAGCGCCTGTGCGATGGCGCCCGCGCTGGTGACCGGCCCCATGGCGCCGCCGAGGATGAATGGCACGAGGATGGTGCCCTGCCCCGCCCGCGCATATTCCCGCATGCCGCGCGTCATCGTGCCATCCCAGACCAGCGGCGAGTTCACGTTGAAATTGCCCATGATCACGCAATTGCGGTCGGCCATATCGGCGCCGAACAGGATGCGCGCCATTTCCACGCTGTCGGCGGCCCGTTCCGCCGCCGTGACCGAGCCCAGAAAGGCGCGGTCGGAATATTTGATATGGGCATAGACCATATCGAGATGGCGCTTGTTCACCGGCACGTCGGTCGGTTCGCAGATCGTGCCGCCGGAATGGTGGAACCACGGGGACGACTGCGCCAGTTTGATGAAATTGGTGAAATCCTCGATGGTGCCAAAGCGGCGGCCCCGGTCGAGATCCATCACGAAGGGGCTGCCATAGGCCGGGGCGAAGACCACGTTGCGGCCGCCGATCTGCACATTGTTCGCCGGGTTGCGGGCGTGTTGGGTGAATTCGGCCGGAGCGGTGCGCACGATCTCGCGCAACATGCCGGGTTCGAACTTCACCGAAACGCCCTCCACCTTCGCCCCGGCACGACGCCAGAGGTCCAGCGCCTCGGGGTCGTCGCGAAACTCAAGCCCGGTTTCCGCCAGAATGCGGTCGGCGGCGGCCTCGATCTTCAGCAGGTTTTCCTCGCCCATCACGTCATAGGTGGGGATGCCCCGCGTGATGTAGGGCACATGCACGCCGCGCGTGGCACCTGTGCCGCGCTCGCTGCGGCGCATGTCGCGCCCGCCGCTGCGGCGCCGCCCGCGGCCGGACTCGTTCATGTCGGTATTGAGGTCATCCATGATTTCACCTTCGGCAGAGCGTGGGACAGCATGACCTTAAGGCCGCCGCGCGGCAGTTGTGACGAGCAGAAAAAAGGCCCGAGTCGATGATCTGAGGTTATATACCGGCAGCGAATTCGTCGATGATCCAGTCGCGGAAGGCCGCAGCAGCGGGCGAGAGTTCGCGGCCATGCGGTTCCATCAGGTGATAGCGCTCCTCCAGCATCACCCGGCGCCCGCCCACCTGAATCAGACGGCCTTCCACCAGATAGGGGTTGATCAGCGTAGCCCAGCCAATCGCCACACCCTCGCCGTGCAGGGCAGCGTGAATCGTATCGGTGTAATGGTTGAACCGCAGACGGCTGGTATCCGAGGCTTTGGCGATGGCCGGGGATTCCCCCGCCAGCTTGGCCCAGGACCGCCAGGACAGCCAGGCCGGGTCCACCCAATCCGAGGCCAGAAGCGGCATCTTCGCCAGATCGGCGGTGGCCGCCTGCATCCCCAGCCGCGCAAGCAGGCGCGGGCTGCACACGGGGAACACCTCGTCCGCGATGGTGGCAAGACTGCGCGCATCTTCAAAGGGCGGCTTGCCGTAGCGGATCGACAGGTCCAGCCGGTCGCGGCGCAGGTCCGTGATGCTGTCTTCGGCCACCAGGCGCAGCTTGATGTCGGGATAAGCCGCGCGAAACTCGGCCAGACGCGGCAGAAGCCAGAAATGTGTGAAGGCCAGCGTCGCCCCGACGGTGATGCTGTCATGCACGACAGGCTGGCGGATCGTCTCGATCATCTCGGCGATGCGCTGGAACGAGCCGGACAGCACCGAGGACAGCGCCGCCCCCTGCGTGGTCAGCACGACCTTGCGATGCGCGCGAACGAAAAGCGCGGTGTTCAGTTCGGCCTCAAGCTGCTTGATCTGCCGACTCACTGCCGCTTGCGTCACCCCCAGTTCCGAGGCCGCACGGGTAAAACTTTCCAGCCGTGCCGCCGCCTCGAAGGTGGTCAATGCGCCAAGCGAGGAAATCGTTCGCCGCAGACTGACCATTTTCGACCTCCTGTCGCGATTTTACGAAACGCATAACTCAGAGTTATCTAAACGTCGAGAATTTTTGCGGTTGAGCGAAAAGCTTCCGCAACGGAACGTCAACGGCACTTACCAGTCGGCGGAACAAGCCGGCAAAAGCAACAGGCCGGGGAGGCGCCTCCCCGGCGCAGGGAGCAAATGATGAAAGCCAGCCTCTTCGTGACATCGGCCGTCCTGGCCACGATTGCCACTGCCCAGACCGCTGCGGCCTGTGGCGATGTGACGATCACCGAAATGAACTGGGCCTCGGCCGGGATCGTGACCGGCGTATCGAAATTCCTTATGGAACAAGGATATGGCTGCAAGGTTACCGTGGTTCCTTCGAACACTGTGCCCGCGCTCGCCTCGGTGGCGGAAACCGGCAAACCGGATATCGTGACCGAACTCTGGCTGAACTCGCTGCCGGAGTACAAGCCGCTGGAGGAAGCGGGCAAAGTCAGGACCGTGGCGCATGTACTGTCCGATGGCGGTGTCGAAGGCTGGTGGATTCCCGATTATCTGGCGGCCGAACATCCTGAGCTGACCAAGATCGACGGTATTCTGGCGCATCCCGACATGGTGGGCGGCGTGTTCAACAACTGCCCCGAAGGCTGGGGCTGCCGAGTGGCCAACGATAACCTGAAGGTTGCCTATGATCTGGCCGGACATGGCGTGACGGTTTTCGACCACGGCTCGGGCGAGACGCTGGCCGCCTCCATCGCCTCAGCCTATGCCGACAAGAAACCGTGGTTCGGCTACTACTGGGCGCCGACCGCCGTTCTGGGCAAATATCCGATGGTGAAGGTCGATGTCGGCCCCTATGACGCCGAGGCGCATGTCTGCAACCAGACTGTCGGCTGCGCCAATCCGAAAAAATCGGATTTCCCCAGCGCCGAGGTCGTGACCGCCGTGACCACCGATTTCGCCGCCCGCGAACCCGAAGTCGTCGATCTGATGTCGAAAGTCGCCTTCACCAACCAGCAGATGGGCGAGGTTCTGGCGTGGCAGGAAGAAAACAAGGCCTCGATTGACGAATCCGTGGTGCACTTCCTGATGACCTACCCGGATGTCTGGACGGCATGGGTCAGCCCGGAAGCCAAGGAAAAACTGGCCGCTTTCGCACAGTGACCCTGATCGGGGGGCGGTCTTGCGCCCCCCACCTTCCGGTGAGGACCGATGGCAGCCTATACTCAACTTTTCGATACGCTGGGCCTGCGCGCCTGGTGCGACGCCGGATCGACCGGCGGGCCGATGACCATGGCGCAACTGATGGCCAAGGCGAAGGCGCAGTCCGGCGGGGCCGAGGAGGTCGCGTTCTGGTCGCGGCCCTTTCCGTCGCTGGATGTGCTGAATGAAAGCTGCAACGCCATCTGGCGCACGCGCGATCTGACCGCCGCGGTCGAAAGCCTGTTCATGAGCATGAAAGACGGTCTGAAGCTGGTGCTGGACCCGCTGACCCAGCCGCTGAGCTGGGCGCTGACCGGCACGCTGAAGGGCTTTGCTTTCCTGCCCTGGTGGCTGACCATGCTGCTGATCCTGCTGGTGGTGCAGCGCGTGACGCGGTCGCGCGGGCTGACCGCCTTTGTCGGCGCATCCATGCTGGTTCTGGCCCTCATCAACCATTTCGACGCGGCGATCCAGACTTTCGCCATCATCCTCGTCTGCACAGTGATTTCGGTGCTGCTGGGCCTGCCCATCGGCATCCTGATGTCGAAAAACGACCGGGCGCAGAAAGTGGTGCTGCCGGTTCTGGACCTGCTGCAAACCCTGCCGTCCTTCGTGTATCTGATCCCGCTGATCTTCCTGTTCAGTGTGACCGAGCCAAAGCTTTATGGCATTGCCATCATCCTTTACGCCATCGTGCCGATCATCCGGCTGACCGATCTGGGCATCCGTCTGGTCGATCCCGATGTGACCGAGGCCGCCGATGCCTTCGGCATGACCCGCTGGCAGAAGCTGGTGAAGGTCGAGCTGCCTCTGGCCATGCCCAATATCATGGCGGGCCTGAACCAGACCATCATGATGAGCCTCGCTATGGTCGTCATCGCCTCGCTGGTGTCGGCGCCGGGCCTGGGCGTACTGGTGCTGCGCGGCATCAACAACCTTGAGCTGGGCGTGGGTCTGGTGGCCGGTCTGGGCATCGTGCTGCTGGCCATCATCCTCGACCGGGTGACCAAGACCGCGCTGTCGCGCATGAATGCCGGAGACCAGCAATGAACGCGCCCGCCCCGGTCAAGATTTCGGTCCGCAATCTCTACAAGATTTTCGGGCCACGCCCCGAGGCGGCGCTTGCCGATGTCCGGAAAGGCATGGGCAAGACCGAGCTTCTGGAAAACGGCAAGCATGTGCTGGGCCTGTCCGACATCAACATCGACATGCGGGCGGGGCAGATCACCGTCATCATGGGGCTGTCGGGCTCAGGCAAATCCACGCTGGTGCGCCACTTGAACCGGCTGATCGAGCCGACGGCCGGTCAGATCCTGATTGACGGCACCGATGTCACCGGCCTGTCGCCCGAAGGGTTGCGCAGGCTGCGTCAGGACCAGATGACCATGGTGTTCCAGAAATTCGCGCTGCTGCCGCATCGCACGGTTCTGGAAAACGCGGCGCTGGCGCTGGAGGTCAAGGGCGTGCCGCTGGCGGAACGCAGCGCCGAAGCGATGAAATGGCTGGAGCGTGTCGGGCTGGGCAAATTCGCCGACAGCCATCCGCACCGGCTATCGGGCGGGATGCAACAACGGGTGGGCATTGCCCGCGCGCTGGCCTCCAACGCGCCGATTCTGCTGATGGACGAGGCGTTCTCGGCGCTTGACCCGCTGATCCGCACCGACATGCAGAACCTGCTGCTGCAATTGCAGACGGAACTGCACAAGACCATCATCTTCATCAGTCACGATCTGGACGAGGCGCTGAAGCTGGCCGATCATCTGGTCATCCTGAAGGATGGCTGCGTGGTGCAACAGGGCGACCCGCAGAGCATCGTGCTGCATCCGCGCGATCCCTACATCGTGGACTTCGTCAGCGACATCAACCGCGCCCGCGTGCTGCGGGTACGGTCGGTGATGACGCCGGGCCTGTCGGACGACATGCCGCCCGAGACGGTGGATACCGAAACCACGCTGGAGGCGCTGATCGCGCTGTCCGATGGCGACACCCATCGCGCCTATACCGTTCTGAACAAGGGCCAGCCCGCCGGGCGGATCGACATGCGCGACGTGGTGCGCGCGCTCGTTCCCAAGGTGGGCTGACCGCCCCGCTTTTCCTCCTCCCCTCCTCTCCCTCCTCCCTTCAGGAAACACCGTCATGCAAGGCGATCTCCTTTCTCTGCTGAATGAACAACGCTCTGGCTTCTCGCTGGCCCGGCCCTTCTATGCCGACCCCGAGGTCTTTGCCGAGGACCTGCGCGCCATCTGGCAGCGCGAATGGATCTTCGCCGCCTCGATCGCCGAGTTTCCCAAGACCGGCAGCTATGTGACGCTGCAACTGGGCGCCTATCCGGTGGTCGTGGTGCGTGGTGCGGATGGTGTGATCCGCGCGTTCCATAATGTATGCCGCCATCGCGGACAGCGCATCTGCTCCAAACCCTCGGGTCAGGCGGCAAAGCTGGTCTGCCCCTACCACCAGTGGACCTATGACCCGGACGGGCGCCTGCTGTGGGCGCGCGACATGGGCACGGATTTCGACGCCTCCAAGCACGGGCTGAAGCCGGTGCATTGCACTCAGGCCGCCGGGATGGTGTTTGTCTGTCTGGCCGAGGAAGCGCCGGATTTCGCCGCCGTGCAGGCCGAGGCGGATCGCTATGCCGCGCCGCATGGCATGGCCGACCTTAAGGTCGCCTTCCAGTCGCGCATCGTCGAGGAAGGCAACTGGAAGCTGGTGCTGGAAAACAACCGCGAATGCTATCACTGCGCGGGATCGCATCCGTCGCTCTGCCGCACCTTCAGCGACGACCCCGATCTGGTCGGCGCGGATGACAGCCTGTCCTCGCCCGCCGGTGCCGCCCATGTGAACCGCTGCGAAGAGGCTGGGCTGCCCTCGCGCTATGTCATCGCGCCGAACGATCAGTGGCGTCTGGTGCGCATCCCCTTCGTGGGCGAGGGTGTCAGCTACACCATGGATGGCGCCGCCGCCGCACCGCGCTTGCCGGGCATGCCCTTCGCCAATGCCGGGTCGCTGCTGTTCTTCCACTATCCGAACACCTGGAACCACTTCCTGTCAGATCATGTGCTGAACTTCCGCGTCCTGCCGATCAGCGCCACCCAAACCGAGGTTGTGACCACCTGGCTGGTCCACAAGGATGCCGTGGAAGGGCGTGACTACGATCTGAAACGCCTGACCGAGGTCTGGCTTGCCACCAATGACGAGGATCGCCGCGTGGTCGAGGAAAACCAGATCGGCGTAAGCTCGCCTGCCTATGAACCCGGCCCTTATTCGGCGAAACAGGAAAGCGGCGTGATCCAGTTTGTCGACTGGTATGTCCGCGCGATGATCGCGGCGCAGGCCCCCGGCGGCTCCCGGCTGGCGGCAGAGTAAACCGATGCCGCAGCGCCAGAACTGGACGGCAGAACCCTGGGATGACCACGAGGAGCTTGAATGCGCCATGGTCATCCCCGAAGCGCCCGATTGCGCCACCATCGCCTTCCGCGCCCCTTCCGGGGCGTGGTTCGACTATCAGCCGGGGCAGTTCCTGACGCTGGATCTGCCACTGCCTTCGGGCATGGTCAGCCGGACCTATACCATATCTTCCTCGCCCTCGCGGCCGCTGTCGCTGTCGATCACCGTCAAGGCGCAGCCGGGGTCCGAAGGCACGCGCTGGCTGATCGACCATCTGAAGCCCGGCATGCGTCTGCGCGCCCATGGCCCGGCGGGGCAGTTCACCTTCCTGCGCCACAAGGCACCGAAATATCTGTTCATTTCGGCAGGATCAGGCATCACCCCGATGATGTCGATGACGATGTGGGCCTGGGATTCGGGCGAAATGCCCGACATCACCTTCGTCCATGCCGCGCGCCGCCCGGCCGAAATCATCTTCCGCCGCAGGCTTGAACAGTTCGCCGCCCGCGTGCCGGGGCTGCAATTGCGCTTCACGGTGGAAGAGGTGGACCCGTTCGAGGTCTGGCCCGGCTATCGCGGGCGGCTCAGCCAGATCATGCTGGGCCTGATGGCGCCGGATTATCTGGAACGTGAGATCTTCTGCTGCGGCCCCGAACCGTTCATGCGGGCGGTGCGCGAGATGCTGGCCTCGCTCGGCTACGACATGGCGCGCTATCACGAGGAAAGCTTTGCCGCCCCCGCGCTGGTCGAACAGCCGGTCGAGACGGTGGAGCTTGGCGGCGCGGCCAGCGTGACCTTCGCGCTGTCGGGCAAAACGCTGGGCTGCGACGGCTCGGAAACCGTGCTGACCGTGGCGAAACGCGCCGGGCTGAACATTCCGTCCAGCTGCAACTTTGGCCTTTGCGGCACCTGCAAGGTGAAGAAAACCTCCGGCGAAGTGGTCATGGTGCATAACGGCGGCATCTCGGATGACGAGATTGACGAGGGGCTGATCCTCGCCTGCTGTTCGCACCCGCAGGGTGCCATTACCGTCGAGGTCTGACCGCCCCCTCATGTGCAGCAAGAATTTTCTTGCTGCACATGCACTTTTGTGTGCATCAAACATATATTCGCTACACACAAGACGGACCCTGCCATGCCTGCCCTTTCCCATTCCCGCGCCGCGCAGGTGGCCTATCAGGATCTGCTGCGCCTGCATCTGGAAGAAACCGCCTCAGAACTCATCGGCAGTGTCGAAGAGCGGGTGCGCAACGGGCGCTGTTATCTTTATGACAGGTTCCGCATCGGGACCGAGATGAAAAGCCGCTATCTGGGCGAAGGCACGCCCGAGTTGCGCGCCCGGCTGGCGCGCGCGGCGGAATTGCGGGCGGGGGCCGGGGCACGCAGGGCGGGGATGACGCGGCTTGCCCGGATCCTGCGGGCCGAAGGCTTCATCGCCACCGACCGTGACACCGGCTCCCTGCTGCTTGCCTTTGCGCGGGCCGGGGTGTTCCGGCTGGGTGGCACGCTGGTCGGAACGGCGGCCTATGCACTTTATCAGGGCGAACTGGGCGTGCGTTTCGATTCAGACGAACTGGCCCAGACCGGCGACATTGATTTCGCCAGTTTCGAACGGCTCTCCGTGGCACTGGGGGACCGGGTGGAGGAAAACCCCGGCGACATCCTTCAGGCGCTGAAATTCGACCCGGTGCCGGGGATGCCGGACCGGCAGGTGTGGAAGTGGCGGCAGAACCGGGGCGAGGCGCTGGTGGAGTTCCTGACCCCGGCTTTCGGCGATGAAACCGTGAAGCCGTTGCCCGCGCTGGGGGTCAGCGCGCAGGCGCTGAACTACCTGAATTACCTGATCGCCGATCCGATCCCGGCCATCGCGCTTTACCGCTCCGGCGTGCTGGTACAGATCCCCCGCCCCGAGCGGTTCGCCATCCACAAGCTGATCGTGGCAGACCGGCGGCGCGGCGGGGCCGATCAGGCCAAGGCCCGCAAGGATCGCGGCCAGGCGGCTTTCCTGATCGGGGTTCTGGCGCAGGACCGGCCGGACGATCTGGCCGAAGCTCTGGCTGAGGCGCAGGCGCGTGGCCCGCGCTGGCGGCAACGGATCGGAGCAAGCCTGTCGCGGATGCCGGACACCGCCGCCATCCTGCGCGATCTTGCGTGACGCTGACTCAGCGCTGGCTGGCCCAGCGGTCGCGGCTGAGGCCATACCAGACCTCACCCTGTTCGGACCCGGCAACCGGAACCGGGGCTGCGGGATACTCCGTCCGCTCATGGGTCATCCCCGTCTTTTCCATGACGCGACGCGAGCCGTGGTTGACCGCCAGTGTGCAGGCGATGATCCGGTCATGGCCCGCATGACCGAACCCCCAGTCAATCAGGGCCATCGCCCCTTCGCTGGCCAGCCCCCTGCCCCAGTGATCGCGGCGCAGCCGATAGCCAAGCTCGGCCAGCCCACCACCTTCGGGAAACAGGCCGAACCAGCCGACAAATGCCTCATCCGCGCGACGCCGGGCCGTCCAGACATGCGGTTCGTGACCCCGCGGCATCAGGAAGGTCACCTTGTCCGGGTCCACGCGGCCATGATCGACCGGACCGCCGTTCAGAAATTGCATGACTTCGGCATCCCGCTCCAGCGCGATGAAATCCGGCCCGTCCGCCGGGTGACACGGGCGGAGCGTCAGATTCAACGTGTGCAGGACGGTCATGATGCGGTATCCTGATTGCGCGGGCTATTCCATAAGACCATCGGGTGCGGCATGGCGCAATGCGGGAAACCGGCTGTCATCTGGCGGGGCAAGTCTCTGATAACACAGCATGGAAAGCCGTGAATGACCTAACGTAAGGCAGTATTGCCACCAAAATGGGAATGCTTTCTCTTGACCTCGCCCGCTGGCTGAACCAGCAAGGTGCGGCGAACAGAATATAACGAACCCTTCCCTTCCCGGTTTGTAGCTATTGGAGACCCTCGATGTTCAAGCGGCTGGTAATCGCGGTCATTTTGCTGGGGCTGATTGTCGGCGGCATTGTCTGGTTCAAGTACTTCCGGGACGATATGATCGCACAGTATCTCGGCGGCATGGTTCCGCCGCCGGTTCCTGTCAGCACCGAGACGGTCGAGGCTGTCACATGGGAGCCGGGGATCGAGGCGATCGGCACCGCCCTTTCGGCGCGCGGCGTCGATCTCGCCATCGAATCCGGCGGGCTGGTGCGCGCAATCCAGTTCTCCGCCAATGACAAGATTTCGAAAGACCAGCATCTCGTTCAGATCGACGATGACAGCGAGGCTGCTTCGCTGGCAGCCGCGAAAGCGGGGCTGAGCGTCGCGCTGGCCGATGCCAACCGCGCGCATACGCTGTCCGAACGCGGCGTCGGTGCGGCGAATACCGTCGAAAGCGCCGATGCCCAGGTGCAAAGCGCCCGTGCACAGGTCGCCCAGGTGCAGACCGCGCTGGACAGCAAGAAACTGGTGGCGCCCTTCGACGGGGTGATCGGCATTCCGCAGATCGAGGTCGGGCAATATGTGACCCCCGGCACGATCTACGCCACCTTGCAGGATCTGTCGCATATGCGGGTAGATTTCGCCGTGCCGGAACAGCAGATCGCTGATCTGACCATGGGCGGGCCGGTCAGCGTGACCTCCGAGGTCGGCAATTTCAGCGCGAAGGGCAACATCATCGCCATCGAACCGCGCGTTGATTCCAACTCGCGCATGGTTTCGGTCCGGGCCGAGGTGGATAACCCCTCCGGCGAGCTGTATCCGGGCCAGTTCCTGCGCGTGCGTATCGCCCTGCCGAAAGAGGAAGGCGTGATCGCCGTGCCGCAAACGGCCGTCAGTTCCACCCTTTACGGGGATTCGATCTATGTGCTGCGGCCGGGAGACACGGCGGAAGAGCAAAAGGTCGAACAGGTGTTCGTTACCATCGGTCGCCGTTCCGGCGCGCGGATCGAAGTGGTCAAGGGCATCGCTGCCGGCGACGAGATCGTGACCTCGGGTCAGAACCGCCTGACCTCGGGCGCACGGGTCAAGGTCGACAATTCGGTGGTGCTTGACGCCCCTGCGGGCGAGTGAGGGCCGAAAGATGAATTTTTCGGAAATCTTCATCCGACGCCCGGTCCTGTCCACCGTCGTCGCCGCACTGATCCTGTTTCTGGGTCTGGTTTCGGTGGTGAACCTGCCGGTTCGCCAGTATCCCGAAGTCGAGGAAACCGTGGTGACCATCACCACAGTCTATCCCGGCGCATCGGCCGATCTGATCCAGGGCTTCGTCACCTCGCCCATCGCCTCGGCGGTGTCGACGACCGAGCATGTCGATTATATCAGCACCGCATCGCGGCCCTCTGCCTCGGTCGTGACGGTACAGATGAAACTGGGCGCCGACCCGGATATCGCCCTGACCGAAGTCATGTCCAAGGTGCAGCAGGTGCGCGGGCAACTGCCGTCGGATGCCGAAGACCCGGTGATCGTGAAAGGCACCGGCCAGACCTTCGCGCTGATGTATCTGGCGGTCCAGAACCCCAACATGACCCCCGAGCAGCTGACCGAATATCTGGAACGCGTGGTCCGTCCGCGCGTGACCAATATCGACGGCGTGGCGCAAATGGAAATCATGGGCGCCTCGGAATATGCCATGCGGATCTGGCTCGATCCGCTGCAACTGGCCGCACGCGGTGTCACCGCCTCCGAGGTGCTGGGCGCGATCCGGGCCTCGAACTTCCTGTCGGCGCCCGGCAAGACCGAGAATGAATACTTCATCTACTCGCTGACGCTGGCCTCCACCGTACAGTCGGCCGAAGCTTTCGGCGCGCTGCCGCTGGTGCAGGGCAAGAACGGCACCGTGCGCCTGCGCGACGTGTCACGGATCGAACTGGCCTCGGGCGAGCAGGATGCCATCGTGACCTTCGCGGGCGAGCCGGGCACTTTCATCGGTATCATTCCCGCGCCGGGCGAGAACCAGCTGGATGTCGCCGCCAACGTGCTGGCGGCCCTTCCGGCGCTGAACGACACGCTGCCCAAGGGCATGACCATCAAGCTGGTCTACGATTCCACCGAAACCATCGCCGCCTCCATTCAGGAGGTGTTCAAGACCATTGGCGAAGCCGTGGCCATCGTGGTGGTGGTGATCCTGCTGTTCCTCGGCTCGTTCCGGTCGGTTCTCATGCCCATCGTCACGATCCCGCTGTCGCTGATCGGGGTCTGCGCCATCATGCTGACGCTGGGCTATTCGATCAACCTGCTGACGCTGCTGGCCATGGTGCTGGCCATCGGTCTGGTGGTCGATGACGCCATCGTGGTGGTGGAAAACATCCATCGCCATATTGACGAGGGCCTGTCTCCGGCGCGTGCTGCGATTGTCGGGATGAAGGAAATTACCGGCCCGGTCATCGCCATGACCATCACGCTGGCCGCCGTGCTGGCGCCGCTGGCCTTTACCGGCGGGCTGACCGGGTCGCTGTTCACCGAATTTGCGCTGACGCTGGCCGGGTCGGTCATCCTGTCGGGGATCGTCGCGCTGACCATCACCCCCACGATGTCCGCCCGTCTGCTGAGCCACGACGCCCCGGGCCGCTTCCAGCGCACGGTGGACCGGGTGCTGGGCGGCGTCGCCAACTGGTATGAACGCCGGGTGTCCTCGTCGCTGGATTACCGCCCGGTCACGCTGCTGATGGTGGTGTCGCTGCTGGGGGCCACCGGGTTCATGTTCATGAACACCTCCTCCGAACTGGCCCCGGAAGAGGATCAGGGTGCGCTGTTCGCGATCCTGAACGGCCCGCGCTATGCGACGCTGGATTATACCGACGCCTTCACCCGCGAGATCGGCAAGCGTACCGCCGACATCCCCGAGGTCGATACTTCGTTCTCGGTCGCCGGGATGGGCGGGGCAGACAATACCGGCTTCTATATCTGGGCGCTGAAGGACTGGTCCGAGCGCAGCCGCAGCCAGGCCGAGATCCAGGCCGAGATCCAGGGCAAACTGGATACGACGCCCGGCCTGCAAGGCTATGCCTTCGCCCCGCCGTCGCTGCCCGGTGCCGGGGGTGGCTTGCCGATTTCCATGGTGATCCAGTCGATCCACTCGCCCGACCGCGTGGTCGAGATCGCCGATGAAATCCGCATGAAAGCCATGCAAAGCGGCAAGTTCATCGTGGTGCAGAACAGCCTTGCTTTCGACGCGCCGCAGATCAGCATTACCATTGATCGCGACCGGGCGGCGGAACTGGGCGTGTCGGTCAGCGAGATCGGCAATACGCTGGGCCTGCTGGTCGGCGGCGGGGCCATCGCGCAATTTGACCGCGACTCCAACAGCTATGACGTGATCACGCAGGTGCCGCAGGAGTGGCGGAACAACCCTGAACGGCTGGAACAGTTCTTCGTCCGCTCCTCATCGGGCGAGATGGTACCGCTGTCCTCGGTGGTTTCGCTGCAACCCGGTGTGGCGGCGGCCTCTATCGAGCAGTTCAACCAGCTCAATTCCGCCACGCTTTCCGCCATGCCGATGATCGGTCTGTCCACTGGCGTTGCCCTGGCCGAGCTGGAGCGCATCGCGGGCGAGGTGCTGCCGGACGGGTTCTTTATCGACTATTCCGGCCAGTCGCGGCTGGAAAAGACGGAAGGCAACACCATCCTTCTGGCCTTCGGCGCCGCGCTTATCGTCATCTACATGGTGCTGGCCGCGCAGTTCGAAAGCTTCCGGGATCCGTTCATCATCATGATGTCGGTGCCGCTCTCGATCTTCGGCGCGGTGCTGCCCCTGTTCTTTGGCGTGAGCACGCTGAACATCTACACACAGGTCGGGCTGATCACGCTGATCGGGCTGATTACAAAGCACGGCATCCTGATGGTGGAATTTGCCAACCAGCAGCGTGAGGAACACGGCCTGTCCCGCAAGGAGGCCATCGTGGCCGCCGCCAAGACCCGTCTGCGCCCGATCCTGATGACCACTGCCGCCATGGCACTGGCTGTGGTGCCACTGATCATCGCGGAGGGTGCGGGGGCTGCGGCACGGCAGGCGATGGGTGTGGTGATCTTCGCCGGTCTGATGATCGGAACGGTCTTCACCCTGTTCGTGGTGCCGATGTTCTATACCCTGATCTCGCGCAGCGACAGCGCCTACCTACTGCACAAGAACGAGGTCACGAAGAAATTCGCCTGACCCTGGCGCAGACTGATATCGACAGGGCGGCGCGGGACACTGCGCCGCCCTGTGCGTTTCAGAGTCAGAAAACGAAGTCGCCGATGTCCAGATCGGCCACGCGCATGTTTTCCAGCCGGACCGAGCTGCCGGCAGACAGGCTCAGCACCACATCGTCCCCCGATTGCCGGGCCGTGTCGATCACCGCCTGAACCTGCGCGCGGCTGAAGTCATCCAGATGCAGCCAGTCCTGCCCGTTGGTGAAATCGGTGATGCGGTCGCGGCCGTCGCCACGTTCGAACTCGAACACATCGGCGCCCGAACCGCCGGTCAGCGTATCATTGCCCCGGCCGCCTTCCAGCCAGTCACGCCCGGTGCCACCGAACAGGCGGTCGCGTCCCGCGCCCCCGTCCAGTTCGTCATTGCCGGAACCACCGAACAGCCGGTCGTTGCCGCCGTCGCCGTCCAGTTCGTCATGGCCAAGGCCGCCGTGCAGCACATCGTCACCGCTGTCGCCATCCAGTTCATCATTTCCGCTGTATCCGAACAGCCGGTCATTGCCCGCGCCGCCGTCCAGTTCATCATTGCCGGCGTAGCCTTTCAGCGTGTCATTGCCGCCACGACCGTCCAGCCAGTCAATGCCATCGCTGCCTTTCAGCAGATCGGCAGTCGGGGTTCCAGTCTTGCGTGCCATCGGTGGCTCCTTTTCTTGCGCGTTGGATACAGGACGATATGTCCCGAAGGTGGCTTGGCTTAACCCGGCGCTGCTGACAGTGTTCCGATCCCGGATGTCAGCCAATTGTCAGACAGGCATGTTCCCGCCGGGTCATGTGGTCTCAGTCATCAGCACGCTGGCGCAGGATGCGGCCGGTCGCGGCGTCAACACGCAACTCGACCCGCAGCCCTTCGGCGGTAATCGCTTTCGCCTCGATCAGGCCCGCGTCCAGTTCCGCCTCGCTGACGCGATAGCCCTGCGCCTCAATCTGCGCGACAAGCCCGGAAAGCCGAGGCTCGGTCTGCGCAACAGCGGCGGACACCCCTGTCACCAGCACCAGAAGCGCGGGAAGAATAGCCTGTTTCATATCAACCTCCTGAGGACCGGGCCATGATGCCCGCCCCCCTTCTGGCAAAGCTGCGCTGACGCGGCTCTGATCCGATTTGTCAGTGTGATGTCAGGATGGATCGGCTAGGTTGCCTGCATGAAAGCCCATGTCCTTGCCTCTGCCTGTGCCCTCGCTCTCCTGTCTTCCGCAGGACATGGCGACACGCCGCGCCGTGATTTTGAAATCGCGCGCGATGCCGTCGCGAGGGGCGAGATCCTGCCACTGGCCGAAGTTCTGGCGCGGCTTCAGACCGTGCATCCCGGCCGGGTGATCGAGGTTGAACTGGAAATCAGCGACGACAAGATGGTTTACGAGGTCGAACTGGTGACCCCCGATGGACGGTTGATCGAAGTGGAGCTTGACGCCGCCACGGCGGAAATCCTCGATTATGAAGAGGAAGACCCCTCCTGATGCGCGCGCTTGTTGTCGAGGATGACGTGAGGATCGCGAGCGATCTGCACCGGGCGCTTGCCTCGGCCGGGTTCAGGGTGGAACGGGTGGCGGACGGTGAAACCGCGTGGTTTCGCGGCGGGACGGAAACCTATGACCTGATCGTCCTCGACCTCGGGCTTCCACAGCTTGACGGGCTCACCGTGCTGAAACGCTGGCGGGCGGAAGGGGTGGAATGCCCGGTTCTGGTGCTGACCGCACGCGGCGCCTGGACCGAACGGGTCGAGGGCATAGACGCCGGGGCCGATGATTATCTGCCCAAACCCTTTCGTATGGAAGAGCTGCTGGCCCGTGCGCGGGCGCTGGTCCGACGGGCAGGCGGGCGCGGGGCGGCGCAGCAGGCGGTGGGGGATCTTTCGGTCGATCTGAACCGCATGATAGTAGCGCTGCGCGGCGTACCGGTGGCCGTGACACCGCTGGAGTTTCGCCTGGTCGCCTATCTGGCGCTGCACCGCGACCGGACGGTGCCGCCAACCGAGTTGCTGGAGCATCTGTACGGGGATGAAGATGCCAAGGAGGCGAATGCGGTCGAGGCCATCGTCGCGCGGCTGCGGCGCAAGCTCGGCAGCGGTGTCATCGGCACACGGCGCGGCTTCGGCTATTATCTGGAAGCTGCGGAATGATCCTGCGGTCCTTGCGCTGGCGCCTGATCCTTGCCGGAGGCGGGGCCATCGTGCTGGCGCTGGTGCTGGCGGCCCTCGGCCTTGCCCTGCTGTTCGAGCGTCATGTGGAACGGGTGGCAGTCGCCGATCTGGAGGCCCGCGCCATGGCCGTCGCTGCCCTGGTGGAGCCGCAGCCCGACGGGCCGCCGGCCTTCCGCAAAGTGGCCTCCGACCCGCTTTATGAACAGCCGTTTTCCGGGCATTACTGGCAGATCGAGCTTGGGTCTTCAGTGCTGCGTTCGCGGTCACTGTGGGACTTTGGCTTTCCCCCGGCAGAGGCGCCGCCGGACCCCGCCCCGCCGCGGGGACGGCGGGTTCTGGCGCTGACCGGACCGCTGGAAAGACCGTTGCTGGCGCTGGAATGGTGGCTGGAGGTTCGCTCGGGCGCCGAAAGCCTGCCGCTGCGCATCATCGTCGCCCGCGACCGCGCCGAACTGGATAACGCCCGCCAGGGTTTTCTGTCGGATCTGCTGCCCTATCTGGGCCTTCTGGGCCTGTGCCTGCTGGCGGCCTCGTCGGTGCAGATCACCGTGGGCCTGCACCCGTTGCGCCAGATCCGCGCGCAGGTTGCCGCGCTGCGCTCGGGGCAGCGCGCCCGGCTTGGCCCGGACATGCCGCAGGAGGTGCAGCCCCTCGCCGCAGAGATTGACGCCCTGCTTGATGCCCGCGACGACGAACTGGCCAAGGCCCGCCATCGCGCGGGCGACCTGGCGCATGGTTTCAAGACGCCGTTGCAGGCGCTGATGGGTGATGCCAGGCTGCTGCGCGACCGCGGCGAGGCGGATATCGCGCAGAGTATCGAGCTTGTGGCCGGGTCGATGCGGCGTCTGGTCGATCACGAACTGGCGCGCGCGCGCATCCGCTCGGACCGTCTGGTCGCCGCTGTTGCGGACCCCGCCGTGGTCATCGGCCGGGTGGTGGCGGTGCTGCAACGCACGCCCGCAGGCGCTGAACTGGACTGGCAGGTTGATGTGGCGCCCGGCCTCGCCGCCCGCATTGACCCCGCCGACCTGACCGAGGCCGTCGGCGCCCTGGCCGAAAATGCGGTGCAGCATGCCCGGAGACGCATTGCGATATCGGCCCGGCGCGACGGCGCGCATCTGGCCATCACTCTGCGCGATGACGGGCCGGGGGCGCCCGATGCCGCGCTGACCCGGCTGCGCCAGCGGGGTGCGCGACTGGACGAGGCGGGCGACAACCATGGTCTCGGACTGGCCATCGTGGCGGATATTGCGGCTGCGGCGGGGGGTGAACTGATGCTGCGCAACGCCACACCGGGCCTGGAGGTCACGCTGCGGCTTTTATCGGCTGCAAAAGGCTGATGTCGGGATCAGGCCACCACGGTGCGGATCGCGGTTGAAGCGCCGGTCGGGATGGCCGACAACAGGGCATGACCCGTCTTGTTCCGCTGTTCCGGTGCTACTTTCCCGGCTTTGCCATTGCTGCCGTCGTCGCACTGGCGGCGCAGTTTCTGGCCGATCACTACGGCGCGCCCTCGATGCTCATGGCGATCCTGATTGGCCTTGCGCTGAACTTTCTGGGCGAGGACACCCGGACTGCGCCAGGCATCGGGCTTGCGGCACGGCATATCTTGCGGATCGGGGTGGCGCTGCTGGGCATCCGCATCAGCGCCGATACCCTTGCCGGGCTGGGTCTTGCACCGCTGAGCCTTGTTGCCCTGGCCGTGCCGCTGACCATCGGCTTCGGCCTGTTGCTGGCCCGGCTTCTGGGGCAGCCCGGCCGGTTCGGCTTTCTGACCGGCGGTGCGGTAGCGATCTGCGGCGCCTCGGCTGCCATGGCGATCGGCGCCCTGCTGCCGCAGGATGACCGGCGCGAGCGGGACATCGCCTTCACCGTCATCGCGGTCACGGTGATGTCAACGCTGGCGATGATCCTTTATCCGGTGCTGACCGCCCGGCTGGGCCTGACCGATGCCTCCACCGGCCTGCTGTTGGGCGCGACGATCCATGACGTCGCGCAGGTGGTGGGCGCAGGCTTTTCGGTTTCGCCTGAAACCGGCGAGATTTCGACGGTGTTCAAGCTGTTCCGGGTGATGCTGCTGGCGCCGGTCGTCGTGATCGGGGCGCTGACGCTGCGCAATGGCTCCGCGGCAGGCGGGCGGCGCCCGCCGCTGGTGCCCGGCTTCGTCATCGGTTTTCTGGTGCTGGCGGCAGCCAATTCGCTGGGTCTGGTGCCGCAGGCGCTGCGCGATCTGCTGGACCCGCTGATCCGGGCAAGCCTTCTGATGGCCATCGGCGCGGTGGGGCTGCGTACCAATCTGCCGGGGCTGATGACCGTGGGGGCAACGGCGGCGCTGATGATCGTGGCGGAAACGGTTTTCCTGCTGGCCATCGTGCTGGGGCCGCTGCTGATCTGGGGCCTGTAATCGCGCTGGACCTTCCTGTTTTATCCGGTTAATGCACGATTATGCACGATTCAATACTCCCCCTCGCCCGCCGCGACCTGATTGCCCACCGGCTTGACGCCGGGCAATCGGTTCACTCCGGCGCGCTGGCGACCGAGTTCGGGGTTTCCGAAGATGCGATCCGCCGGGATCTGAGGGCGCTGGCACAGCAGGGCCTGTGTCGACGGGTTTATGGCGGGGCTTTACCGCTTTCACCTGCCTCGGGGCCGGTTGCCGCACGTCAGGCCGAAGCGCCCGCGCAAAAACAGGCCCTTGCACAGGTGGCCTGCGGCCTCATCCAGCCCGGCATGACGCTGTTTCTGGATACCGGCAGCACTGTCGCACATCTGGCGGCGCACCTGCCCGTTCTGCCCGATCTGCGGGTTATTACCAACTCCCTGCCCGCCGCCGCAGTGCTGATGCAGCGAAATGATCTGTCGCTGGTGTTGATTGGCGGCGGCGTCGATCCGTCGACGGGCGGCTGCACCGATGCCCGCGCGCAGGCCGCACTGGCCCTGTATCGCGTCGACCTTTGCTTCCTGGGTGCCTGTGCGCTGTCGCAGAAACAGGGGCTGGCGGGGTTCGATCTGGCGGATGTCGATTTCAAACGACAGCTCATTGACCGCAGTGCGGAAACCGCCCTGATGATGACCACCGCGAAGCTGGAAACCACGGCGCCCTATGCCATCGCCGGGCTTGATGCGGTGGCCGATTACATCCTTGCCGCCGATGCTCCTGCCCCCGTGGCCGACGCCCTGCGCGCGGCCGGGGCCCGTGTGCATCTGGCCCACCCCGACCGGAGCATGACATGACCCCTTCCGCCAATACCCCCGCAACACGGCGGGCAACGCGGCTTGGCTTCTTCATTGCCGGGTTCGTCATGTCCTGCTGGGCGCCGCTGGTGCCTTATGCCAAGGCCAATACGGGCGCGAGTGAGGGAGAGCTGGGCCTGCTGCTGCTGTGCCTCGGGATCGGCTCGCTGATCGCCATGCCGCTGACAGGCTGGTTCAGCACCCGCGCCGGGGCACGGCCGATGATCCTGCTGGGCGGTCTTGGGCTCGTGCTGATCCTGCCTGCGCTGGCGGTGGTCAGCGTGCCGGTGATGCTGGGGGGCGCATTGCTGGTGTTCGGGGCGGCGCTTGGTACGATCGACGTGGCAGTAAACGTCCATGCGGTCGAGGTGGAGCGCGACTCCGCGCGCCCGCTGATGTCCGGATTTCATGCAATGTTCAGCCTGGGCGGGGTGGCCGGTGCGGGCGGCATGACCTTCCTGCTGTCATCGGGCCTGACACCGGGGCATGCCGCCCTGTGGTGCAGCGCGCTGGCGCTGATCACGCTGATCCTTGCCGCCCCCGGCCTGCTGCCCGCGCGGCAGGGCGAACCCGCGGCCTTTGCCCTGCCGCGCGGGCTGGTCCTGATCCTCGCCGGGCTTGCGGCGGTGACCTTTCTGGTCGAGGGCGCCATTCTGGACTGGGGCGCGCTGCTGATCCTTGATCGTGCCCTTGCGCCTGCGGAACAGGGCGGCCTCGGCTATATGCTGTTCTCGGTCGCGATGGTGCTGGGCCGGTTCAGCAGCGACCGGGTGGTCGCCTTGCTGGGCGCGCGGCGCGTGCTGGTCTGCGGCGGGCTTCTGGCGCTTGCCGGCTTTGCCGTCCTTCTGCTGTCGCCGCTGGCGGTTCCCGCCATGGCCGGGTTCGTGCTGATCGGCTTCGGTGCCTCGAACCTCGTGCCGGTGCTGTTCAGCCTTGCCGGGCGGCAGAAAGCGATGCCGGCGGGGCTGGCCATCGCCGCGGTGACGACGACCGGCTACGCCGGCATCCTTGCCGGTCCTGCCGCCATCGGCGCGCTGTCGCAGGCGACCAGCCTGTCCACCGCCTTTTGGCTGCTGGCTGTGCTGGTCGCGCTGGTGCCGCTGTCGGCCCGCATCGTCACACGCTGAGGGGGCGGGCCGCGGCGGTTCAGTGCTGGTTCTGGCCCATCCGGGCAAAGGCGGCAGGGTTTGCCGCCTTCAGCCGCCGCGCCGCCAGCATCCCCACCAGCGCCGCCAGCGGGATCAGCGAGGGCAGGATGGTCCCCAGCGCCCCGCCGGTGGTGCCCGTCAGATCGCCGAAGTTCAGGAAGATGTAGACGAAGAGCGCCGCCATGATCAGCCCCGAGACGCCGGGCAGGATCAGCGTCTTCAGCGGCGAGGCCCCCGCCGCGCCCTTGCCGAAGAATACGATGACGGCAACCGAGGTTACGGTCATCATGCCCAGCACGCCCAGGGTGCCGATCTGGCTGATCCATGTGAACATGTTCAGGATCGGATCAAGCCCCAGCCCGGCAAAGATCGCCAGCACGACCAGCGCCCCGACGGTCTGCACAACCGAGCCGATATGCGGGCTTTGATGCCGGTCATGGGTCTGGCCAAACACTGCGGGCAACAGCCCCTCGCGTCCGGCGACATAGGAATAGCGCGCGATGTAATTGTGAAAGGCGGACAGCGCGGCGAAAAGGCTCGATACCAGCAGGATACCCGCGATGGGTGGCACCGGCCCGCCGACATACTGATCGGCCAGCACGAAGAAATATTCGGTCGGATCGGCCAGCCCGCCGATGGTCGGCAGCAGGTTGTCGGCCCCCACCGCGACGATCATCAGCCAGGTGGTGAAAACGAAGAACAGCCCGATCATCAGGACAGACAGATAGGTTGCGCGCGGGATGGTGCGGTCAGGGTCGCGGGCTTCCTCGGCATAGATTGTCGTCGCCTCGAAGCCGATGAAAGAGCCCAGGCAGAACAGGATCGCCGCCGTCATCGACCCCGAAAAGATGGCCCCGGTGTCAAAGATGTTCAGCGCCAGCCCCCCGGCCCCGCCTTTGCCGAGGATGGCGAAATCGACGATGAACACCACAAGGTATTCCAGCGCGACCAGCACCATCATCACACGGGCCGAAAGATCGACCTGCCGGTAGCCCAGAACGCCCACCAGCGCGATAGCCAGAAGGCTCCAGACCCACCAGGGCAGGACAAGGCCAAAGCTACCGAACACGCCTGCCGCGATGCCGCCCAGCAGGCCGATCAGCCCGAACTGCATGGCATTATACGCCACCAGCGCGGTGAAAGCGGTGGCGCCGCCCCAGGTGCCGCCCAGGCCCCGCGCCGCATAGGCATAGAAGGCACCCGCATTCTTCACATGCCGCGACATCGCGACATAGCCGACCGAGAAGGCCAGCATGACCAGCGTCATGAAAAGGAAGGTCGCAGGCACCCCGGTGCCATTGCCGATCAGAAAGGCAATGGGCACCGCGCCCGCCACCCCGGTCAGCGGGGCTGCGGCTGAAATCACCATGAAGGTGACCGCCAGAAGCCCGAGAGAATTGCTGCGGAGCCGGTTCGCCCCCGCGCCAGTCGTATCAGTCATGGTCCACTCCTTGCTGGATTGCGGACGCCGGTCTTTGCGCCGGCTGTCCGATGCAGTGCCTCGGGCCTAGTCGCCCTCGGAGAAATGCACGGCCCGGCGATAGGCGCGCTGGCCGTAAAGCAGTGCCGCCGGGCTTTCGGACAGCCGCACACCGACGACATGCCCGATGATGATGTGATGCGTCTCCCACAGCAGCGCGGTGCCAAGACGGCATTCAAAGGCTGCGGTCGCGCCGGTCAGAAGCGGCTGGCCCAGTTCGCCGGGTTGCCAGGGCGTGTGGTCGAAACGCCCGGCCCGGTGGCCGGTCAGGCCGCGCCCGGCAAAGAGGTTCGACACATCCATCTGGTGCTCCCCCAGAAGGTTGGCACAGAAGGCGCGGTTCTTCAGGATGGCCGCCGCCGCCGGGCTTTGGTGATGAATGCAGGCCAGAAGCGAAGGATGATCGCCATCGGCAGAAACGGAGGTGAGCGACGAAATCGTCACCGCCTCGCGCCCGCCCTCGCCATCGGTGGTCGCGACCGCGACAAACGTCGCGGCGCGGCTCATGCCTTCCAGAAACAGGCTGCGCAGATCCGCCATGGCTCAGCCCAGATCGAAAAAGCGTTCGAGTTCCACATCGGGAACCTTGCGGCGGAAGGCATCGTACTGGCATTCGCGCGTGGCGGTGAAAGCCTCGACAAAGCGCGGGCCCAGCCAGTCGGCCGCGAAGGCAGAGCCGCGCAGCCGCGAGATCGCCTCGGGCATCGAGCGGGCAAAATCGCGCGGCGCTTCCTGTGCATAGCCGGAGCCGATGGTTTCGGGGTCGGGTTCCAGCCCTTCAAGGATACCGGCAACGCCTGCGGCCAGTGTGGCGGCGGTGGTAAGATAGGGGTTGGTATCGGCGCCGGGCAGGCGGTTCTCCACCCGCAGGCTGCCCGCGTCATGGCCTACCACCCGCAGGCAGGTCGTGCGGTTTTCGTACCCCCAGGTCAGGCCGGGCGGCGCGAAGGTGCCCGGCGCGAAGCGGCGATAGGAATTCACCGTGGGCTGGAAAATCAGCGTCATGTCGCCGAGATATTTCTGCAAACCGCCCATGAACTGGCGGAAGGTCGCACTCATGCCGTGCCGCGCTGCCGGGTCATGGAACAGCGCCCGGCCATCGTCCCCCTTCAGGCTGACATGCAGGTGGATGGACTGGCTGTCGGCCTGTTCGTTCCAGCGCGGCATGAAGGTGACGCTGCGCCCCTGCCGCAGCGCCAGCGCGCGGACAAAGTTCTTCAGCAGCACCATCTGGTCGGCAGGCTCCACTCCCTCGCCCGCCCCGATGCAGGCTTCCATGAAACCGGCGCCGATTTCCTCGTGCATCTTGGCAAGGTCGATGCGCAGCGGTTCACAGATCGCGGCCAGCGCCTCATACCATTCCGTCTGCATGACCTGATAGAGGATCAGGTCATGGCTGGCATGTGGCGTCGCGGTCTTGAGGTTTCGGTATCCCTTGGCACGCGCGCTTTCCGGGGTTTCGTCGAACAGCGTATATTCAAGTTCCATCCCGTATTTCGGGAAGAACCCGGCGTCCGCCGCCCGCGCCAGCACCGATTTCAGGATCGCGCGCGGGCAGATCGCGGCTGACGCTCCGGTGTAGTTGGACAACACCAGCAGATCATGCCCCGGCTTCGACCATGGCAGGCTGCGCGCCGAGGCCGGGTCCAGTTGCAGCGGATCGTCGTGAAAATCCCCGCTGTCATCATTCACGCCCGGAATGATCAGCATCTCGTCGGTCGGATCCAGCGCAAGCTGGGCCGGAGCCATGCCCATGCCGTTCTGCGCGATCCCTTTCAGGCTGCGGGCCGAAACCATCTGGCCCCGCAAAAGCCCGTTCGTATCGGCCATGGCCACCGTGGCAAAGCGGCTGCCGGGATCGGCAAGGAAGTCTTCAAGCGTCATCCTGTTCCCCTGTCGGAAGCGGTCGGGCGCCTGTCAGCGCCTCTAGTTGATGAAGATCGGTTTGCGGATCGGTCGAATAGGCGCGCAGGAAAACCCGCAGGCCGTTGTGGATATAGCGAGCCAGCTGCGCCTGGGTCGGCGCCGCGTCCGGCATGTAAAGCGCCTGCGTCCGCGGGGCTGAAAGGATCAGGCCCCACAGATCCTGCGCGGCGAGTTCGGCATCTTCGAAAGTCAGCCGCCCCTCGTCACGCCGCCGCACGAGATAGGCCATGATCCCTTGCAGCACATGATCGGGGCCAGAGGCCTGATAGGCCCGGCCGATCTCGGGAAAGCGCTGCACCTCGCCGATGATCAGCCGTGCAAGTGACAGCAGGTCCGGGCGCATCACCGTGTCGGCATAGTCCCAGGCAAACTCCAGCAGGTCGTTGACCATGCCCTCTTCGGTCGGATGTTCAAAGACATCGAGCATCCGGTCGCGCTTGCCCAGCATCATGGCCGAGAACAGCGCCTCTTTCGACGCGAAGTATTGGTAAAGCGTCGGCTTCGAAAGCCCCGCCGCCATGGCCACCGCATCCATCGTCGCGCCGGAATAGCCGGTTTCGGCAAAGACCTTCAGCGCCGCATCGAGAATGCGCCTTTCGCGGTCGATCCGGTTCTGTTCGCGGCGGGACAGGACGGTCATCGCGGCAGCGCCTCCAGAAAGCCGGTGAGGATGCGGCTGTAGCTTTCGGGGCATTCCACGTTGCAGACATGGCCTGCCCCGGCGATCACCTCGAACTGAACCGAAGGATGCGGCGCCTGATCCCAGATCCGGCCCGCGATGCCGCGGATTTCGGCAGGCGGCGCCAGGCGGTCATGCTCTCCCGTCATCAGCAGAACCGGCATGGTCAGTTTCGAGAAATCGAAACGCTCCAGCGGGTTGGTGAAGCAGACCAACGCATCGCGATAAGTGGCGGCGGGAATGGCCGCCATCGAGGCATGCAGCGCCTGCCGTGTCGCCTCATCAGCCTCCGGCCCCGCCAGAACCTTCACCACCGCCGGCGCGAAATCGGCAGGCACCTGACCCGCGTTCAGGGGCACCTCACGGCTGAGCCGGAACGCCTCGCGTTCCTCCGGTCCCGCCTCGGACATGCCGGTGCAGCCTCCGGACAAGACCAGCCCGGCCAGAAGCTCCGGGTGGCGCATCGCGAAGGAGGTCGCGATCCACGAGCCATAGGACAGCCCCACCAGCACCAGCCGGTCGGCACCCAGAACGCTGCGCAGGCGCAGGATGTCGGCACAGTAATCGTCGACGGTGGATTGCCGTGGACCGAGCGTGCTGTCGCCATAACCGCGCAGATCCAGCGCCGCCGCCCGCATCAGCCGCCCTGCCTGACCCAGTTGCGGCAGCCAGTTACCGCGCGCGCCGCCGATGCCATGCAGGAACAGGCAGAGCATGCGGCTGCCGGTTTCAGGCGTGACCGACAATGCCAGCCGGGGCAGATCATCCACCATCATCGAGGTGCTGCCCATCGGGTGAGGCAGCGGTTGCACAGCGGGAGCCGGGGCCACACGCAGCACCGCCAGCGTGGCAATTCCAGCCTCGAACACCGCCCGCGTACCTTCGGCAATCTGGCCCAGCCGCACGGCGGGGGCCCGGATCGCCGCCGTCCACAGCACGCTGGACCCGCCGCCTTCTGCCGGGGCGACCGAAAAGCGGGCGTCATAGGCCTCGCAGCCGGCGATGCCCTCAAGATGGGTATAGCCCAGCACCCGGTCGCTGTCTGACCGATAGGTGAGCTGTTCGCGGTACAGCGTATCCTCACCATGAACCCTGATCGCCCGGATCAAAGCACCACGGGTATCGCGTTCGACGACGATCTCGCGGATCGCCGGATGCCAGGCGGCGCAGAAATCGCCCGCCACCTGCCAGACCTGTTCTGGCGGCAGCGGCACATGGCCATGCACATGGACCTGATCGCGCGGCATGGTCTAGCGCAGCGCCCTGAGCGTGCCGGAATCCCCCCGCCACAGCGAGTTGCGGGCACCGCCCTCGTCGCCCGGCGCGGTGTCGATCTCGTCCATGTCGTAGAGGGTGAGGATCGAAAGATAGTCCTCCATGATTTCAGAGGTATAGGGCAGCATCAGCGCCCCGCAGCGGCTGTCGCGATACATCCGCTCCAGCGGCAGGCTGCGCAGCATGGACTGCCCGCCGCAGGTGCGAATAGCCATCGAAGTCATCTCGGCCGCGCCTTCCATCACGTTATACTGTGCGGCATACATGCGCATGACCTCACCCTTGGTGGGAAAGCCCTTCGCTTCGGTAAACGCCTGCCACCAGAGGGCGCGCATATTGGCAAGGCGGGCATACATCTTGCCCACCGCAATGCGCTTTGTCGCATACATGCGACGGTCGATGGGCGGCTGGCCCGGCACCTTGCCCTTCAGGTAGGCCACCGTGAAATCAAACGCCCCCTGCGCGACGCCCATATAGGTGGGCGACAGCGTCGCCATCATGTGAGGCCAGTTCGGCAGCGTCTTGCCGAAGATGCCGCGCGGCATCAGCAGATCATCCCCGGTGACGAAGACATCCTTCAGGATCAGGTCGCGCGAATTGGTGCCGCGCATGCCCAGCGGATCCCATTCGCCCTTCACGCTGAGGCCGGGCGCATCCTTGTGGACGACGAACAGCATCGTGTCCTCGTGCCGCGGCTCCACCCCCTCGAACACCTCGGTGCAGACGATGGTGTAGTAATCGCAATAGCCTGCCAGCGAAGCGAACTTCTTGAACCCGTTGATGCGCCATCCCCCATCCACCTTGCGGCACTGGGTCTGGTTGGGTTTCGAGGTCCAGTTCTGCCCCCCCTCGGAGATCGGTTGCGAGAAGATCGCCCGTTCCGCAATGGCACGGCGGAACTGGCGGTCGCGCAGCGGGGCGAAGGCCGCCTTTTCCTCGGGCGTCAGGTTCGGCATGTCGAACATGAACCGCGACCAGGCCATCGAGGAATTGTGCATGTTGAAGGTCAGCGCGGTCGCCCCGCAGTATTTGGCGATCTCAGCCCCGACCATGGCATATTCCCACATGGAAAAGCCCCAGCCGCCATATTCCTCGGGGATGCAGAGACCCAGAAAGCCCTCCTCCGCCAGATCACGGTAGTTTTCCACCGGGAAGCTGGCCTCGTCATCCACCGCCCTTGCGCGGGCGGCAAATTTCGTGGCGCCAAGCTCATTCACCCGGCGCAGCTTTTCCAGCACAACGGGGCGGATGCGGCTGATGTCATAGTAATCGGCCGGGTCGCTCATGGGCGGGTGGGCGGTGATCGCACTCTGGTCGGTCATCAGGCAAGCTCTCCTTGCAGAACGCCGTCGCGAACGACGACGCGCCCGTCGAGGGCAATGGTGCAGTTCCTCATCGGAAGATCGAAATGGCCGAGCGTGTAGCGCCCCGCATACTGATTGGCCCCGGTGGACCACAGGAAAGACCCGGCCAGCGCGCGGAATTCCACCGCCTGCATGTCGCGCTTGTCGTACATCGCCGCCGAGATCCAGCGCGCACCGGGATGCATCCCCCAGCCGACATGGCTCATGCCATAGGCGTTACGGTCGTCCCAGGCTTCCATGTATTCGCGGAAATGCAACGCATCGATGCCGTCACCCCGGATCGCGGTGACGAAATCATTCTCGATGGTGAAGTCGATCTGGCTGGTCAGGTAAGTCTTGAAGGTCAGGTTCATGTCACCGACCCCCATGACGATGCGACCGTTGACCGCATTCCTGCCGGGAAAGGCGAGGCACAGGCCGCCCGGCCAGTGCGCCACCGCGCCGGGTGTGGTGCCAAAGCCCGCCGTACCGCCGCAGGGGGCGCCGCGCAGATCCACCGTCAGATCAGTACCAAGCGCCGAGGTCACCCGCATCTCGGACGCTTCACGCAGCATCTGGATACCCAGTTGCACCTTCGGCCCGTGTTCGGCCTTCGGCTCGGTCCGTTCCAGGATTTCGGGGTGTTCGTTGGTGATGACCAGCAGGCGGGTGTTCCCCGCCTCCTCGATCTCCGGCCATTCCGGGGCGTGGATCAGCCCCTCGACCGTACAATCCACAATCACCTCGACGCGTTTAAGCGCCTCGATCACCGCGCGATTGCCCTGGATCGCCCAAGAGGTGCCGGTGGATTTGACCGGGACCGGCGCGGTCTGCACCGGGGTGGGCATCTGGATCATGCAGAAATCCGCCCCCAGATCATAGGCGGCCAGTTCCGACAGATGCACCAGCACCGGCCGCGACTGGGTTTCCGAAAGGATGGCGACGGGTGTGCCCTGCCCGATCCCGTTCAGCGCGAAGACGCGCCGGAAACAGGCAAGCCATTTCCCCTCGATGCGTTCCTGAAGCATCGGTTCCTCATTCCCTGTTGACGATTCGCGTTCGCGCGAATTTCTTAACTCTGTAGTTAAGATTTTATCGCAGCCCGGATTCTGTCAACAGAATTTTCGAAAATATTAAAAACGTCGAAAATTCAGCGCCATGGCAGATTGGAGCTGACAGATCTCGGGCAAAATGCTGCCGCGGATGGCAAAGGCTGGCGTCGCTGAACCGCGCGACGGTGCGTGGGCAAGATGCGATGGAACATAGCAACAACCCGTCCCCGCCCGCGCGCCAGAGGCCGCCCCTCCTGCCGCAACGCAGTGACCAGCGCCGGAGACGAAGCCCGGAATGACCGACATGACCCACAAGGACCACAAAATGCGGACCCACGCCCAAGCCGTCGTCATCGGCGGCGGCCTCATCGGCTGTTCGATCCTCTATCACCTTGCGAAGCTTGGCTGGCGCGATGTCATCCTGCTGGAACGGTCAGAGCTGACCTCCGGCTCCACCTGGCATGCGGCCGCGAATATCCACGGGCTGCATGATGTCACCAATATCTCGCGGCTTCAGCATTACACGATGACGCTTTACAAGCAGCTTGAGGCCGAGACGGGTCAGGGTTGCGGCATCTTCCAGCCCGGTTCGCTGTATCTGGCACAGACCGAGGCGCGGGAACACCAGCTCCGCATTCAGGCGGCCAAGGCCCGCCGCTACGGAATGAATTTTCACGAAATCAGCCGGGACGAGGCCGAGCGTCTGCATCCTCTGGTCGATTTCGACGGCATCCGCTGCATCATGTATGAACCCGACGGCGGCAATGTCGATCCATCGGGCGTGACCATGGCCTATGCCGCAGGGGCCCGCCAGATGGGGGCGGAAATCATGCGCTTCACCCCCGTCACCGGGACGGAACCGCAGCCCGACGGCAGCTGGATCGTGCGCACCGACAAGGGCGACATCCGCAGCCCCTGGGTCGTCAATGCCGCAGGGCTCTGGGCGCGCGAGGTGGCGCGGATGGCGGGGGTCGAACTGCCACTGATCCCGACGGAACATCAGTATTTCGTCACCGAAACCATCCCCGCCATCGCGGATCTGGGCCGCCGCCTGCCTTCGGTCGCGGATCGCGACGGCGAATATTACCTGCGGCAGGAAGGGCTTGGCCTGCTGGTCGGCGCCTATGAAAAGAACATGAAGTTCTGGGCCGAGGACGGCACGCCGCAGGGGTTTGGCCACGAGCTTTTCGCCGACGATCTGGAACGGATCGAGCCGAATATGATGCGCGCCATTGACCGCGTGCCCGCAGTGGGCGCGGCGGGTATCAAGCGCGTCATCAACGGCCCGATGATCTGGTCGCCCGACAGCGCGGCGTTGTTCGGCCCGGTGCCGGAACTGACCGGCTATTTCTGCTGCAACGGCATCATCCCCGGGTTTTCGCAATCCGGGGGGTTGGGCAAGCTCGCGGCGGAATGGATCGTCGAGGGTGAGCCCTCGCTCGATATGTTCGGCTGGGACATGGCGCGCTTTGGCCACTGGGCGGGGCGGGCTTTCACCAAAGCGCGGGTCGAAGATCAGTATTCCCACCGCTTCAAGATCCACTTCCCGAATGAAGAACGCGCTGCGGGCCGCCCGGTCCGCACGCGCCCGGCCTTCGCGATGCAAAAGGACATGGGCGCGATCTTCGGGCTGAACTACGGCTGGGAGCATCCCCTGTGGTTTGCCGCCGAGGGCGAGCCGGATCATGAGACCTGCGGCTTCACCCGGCAGAACTGGTGGGCGCCGGTCGGGCGCGAGGCGCGGATGCTGCGCGAGCGCGCCGGGATCATCGACATCTCGAACTTCGCGAAATACAGCGTCACCGGGCCGGGGGCCGAGGACTGGCTCAACGCGTTGTTCGCCAACCATATGCCCAGGGCGGTGGGGCGGTCCTGCCTGACGCCGCTGATCGGGCGGCGGGGCGGCATCGCGGGCGATTTCACCGTCACCCGGCTCGGGGCAGAGGAATTCCTGATCGTGGGCTCCGGCATGGCCGAACGGTTTCATTTGCGGTTCTTCCGTCAGATACCGCTGCCCGAAGGCACCCGTTTCGAAAGCCGGACTGAGGCGATATGCGGTTTCAACGTCGCCGGACCAAAGGCGCGCGATCTGCTGTCGGGGCTGACCGGGGCCCATCTGTCGGACACGGCCTTCCCGTTCATGCGTTCGGCCCGCATCAGCGTGGCGGGGGTGGATTGCGTGGCGATCCGCGTCAGCTTTACCGGCGATCTGGGGTGGGAACTGCACTGCGCCGAGGCCGACCAGACGCGGCTTTACGCCGCGCTGCTGGACGCTGGCCGCGCCGTCGGGGCCGGTCCGGTGGGCAGCCGGGCGCTGATGAGCCTGCGGATCGAGAAGGGTTACGGCTCATGGGGCCGGGACTACAGCCCCGAATACTGGCCGCAGGAAAGCGGGCTGGACCGGCTGATCAGGGCTGACAAGGACTTCCTGAACAAGGCGGCGTGGCAGAGCATTGCCGGTCACGCCCCCCGCGCCGTGATGACCATGCTGGAAATCGACGCGGCAGATGCCGATGCCACAGGCGGGGAGCCGATATTTCTGACCGACGGCACGCCCGTCGGGCAGGTGACTTCCGGCGGCTATGGCTATTCCGTCGGCAAGTCACTGGCCATCGCCTATCTGAAGGCAGGGATGACGCAGCCCGGTGACACGGTCCATGTGGCGATCCTTGGCCGTCCGCATACCGCGCGGGTTCTCGCTGAACCGCCCTTCGACCCCGATGGCAAGCGCCTGCGCGGCACGGGCTGAACCCTGGCAGGCGCCACCGACGCCCGCCACAAGGGTTCACGACAGCCCGAGACAGGCGTATTTCAACTCGGTGTAATCCTCGATCCCGTGGCGGCTGCCCTCGCGACCCAGACCCGATTGCTTGATGCCGCCGAAAGGCGCCACCTCGGTCGAGATGAGGCCGGTGTTCACCCCGACCATGCCGTATTCCAGCGCCTCCATCACCCGCCAGACCCGGCCAAGGTCACGGGTGAAAACGTAGGATGCCAGCCCGAATTCGGTGTCATTGGCGGCGGCGATCACCTCGGCCTCGGTATCGAACCGGAAGACCGGGGCCAGCGGGCCAAAGGTTTCCTCGCGCGCAATCTGCATTTCCGCCCTGACGCCGGAAAGGACGGTAGGCTGGAAGAAGGTGCCCTCCAGCCGCGCGCCGCCGGTGGTGACGACCGCGCCTTTTGCGCGGGCATCCACCAGATGCGCTTCAACCTTGGCCAGTGCGGCGACGGAGATCAGCGGCCCGATCTCGCTGCCTGCCTCATCGCCGGGGCCGACCCGCAGGGCCGCCACAGCCTCGGACAGGCGCGCGACGAAGGCATCATGGATACCGGCCTGCGCATAGATACGGTTCGTGCAGACGCAGGTTTGCCCGGCGTTGCGGAACTTCGCCACCAGCGCGCCCTGCACCGCCGCCTCCAGATCCGCATCATCAAAGACAATGAAGGGGGCGTTGCCGCCAAGCTCCAGCGACAGTTTCTTGATCTGCGCCGCGCCCTGCCGCATCAGGATGCGGCCCACGTTGGTCGAACCGGTGAAGCTGATCTTGCGCACCGCCGGGTTTTCGCAGAACTCCAGCCCCAACCCGACCGCATCGATTGACGGCAGGACCGACAGCACGCCCTTCGGCAGCCCGGCGCGTTCGGCCAGCACCGCCAGCGCCAGTGCCGACAGCGGGGTTTCCGCCGCCGGTTTCGCCACGATGGTGCAGCCTGCCGCCAGAGCAGGTGCAAGCTTGCGGGCGATCATGGCATTGGGGAAGTTCCAGGGCGTGATCGCGGCCACCACGCCGATCGGCTGGCGGATCACCAACAGCCGCTTGTCCCGCTGATGACCGGGGATGATCTCGCCGTAAAGCCGCTTCGCTTCCTCGGCGAACCATTCGATGTAAGAGGCGCCATAGAGGATCTCGCCCTTCGCCTCGGCCAGCGGCTTGCCCATCTCGGCAGTCAGGATCGCGGCAAGGTCGTCGGCATTGGCGATGACCAGATCGTGCCAGCGCCGCAGAAGTGCCGCACGTTCCTTGCCGGTCAGCGCGGCCCAGCCGGGTTGCGCCGCCCGCGCCGCCGCGATGGCCGCCGCAGCGTCAGCGCGCGTGCAATCCGCCACCTCGGCCAGCAGGCTGCCGCGCGCAGGGTCGCGCACGGCGATGCGGCTTCCGCCCTGCACCCAGACCCCGGCGAGGAAGGCGCGGGTTTCCAGCAATGTCGGATCGCTCAGCCGCATCGTTTACCCCCGCACAAAGGCGTGGGCGGCCTCGGGCGACCAGCGCACGTTGAGCCGGTCACCGCGCGCCACGCGGCCTGCCAGCGGATGACCGAAGTTCAGCCGCACGGTCAGCGCATCGCCCCAGTCGGTGCGCGCCGCGACCGAAGTGCAATTGCCGAGAAAAGTGATGTCCTGCACCGTCACCGGCAGCGAGGCGCCCGCCGGTCCGGCCTCCGGGGTCAATTCCATCCGCTCGGGGCGCAGCATCAGATCGGCCGCCTGCCCTTCCTGTCCCGCACCATGCAGCGGCACGTCGACGATCTGCTGCCCACCCTCGAACCGGATCGCAGCGCGGCCACCCTTCAATGAGGCCAGACGGCCCGAAAGAAAGGCGCTGTCCCCGATGAAATCAGCCACGAAATGCGTGGCGGGATTGGCGTAAAGCTCTGGCCCAGTGCCAACCTGTTCGATCTTGCCACGGTTGAAGATGGCAATGCGATCCGAGAGGCGCAGCGCCTCTTCCTGATCGTGTGTGACGTAAAGGATGGTCACCCCGGTTTCCTGATGGATGCGGCGGATTTCGAACTGGATTTCCTCGCGCAGCTTCTTGTCCAGCGCAGAAAGCGGCTCGTCCATCAGAAGGACCGGAGGATCATAGACCAACGCCCGCGCAAGGGCCACGCGCTGCTGCTGGCCGCCCGACATCCTGGCCGGCATCCGGTCCTCGAACCCGTCCAGCCTCACCAGTGACAGCGCGCGCTTCACCTTTGCTGCCACCTCGGCCTGCCCCATCCGGCGCACGCGCAGCGGGAAGGCGACGTTCTCGCCCACGCTCAGATGCGGGAAAAGGGTATAGCGCTGGAACACCATGCCGATGTTGCGCTTGTGCGAAGGCGTGCGCAGGATCGACTGCCCGCGCAGGCGGATGTCGCCCGCCGTCGGATCCTGAAAGCCTGCCAGAATATATAGCGTGGTGGACTTGCCGGAACCCGACGGGCCGAGGAAGGTCATGAACTCGCCTTCCGCGATGGAAAGCTCCACATGATCGGTCGCCACGACATCGCCATAGGTCTTGCGGATGCCGTTGATGTGCAGGAAGGGCGTGGTCATTCGGATTTGCCTTTGCGGATCAGGGCGGCGGCGATCATCAGGATCACCGTCAGCGCGACAAGCAGGGTGGAGGCGGCGGCGATCACAGGCGTCAGATCCTGCCGCAGCGTCGTCCAGACCTTCACGGGAAGCGTCTGAAGCGAGGGCGAGGCCATGAAGATCGCCAGCACCACCTCATCCCAGGAGATGAGGAAGGAAAAGATCGCGGCTGAGAACAGGCCATGACGGATGCCCGGCAGGGTGACACGCAGCCGCGCCTCCCACGGGCTTGCGCCACACAGGATGGCGGCATCCTCGATCGACGGGTCGAAGGTTTCCAGCGCGCCGGAGATGGTGATGATGGCAAAAGGCAGCGCCACGATCAGATGTGCGATGACAAAACCGGGCAAGGTGCCGTTCAGCCCCAACCGCAGGAAGGCCGCGTAAAGCGCCACGGCGACGATGACCACCGGCAGCACCATCGGCGTCAGGAAGAAGGCACGCAGCACCGCCCGGCCCCGGAAGGTGCCGCGCACCAGCGCCATCGAGGCCAGCAACCCCAGCACCACCGACAGCACCATGACGATGACCCCGATCTTGGCCGAGGTCAGCGCCGCCCCGATCCAGCGCGGATCGGCGAACAGCTCCTCATACCATTTCAGCGTCCAGCCCGGTGGCGGAAAGATCAGCCAGCGGGACGATCCGAAAGACAGCGCCACGATGAACAGGATCGGCAGCAGCAGAAACAGCGCCATCACTGCACAGATGGCCGACAGCGCCCATTTCCACGCGCCCAGCTTGTCGAAATCCAGAAGCATCAGCGCGCCTCCGCCTGATCGAAGAACCGCAGTTGCACGGCATAAAGGCCGAGCGTGACGACCAGCAGCACGAAGGCTGCCGCGCCGCCCATGCCCCAGTTCACAAGGCTTTGCACCTGTTGGGCGATCAACTCGGCCAGCATCATGTTGGCGGTGCCGCCCAGAAGCGAGGGGGTGACGAAATAGCCCAGCGACATCACGAAAACCATCAGCCCGCCAGAGGCCAGCCCCGGCCCTGCCAGCGGCAGCAACACCCGGCGCAGGGCCTGCGCCTTGGTCGCACCGCACAGCGCGGCGGCTTGCAGGATGGCCGGGTCGATCTTCCTGATCACCCCCAGCAGCGGCAGGATCATGAAAGGCAGCATGATATAGACCATGCCGATGGTCACCCCGATCAGGTTGTTGGTCAGTTGCAGCGGCTGGTCGATCAGCCCTATGGCCTTCAGCATACGGTTGATCAGGCCCGTCTGTTGCAGCAGCACCATCCAGGCATAGGTGCGGGCCAGCAGATTGGTCCACATTGACAGCAGGATGACAGCAAAGATCACCGCCGACCAGCGGGCGGGCATGATGGCCAGTGCCCAGGCAACGGGGAAAGCGATCAGCACGGTGATGGCCGTCACCACCCCTGCCACGAAGAAGGTGTTGAAGAAGATCTTCGCATAGGTCGTGCTGCCCAGCAGGGTCGCATAGTTCTGCAAGCCCGGCGCAGGCTCGGTCACCGAACGCATCAGCAGGAATGCGACGGGGATGACGAAGAAAGCCAGCAGCAGCAGGATCGCGGGCATGGCGAAGCCAAACCCCGAACCGCGGCCGCCGGAAGTGGCGGAGAGCATTGCAGAACCTCCAGAAAGTCGGGACAGGGCCCGGATGCGCACGGCGGGCATCCGGGCGGGCGGTCAGGCGTTACTGTGCCTGCCAGGCATACCAGCGGTTGCCGATCTCGTCGCGGTGCTCGGCCCAATAGGCCATGTCGGCATTCACCTGCACCGCCGTTTGCGCATCGGGCAGCGTGGCACGAACCGCCGGGTCCATCAGATCGGCCGACCCGAGGTTAACGGGCGCATAGCCGGTCGCGGCGGCAAAGGCGGCCTGCCCCTCCGCACTGGTCGCTTGGGCGATGAACTTCATCGCGGCGTCCTTGTGGGCGGTGCCCTTCGGCACGACCAGCGCGTCGGCGGCGGTAATGTTCTGGTCCCAGCTGATGCCGACCGGCATGCCATCGGCTTGCAGCGCAGCCAGACGACCGTTCCAGAAGAAGCCGATCGGCGCCTCGCCGGAGGCGAGAAGCTGCTGCGACTGCGCGCCCCCTTCCCACCAGATGATATCGGACTTGATGGTATCCAGCTTGGCAAACGCCCGGTCCAGATCCAGCGGATAGAGCGCATCCGGGGCCACGCCATCGGCCAGCAGCGCCGCCTCGATCACACCGGGGGCCGACCATTTGTAGAAGGTCCGCTTGCCGGGAAATTTGGTGGTGTCGAACAGATCGGCCAGCGTGGCGGGCTGCGCATCGCTGAAATTTGCCGGGTTCCAGCCCAGAACGAAGGAATAATAGAACGAGCCCACCGCGTAATCCGACACGAAGCGCGGGTCGAGCTTCGCCTTGTCGATCACCGTGAAATCCAGCGGCTCCAACAGGCCCTGCTTCCCCGCTTGCAGCGCCCAGTCAAATTCCGCATCGACCACATCCCAGGTCACGGCACCCGCCTCGACCATGGCTTTGATCTTGCCATAGTCGGTTGGCCCGTCCTGCATCACACCAGTGCCGGTTTTCTCGGTGAAGGGCTGGGCCCAGTTGGCGGCCTGCGCATCCTGGGTTGTGCCGCCCCAGGAGGTGAAGACCATATCCTCGGCCATGGCGGCATGCGCCGTCAGGGCGCTGGCGACGGCCAGCGCGAACATCGTTTTCTTCATGGCATTCTTCCCTGTTGTGTTTTCAGTTTTCAGCGCATGACGAACGGGTCCGGGATCGGATCGTCCGAGGTGCGCAGCCACACGGTCTTCACCGTCGTGTAGTCCAGCGCCGCCGCCAGCCCGCCCTCGCGGCCATGGCCGGAAAGACCGTAGCCACCAAAAGGCGCGATGGGAGAAACGGCGCGATAGGTATTCACCCAGACGATCCCGGCGCGGATACCGCGGATCATCCGGTGCGCCCGCGTCAGACTGCGGGTGAACACGCCCGAGGCAAGGCCATAGGCGGTGTCATTGGCCAGGCGCAGCGCCTCGGCCTCGGTATCGAAGGTGACGACGGATAGGACCGGGCCGAACAGTTCTTGCCTGACAGAAGGCGCATCGGGCACGTCGGAGCAATCAAGGATCGTCGGCGGATAGTAAAAGCCCGCGCCTTGCGGCATCTGCCCGCCGGTCACGAGCTTTGCCCCCGCCGCCAGCGTTTCCGTCACCAGCCCGTGCAGCCGGCCGCGCTGCCGCGCGGTGCACAGCGGGCCGACCTCGGTTGCCATCGCATCGGGGGCGCCGATGGCCACCGCCTCTGCCTTGGCCTTCAGCCGCGCAAGGAAAGCATCCTTCACGCTGCGCTGCACCAGCAGGCGCGAACCGGCGACACAGCTTTGCCCGGTGGCCGCGAAGATGCCTGCCACCTGCGCATTGGCCGCGCTGTCCAGATCGGCGTCGTCAAACACGATGAAGGGTGACTTGCCGCCAAGTTCCAGCGAGGTTTTCGCCAGGTTCTCGGCCGAGGCGCGCACGATATGCCGTGCGGTCTCCGGCCCGCCGGTGAAGGCGATATGGGCAACCTTCGGATGGGTGGTCAGCGCCACCCCCGCCTCAGGCCCGCCGGTCAGAATATTCACGACTCCTGCCGGGAACCCCGCCTGATCGACCAGTCGGGCAAATTCCAGCAGCGGCGCGGGGCCGTCCTCACTGGCCTTCAAGACCACCGTGCAACCGGCCGCCAGCGCCGGGCCCAGCTTCACCGCGCTGAGGAACAGCTGGCTGTTCCACGGCACGATGGCCGCCACCACGCCCACGGGTTCACGCCGCAGCCAGACCTCCATATCCGGTTTGTCGATGGGCAGATGGGCGCCCTCGATCTTGTCGGCCAACCCTGCGTAATAGCGATAGTACTCCGCGACATAGGCGATCTGCGCGCTGGTCTCGCGGATGATCTTGCCGGTATCACGGGTTTCCAGCGCTGCCAGACGCGGCGCCGCTTCCTGCACCAGATCGGCCAGACGATAAAGCAGCTTGCCCCGCGCGGTCGCCGTGGTCGCGGCCCAGGCGCCAAAGGCCCGGTCCGCCGCCACCACCGCCCGGCCCACATCTTCGGCCGAGGCGGCGGGCATCTGCGCCCAAGGCGTGCCGGTCGCGGGGTCGATGCTGTCGAACCCCTGCGCGGCATCCTCGAAACGCCCGTCGATATAATGCTGGAAACGGTCCATGGTCTGTCCTCAGGCGAAGGCGGGCATCACGTCGCGGATGAAGCGTTCGAGCGAAGCCTTTTTCCGTGCAAAGCTCATGCCGCTGTCGATCCAGAAGCTGAACTCATCATAGCCCATCGCCTCATAGGATTTGATGCGTTCGATAACCTCGGGCGCCTCGCCAATGATCTGGTTCTTACGCATCGCCTCGGCTGAATAGAACGGATGGGCGGCGACATCCTCAGGGGTCAGCGTTTCGATCAGACCCATCGAGATGGGACGTTCATTTTTGAACCAGGCGCCGAAGTAGTTGTAGAACATGTTCAGCTCCTCCGCGCCCTGCTGCGCATCGGCCTCGCTGTCCGCGACATAGGTGTGGCGCAGGACCATGATCCTGGGCCGGGCAATCTCAGGGAATTTGGCGCAGGCCGCGTTGAAACGCTCCATCAGGCTTTGCACTTCCTCATCGCCCAGATGCAGCGGCGTCACCTGCACGTTGCAGCCCTGCGAGACGGCAAATTCATGGCTGTTCGGATCACGCGCCGCCACCCAGATCGGCGGGTGCGGCTGCTGCATCGGCAAGGGCGCGGAGGTGGTTTTCGGAAACTGCCAATATTCGCCGTCATGGGCGTAATCGCCCTGCCACAGCGCCTTGATGGCGGGCACCAGCTCGCGCATGCGCCCGCCAGCGCCCCAGGCATCCATCCCCGGCATCAGCCGTTCGTATTCGAAGTTGTAGGCGCCGCGCGCGATGCCCAGCTCCAGCCGCCCGCCAGTGATGATGTCGGCCATCGCCGCCTCGCCCGCCAGCCGGATCGGATGCCAGAACGGCGCGATCACTGTGCCGGTGCCCAGACGCACGTTCTTCGTCTGATGCGCCAGATCGACGAGGTTCAACAGCGGATTGGGCGCGATGGTGAAGTTCATGCCGTGATGTTCACCCGTCCAGATGGCATGCATCCCGCCTTCGTCGGCAATCCGGCACAGCGCGATCATCTCGTCGTAAAGCTGCTTCTGGTCCTCTTCGGCCGAGACGCGCTCCATATGGATGAAAAGTGAGAATTTCATGGGTTACCTTTCCCCGGTCCTTTGCACGCGTCCCTGTTCGTGGGTCCCGAAATAGATGCCGTAATTGCCGATCCGCGCCTCGTCGGCCAACCGCTCCAGCATGACGCGCATCGCCGGGTCCGTCACGTCGGCCACGCCTTCGGCTGTCAGGTCAACGAAAGCGCCGCGTGCGGGGCGGCCTGTCTCGGCGGCGCAGCGGAAGGCGATATGCTGCCGCCCCTGCGCGACATCTTCGTAAACAGCGTAGATCGAGCCCGGCGCTGCGGTCAGCCCGGTCGCGGCGATCAACTGCGCAAGCGCGGTCTGGACACCTTCGCGGCCCACCCGCGCGGTGGGCAGTGTCAGCCCGCCCTGCCCGTCATCCATCAACAGGATCTGGCCACCCGCCTCCAGAATAGCCGAGATCACGACATCGGGCCCGGTCGGCAGTTGCGCCGCCGTCTGGGCCGGGGTGACATAGGCGCCGCGGTAATAGCCAAGCCCCGGCGCAGGCGTGGCCTCGAAGCCGCCGATGCGGCCGATGAGAATAGTGTGATCCCCCGCCAAGACCGCCTGTTCCAGCGTGCAGTCGAACCATGCCGAAACCCCCGCGATCAGCGGCGATCCGACCGGCCCCTTGCGCCAGTAAACGGTGGCAAAGCGATCCTCCACCGGACGCGCGAAGGTGGCGGACACATCCTTCTGCCCTTCGGCGAGGATATTCACCGCAAAGCCCGGCGCGCCTTCAAATGCCGCGCGGTTGATCGAGCCATTGGCGATCGACACCAGCAGCAGCGGCGGGTCCAGCGAGACCGAGGAAAACGAATTGGCGGTAAAGCCCAGGGGCTTGCCATCCGGCCCGAGGGCGGTGACCACGGTCACCCCGGTCATGAAGCAACCGAAGGCGTCGCGCAGCGCGCGGGGGTCCAGCGGGGTTCCGGTCATGCCTGCGCCTCCGTCGTTGCAAGCCAGCGTTTCATTTCGGTCGTCACGGCCTCGGGCGCGGTAAGGTTGACCATATGCCGGTGACCGGCAATCACAACCGCCCGGCCCTGCGGCGCCATGGCGGCCATCGCCTCGGTCATCGCCGGGGTCGAGTTGGCATCTCCGTCACCCGTCAGCACCAGCAGCGGGCAGCGGATGGCCGACAGGCGGTCGGCATAGACATCATCACCTTCCGCGAAGGCGCGATAGGCGGCGGCATAGCCCGCCGCATCGACCCTGCGCAGCCAGCCCGCAACCTGATCGCGCGCCGCCTCGTCCCCCGGCCCGAACCAGCGCGCCAAAGGCACCTCGATCCCGTTGGCCCCGGTCGCGATTTCCGTCGCCCGCGCCTCGACCGCCGCGCGCGCCTCGGGACTGCGACGATGCACGCCGTTCAGAAGTGCAACCCCGCGCACGAGATCCGGGCGTTCAACCGCGAGGCCCCCGGCGATCAGCGCACCCATCGAATGCCCCGCCAGCGCGACCGGCCCAAGGGCCAGCGACTCCACTACCTGCGCCGCCCAAGAGACATAGTCGGGCAGGCGCGCGCCTTCGGGCAGCGGGTCGCTGCCGCCATGGCCCGGCATGTCCACCGCGATCACATGCGCGGTGTCGGCCAGCGCCCCGATCTGCGGCCCCCAGGCCTCGGCCCGAAGGCCGACGCCGTGGATCAGCAGCAGCGCCGCGCCGGATCCGGCCTCCAGCAACCGGACCGCGCTACCGTCAGACAGCCGCAGGGTTCGAGACATCATGCCCCAGATCCTTCAGATCCTGATAACGGTCGCCAATACGGTGATGCGGGCGCCCGCCGGTCGAGGCCCCCAGCGCCACGACGATTTCATCTGCCGCAGGCGCATCGGGAATGGCAAAATGAATGGTCTGGTAGTGCGAGCGGCGACCCTCGTCATTCTTGTCCATCAGCGGGATCATCACCGGGCAGTTGGCCGCCCCCCGCACATTGGTGAAAGCCAGATAGGTCCTGGCAGCGAGCGCCTGACGGTAATGATTACCAAAGCGCAGCGTGTGGATCAGCGCATTGGCGTGTTCCAGCTCGCCGTCGAGCCCCACGACTGCCGCCTTGCCATAGCCCTCGACATTATCGGCGCCGCCCGCTGCATCCAGGATCATCCCGGTAAGCAGCGCGCCCAGTTCCGGCGCGACGGCATGGATTTCCGGCTTCAGATCCTCGACGAAACCACGCCCGGCCCAGGGGTTCTTCAGCACCGCCGCCGCCGCAATCAGTTTCAGCGGACGCGGTGCGGCGCGGCCGCCTTCGACCAGCGTGGTTTCGATGGTGATGAGCGTCTTGCGAATCTGCGCCGACATGCCCTGAGTCCCTCCGGTTCGTTGTGATGGTATGTTGGTATACCATAATACAACATGTCAAGAACAACTTGCGCGAAGACCGGGGCGCGTCTAATCTGCGGCCATGGATCAGACACCCGAACACGACCTGCGCATCGCCCATTCACCGACCACCCTGCGGGAGCTGGCGGTTGAACGGCTCCGCCATGCTATCATCACCGGCCGCTTCACCGGCGGTGACCGACTGGTGGAACGCACGCTCTGCGATCAGCTGGGTGTGTCACGGTCCGTGGTGCGCGAGGCGATCCGCTATCTGGAGGCCGAGGGGCTGGTGGAAACGCTGGGCCGCAGCGGCCCGGTCGTGGCAACGCTGGACTGGACGCGCGCACGCCAGATCTATGATATCCGCCGCTTGCTGGAAGCCGATGCCGCTGCTGCCTGTGCAGACATCGCAGATGCGGCGGTGAAGGACAGACTGCGCGCCGCGCTGGCAGAGCTTGAGGCCGCCTTCACCGATGCGGCCCCGCAGAAACTTTACGCTGCTACAACAGCGTTTTACGAAGTGATTTTCACCTCCGCGGGGCATGACATCGCATGGGAGATCGTGCAGCGCCTGAACAGCCGTATCTCGCGGCTGCGGGCGCTGACACTGGCCACAACCGACCGTCGGATTTCCGGCCCCGCGCATATGGCGCGAATCTGTGCCGCCATCTGCGCCAATGACCCCGAAGCTGCTGCCGACGCGGTACGCGCCCATCTGCGGGATGCGGCCGAAATCGCCCGGCAATTGCTGGAGGATCAGGGATGAGCGCCTATTGGATTGCCCATGTGACGGTCACGGACCCGGATGCCTATGCCGGATATCAGGCATTGGCCCCGGCAGCCTTCACCGCCCACGGCGCACGGTTTCTGGCGCGGGGTGGTCCCTCCGAGGTGCTCGAAGGTCCGGTGCTGGACCGGCATGTAGTGATCGAATTTCCGACCCTGGCGGATGCGCGCGCCTGCTACGACTCGGCGGAATACCGGGCCGCCCGCGCCCGGCGTGAAGGGGCGGCAACGGTGCATGTGGTCATTGTTGAAGGCCTGCCCGGCTGAACGGTCTGAACGACAATGAAAAGCCGGGCGCGATGCACGCGCCCGGCCTGATGTTTCCGTTGCCCTGTCAGGCGCTCAGATCGAAACGGTCGGCGTTCATCACCTTGGTCCAGGCGGCCACGAAGTCCTTCACGAACTTCCCGGCGTTGTCGTCCTGAGCATAGACCTCGGCATAGGAGCGCAGGATCGAATTAGAACCGAACACCAGATCCGCCCGCGTCGCCGTCCATTTCACCGCGCCGGTTTTGCGGTCGCGGATTTCATAGACACCCGAACCGACGGGATGCCAGCTATAGGCCATGTCGGTAAGGTTGACGAAGAAGTCCGGGGTCAACGCGCCAACGCGATCAGTGAACACACCATGCGCCGTGCCGCCGTGGTTGGTGCCCATCGCCCGCATCCCCCCGACCAGCACGGTCATTTCCGGTGCGGTCAGGCCCAGAAGCTGCGCCCGGTCCAGCAGCATCTCCTCGGGGCTGACAATGTAATCCTTCTTCTGCCAGTTGCGGAAGCCATCGGCCAACGGCTCCATCACATCGAAGGACTCGGCATCGGTCATCGCATCGGTCGCGTCGCCACGGCCCGGTGCGAAGGGCACCTCGACGGCATGGCCCGCAGCCCGGGCCGCCTGTTCCACCCCGACATTGCCCGCCAGCACGATCACATCCGCGACCGAAGCGCCCGCTGCGGCGGCAATCGGCTCCAGGACAGACAGTACACGCGCCAGACGCGCCGGCTCGTTCCCGGCCCAGTCCTTCTGCGGGGCCAGACGGATGCGGGCGCCATTAGCCCCGCCCCGCATGTCAGAGCCGCGATAGGTGCGGGCGCTGTCCCATGCGGTCGCGACCATATCGGCCAGCGACAGGCCGGAGGCGGCAATCTTCGCCTTCACCGCCGCGACATCCCAGCCGGTCGACCCCGCCGGAACCGGATCTTGCCAGATCAGGTCTTCGGCCGGGACGTCAGGCCCGATGTAGCGCACCTTCGGCCCCATGTCGCGGTGGGTCAGTTTGAACCATGCACGGGCGAAGGTCTCTTTGAAATACTCCGGGTCCGCCATGAACTTCTGGCAGATCGCGTTGTAGGCCGGGTCCATGCGCATGGCCATGTCGGCGTCGGTCATCATCGGATTATGGCGCTTCGACGGGTCTGTGGCGTCCAGCGGCTTGTCTTCCTCGCGGATGCTGACCGGCTCCCACTGCCAGGCACCAGCGGGGGATTTGCGCAGCTCCCACTCATGGCCGAACAGCATCTCGAAAAAGCCCATGTCGAACTTCGTCGGGTGCGTGGTCCAGGCGCCTTCGATGCCCGAGGTCATGGCACGGTTGGCCTGGCCGTTCTGGTCGGGGTTAGCCCAGCCGAAGCCCTGCGCCTCGATCCCGGCCGCTTCCGGCTCCGGGCCGAGCCGCGCGGCATTGCCCATGCCATGCGCCTTGCCGACGGTGTGACCACCCGCGGTCAGCGCCACGGTCTCTTCGTCATTCATCGCCATGCGGGCGAAGGTCTCGCGCACCTGGGCGGCGGTCTTCAGCGGATCGGGTTTGCCGTTCACGCCTTCCGGGTTGACGTAGATGAGGCCCATCTGCACGGCGGCCAGCGGGTTTTCCATGGTGTCCGGCTTTTCGACATCGCCATAGCGATTGTCCGAAGGCGCCAGCCATTCCTTTTCCGCACCCCAGTAAACGTCTTTCTCGGGGTGCCAGATGTCGGCGCGGCCAAAACCGAAACCGAAGGATTTCAGGCCCATGTTTTCATAGGCCACCGTCCCGGCGAGGATCATCAGATCGGCCCAGGAAATCTTGTTGCCGTATTTCTTCTTCAGCGGCCACAGCAGGCGGCGGGCCTTGTCGAGGCTGGCGTTGTCCGGCCACGAGTTCAGCGGCGCGAAACGCTGGTTGCCGGTGCCGCCACCGCCACGGCCATCGGCCAAGCGATACGAACCGGCCGAGTGCCAGGCCATGCGGATGAACAGACCGCCGTAGTGCCCCCAGTCCGCCGGCCACCAGTCCTGGCTGTCGGTCAGCAGCGCATGCATATCCTTTTTCAGCGCATCGAAATCCAGCGTCTTGACGGCTTCGCGATAGCTGAACTCTGCCCCCATCGGGTCGGACTTGCTGTCATGCTGATGCAGAATGTCGAGGTTCAGTGCATTGGGCCACCAGCTGACGACCGATGCGCCGGTCTCGGTGTTCCCGCCATGCATCACCGGGCATTTCCCGGCGGGGTTCATGTCGTTTCCGTCCATCTTGCTCTCCCACTTCTGGCTTCCTGCCCGCTGCATCAGGGTCGGTCCGAATCCCGTTCCCCAAGGCTGGCCGGCGCTTGATGGCAAGGTTGTGGCACGGTTCTTCCATAATTAGAATTTGCATTTTCTAATGATGGCGATATGCAGGACTTATGATCGGTCTGTCGATGCGCCATCTGCGATATTTCGATGCGCTGGCCCAATATGGCCATTTCGGTCGCGCGGCCGAGGCCTGCGCGATCTCGCAGCCTGCACTGTCGCTTCAGATCAAGGAACTGGAGGAAATCCTTGGCACGCCTCTGGTCGAACGCGGGGCGCGACGCATCCGGCTGACGGCCCTGGGCGAGGCCTTTGCGCTGCGGGTGCGGGATATCCTGCGGGCCGTGGATGAACTGGGTGCACTGGCCCGTGCCTCGCAGGGTCCGCTGGTGGGGCAGTTGCGGATCGGCGTTATTCCCACCGTCGCGCCGTATCTCCTGCCCCGCGTGATCAAGGAACTGGCCGCTGCCTTCCCCGGCATTGACCTGCGCCCGCGCGAGGCGGTGACTCAGCGCCTGATCGAGGATCTGGCCGAAGGACGGATGGATACCGCCATCGTCGCCCTGCCGATTTCCGAACCCTTCCTGCATGAAGAGGCCCTCTTTGACGAGGAATTCGTGCTGGTGCGGCCACAGGAGGATGCCGCAAAGCCGGTTCCGAAACCCGAAAAGCTGCGCGAGATGCGGCTTCTGCTGCTGGAAGAGGGCCATTGCTTCCGCGATCAGGCGCTGTCGTTCTGCGAAATGACAGCGGCCACCCCTCGCGATCTGATGGAGGGCAGCTCGCTTTCAACACTGGTGCAGATGGTCGGCGCCGGGATCGGGGTCACGCTGATCCCGGAAATGGCAGCGCCGATCGAAACCCGGTCGGCAGCGGTATCGCTGGCCCGTCTGACAGAGCCGCGCCCGCGCCGGACCATTGGCATGGTCTGGCGCAAGACCAACCCGCTGGCCCCGCAGCTGACTCGCATCGCCACGATCCTGCGCACCGTCGAATCCGGGGAAAACCCTCCAAATAGGGGCGCCAAAACGTCCGGAAAAGGAATTTAGCGACCTGATACGTCGCTTTTGTGCCCCCGCCGGTGGACTCCCGCAGGCACTTTCCTTAGGGTGACGTCTCGAAACCGTGAGGGAAGAGTATGCTGGATAAAACCTTGGTTCCTGTGGATCTGCGCCGCCCGACCCGCACCGGCAAGACGCGATCCATCGCAACCGGGTCCGCCTCCAGCCTTGCCGTCACGCAGTTTCCGGGGCTCCTGCCGGGTCAGCCCGGTGTCGCCCCAACGGCATTGAGGCGCCGTATCTGACGTCCCGTTCAGGGTTTCGGCCCTTCTGCCACGCGGATGGGTGCATTCGCATTCCGCCACATGATGTATCAGAACAGGAGACAGGCCATGGCCGAGTCCGGCGACACGCAGGGCATACCCGCGCCCGAAGGCGCGACACAGATCATTGATACCGAATATGAAATCGGACAACATAATATCGAGGGCAACCTCGGCCCCCTGGGGTTTGACATCCACAACCCGGTCTTTCTGGTTTCGGCCCTGTCGGTCGTGGCCTTTGTGTTTTACGCCCTTGCACTGCCCGAACAGGCGGGCGCGGCTTTCGGCTGGCTCCGCCCCTGGCTGACCTCCACCTTTGACTGGTTCTTCATGATCGCCGCGAACATCTTCGTGGTGTTCTGCCTTGTGCTGATCGTCAGCCCCTGGGGCAATGTGCGGCTGGGCGGGCGCGATGCGACGCCGGATTACAGCTACACCGGCTGGTTCGCCATGCTGTTCGCAGCCGGGATGGGCATCGGGCTGATGTTCTTCGGCGTGCTGGAGCCGGTCTATCACATGGCGATTTCCGCCCCGCTGGGCACACCCTCGCCCTTTGACGAGGCAGGCAACCTGATTCCGGAAAATGTGGACCGGGCGAAGGCGATGGGCCTTGCCGCGACGATCTATCACTGGGGTCTGCACCCCTGGGCGATCTATGCCGTGGTCGCGCTGGCGCTGGCGCTGTTTTCCTTCAACAAGGGTCTGCCACTGACCATCCGTTCCGCCTTTTACCCGATCTTCGGCGAAAGGATCTGGGGCTGGACCGGGCATATCATCGACATTCTGGCCGTCTTCGCCACGCTGTTCGGCCTTGCCACCAGCCTCGGCTTCGGCGCGCAACAGGCGAATGCCGGTCTGAACCATGTCTTCGGCATTCCGGTCGACACCACGGTGCAGGTCATCCTGATCACGCTGATCACCGGCGTCGCCCTGTTTTCGGTGCTGCGCGGGCTGGATGGCGGGGTGAAGCTGCTGTCAGAGATCAACATGGGCATCGCGGCGTTGCTGCTGCTGTTCGTACTGCTAGCCGGGCCGACACTGGCCATTCTGGGCGATTTCGGGCAGGGGCTTCTGGCCTATGCGCAGGATCTCGTGCCGCTGTCGAACCCCTTCGGCCGTTCGGATGACGACTACCGCGAGGGCTGGACGGCGTTCTACTGGGCATGGTGGATCAGCTGGTCGCCGTTTGTCGGCATGTTCATCGCGCGGGTTTCGCGCGGCCGGACGGTGCGCGAGTTCATCACCTGTGTCCTCATCATTCCCTCGCTGGTCTGCGTGCTGTGGATGGCCGTCTTCGGCGGCGTGGCGATTGATCAGGTTCTGACGGACCCCGCCACTTCGGCGGTGAAGGCGCAGGTCATCGACAATTACGACCCGCCGCTGTCCCTGTTCGCAATGCTGGAGGGATTGCCGCTCAGTTCCATCACCTCGGTCATCGCCATTGTGCTGGTCATCGTGTTCTTCGTCACCTCGTCGGATTCCGGCTCGCTGGTGATCGACACGATCACGGCGGGCGGCAAGGTCGATGCGCCCATGCCGCAGCGCGTGTTCTGGGCAACGTTCGAGGGCGCGGTGGCCATCGTGCTGCTGGTCGGTGGTGGCCTCGGCGCCCTGCAGGCCATGGTGATCTCGACCGGGCTGCCCTTTGCGCTGGTCCTGCTGCTGATGTGCTGGGCCGTGCTGAAGGGGCTGATGTCCGAGCCACGCTGAACCCATGCCGGGCCGCGGCCTCAGCCGCGGTCCAGCACCTCCACCGACAGGATGGTCGGCAGGTGGCGGGCGATTTCCTCCCAGCTTTCTCCTTCGTCGATGCTGGCGAAGACAGAGCCGGAATTGGTGCCGAAATAGACCCCGGCGGGGTCGCGCGCATCGCCCGCCATTGCCTGTCGCAGCACCGTGAAGAAACAACCCTGTTGCGGCAGGCCCGCGCGCTGCGCCCGCCAGCTTGCCCCGGCATCATCCGACTGCCACACCGCCGCCGCCGCGCCGGGCGGGAAACGGCCATCACGATCCCCGTTCAGTGGCAGCGTCCACAGCCGGTTCGGATCGCGCGGATGCACCCGGATCGGAAAGCCAAAGGTTGAAGGCAGACCGGCGGTGATATCATCCCAGCTTCGCCCGCCGTCAGGGGATCGCCAGACTCCATGGTGGTTCTGCTGATACAGCACATCCCCCGTCCCCGGTGCGCGCATCATGTTGTGAACGCAATGGCCGATCTCGCCACCCTGCGGCCCTGCGGGATGGTCATGCCCGGCACAGCCACCCAGATTGGACAGGCGGTTCCGGCGCTCCCATGTCGTGCCGCCATCTTCCGAGGCAAAGACCCCGGCGGCGGAAATCCCGATCCAGAGCTTTTCGGGGGCTTCCGGGTCCGACAGGATGGTATGCAGCACCAGCCCCGCCGCACCGGGACTCCAGCTTCCGGCAGAGGGGTGATTGTCCAGCCCCTCGACCAGCGCGAAGCTTTGGCCGCCATCGGTGCTGGCCAGAAGATGTGCCGGTTTGGTACCCGCGTAAAGCGTGCCCCCGACCAGCCCCAGCGACCAGATCTGAGTCATGGATTCGCCGAAAGGCAGCGGTTCGGGGCTCCACCCGATCATCGCGGCGAAATCGGCGTCGTTTTCGGCCCAGCGGTCAAGCTGGCCCCGGCTGAGCCGCGTGACCGTCCAGCTTTCCCCGCCATCATCAGAGCGCCAGACCCCGGCGCCATGCCAGTCCCCGCCCCCGCCTGCCCAGATCGTGCCGGTTTCGGGGTCGCCGATGATATGGTTGATCGGCCATCCGTCGCAGAACGGGCCGGAAACCTTCCAGCCGCCCCGCCCCTCCAGTGCTGTCAGCAGAAAGGCCCCCTTGGTGGTGCCGATCAGAATGCGGAACAATCCTGTGTCCATCTCGCGCCTCCCTGTCCCGGCGGGATGGTAGCACGCGTCCCCGCAGGGCCGAAGCGGCTTCTGTCAGCGAGTGAAACGCAGGCGCAGGTTGAAGCTGTGGCTGTCCTCGGTCAGGCCCTTTGGGGCGGCAGGCATCCGGCCCGCCGCACGCGCGGCCCGCAGCGCCGCCTCGTCCAGCGCGGGCTTGCCCGAGGAGGCGACGAGGCGGATGCCCAACACCTGCCCCGAGCGGGCGACCGTCACCTGAATCGTGACCCTGCCGACGCCCGGATACTGGCGCAGGCGGCGCTCGATCCGCGCCTGGATCGCCGCCCCCCATTGCTTCGCCAGATTGGCGGTCTGCGCCTGCGAGGGTTTGCTTGCCGCCGCCGTATCGCCACCGCCGCTGCCTGCGGCACGGCTGGCCTTCTGACCGGGCGCGGCCTTGGGAGCGCCTGCTGCCTTCGGTGCTCCGGCAGGTTTGGCCTCTGTCGTCCTGGCGGGCTTGGGCGGTTCCGCCGCCTGTTTCTGCTCCGGTCGTTTCGGCGCAGGCTTCCGGGCCGCCTCGGGCAGCACCTCGGGCGGCGGCGGGGCGGCGGGGCTGGCATCAAGGTTCGGGGCAGCCTCCGCCACCTCTGGCACCGCCAGCGCGGATGGTGCCAGCGGCACAGGTGGTGCCGCCTCTGGCGCGGGCAGATCCGGCGCTTCGGAAAGTAACGGGGCCTCGGGCGCATCCGGGAGCGACGGTTCCGCAACGGGCACGGGCGGGCGATCCCATTCCGCCACCAGCCCGGCAATCGCGGGATCAGCGGCTTGCAGCGTCAGCAGATCCAGCCCGCCTGCCCCGGACGACGCCGCCCCCGCAGCCCCGGGCCGCAGCGCAAAAGCCGCCAGATGAAGGCCCACCGCCAGACACAGCGCCAGCACGGCTTGCAGGCGCCCGCTCACTCTGCGCCTCCGGGCCGCGCCACCAGCTCGATTGCCGCAAAGCCCAGCGAAGACAGCCGGGGCAGCAAGGCCGCAAGATCGGCGGCAGGCAATGCCGCATCGGCGCGCAGGGTCAGCCGGGTCGGAACCGCGGCACAATCCACCCCGGCGCAATGTTCCACCCGGGCAGAAGCGAGGGCCTCAAGCGCCTGGTCGCCTTCGGCATCGCGATAACCGATCTTGCCGTCTGCTGACAGGAACAGCGTGAACTCCCCCAGCGCCTCTGCCCCGGATCGGGCCTCAGGTGGTTCGACCGCGAAAGGTTCGGGCGCAGTCAGCCGGGCAGCAATCAGGAAGAAGATCAGCAGCAGGAAGACCACGTTGATCATCGGCAGCAGGTTTTCATCGCCACGACAGCGGGGCGGGTCCGAGAAATCCATCTCAGGGCACCAGAACCAGACGGCTGAAGCCCGCCGCCGACAGCCTGTCCATCACCGCGACCAGCGCCTGAAGATCAGCACCGTCGCGGGCACGCAGCACGATCACATCCGATCCGCTTTCGGTCAGCCGTTCCAGCCCGGCCACCAGCGCATCGGGCGTCACGGTGACACCGTTCAGCCGCAGGCCAGCCGGTGCAAGCTCCACCAGGCGCGGGGGGCCGCTGTAACTGCCCCCCGTTCCTGCGGTGGCGACGGGCAGGGCCCGGTCGGTGCCAAAACGCGAGGCGAGCATGAAGAACACCAGCAGCAGGAACACCACGTCGATCATCGGCGTCAGATTGGGCCTCCGGCGCGGCCGGTCAGGGCCGAAGCGGATCATTCCGCCGCCTGTCGCAATTTCGGCGCGGCGGGCGGTGCGCCATGCAGGATCTGCGTCGCCGCATCCTCCATGTCGTGCCGCAGCGCATCGACCACACTGTCGAACCAGGTCAGCGCCACCTGCGCCGGAATGGCCACCGCCATGCCGGCGGCGGTGGTCAGCAGCGCCTCCCAGATGCCGCCTGCCAGCGTGGCCGGATCAGCGCGGCTGCCCGCCTCCTGCAATGCCTGAAACGCCGCGATCATGCCGGTCACGGTGCCCAGCAGCCCCAGAAGCGGCCCGATGGTCGAGGCAAGCTCCAGCCCCCGCAAACCCGCCCGCGCCTGCGCCAGCAGCTTGCGCGCCACCCGCGCGGTTTCCGCCTCGGCTGCCTCACGATCGAGGGCGGGGTTCTGCGCCGCCCGCATTGCGGCCAGTGCGAGCTGCGCACGAAGCGAGCTGCGCCCGGCCAGCAGCTGCATCGCCGCATCCCGCTGCCCTGTGTGCCAAAGCTCCAGCGCCTCGGCCGTGCGCCGCCCGCCGGACCAGGCCCCGAAGGACAGAAGCCGCATCACCTTCCACAGGATCAGGGCCAGCGCCAGAACCGACAGCACGGCGATGGCCCACATGGCAGGGCCGCCCATGGCGATGAAGGACATCAGCGCAGGGGCCGTGGCGGTGATGGGTTCCTGACCGGACATCGGCGTTTCCTCAAACGTGCGGCACGGCGTCAGCCTGAGCCATGGTTAGCAAAAATCCCCGCCCGGAGAAAGCCTCGCCCCCGTGCGGCGCCGTGTTCACGGCGGATAGCCGTCGGCCACCCTGCCGTTTTCCAGCATCCAGTCCTCAGCCCCCACGGCAACGGCCTGCCGCACCGCGCGGCCAAGTGCCTCGCCCAGGGCGGTATGCAGCCCGGCGAAACGCATCTCTCCCGGCCGGGCGGCCAGCGCGATGCAATCCGTGCCGGTGCCGGTGGCTCGGGCACCATTCCCGAGGCGCAACCCGCTGTCCATCACCGCCGCCGTGCGCGCCTCGGCCACGATGGTCAGCGCCTCAAACTGCGCAGTTTCGGTCAGCCCGGCCCCGACCACCACAGCGAGGTTGATGGTGCCCACCGGCGCGGGGGCCGTCGCGCGGCGGGCGCCCGCCGTTTCGGCATTGCCAAGCCCGACCGTGGCAATACAGGTGACGGCGATCCCCTCCACCTCTGCCTGCGCGGTGAAATGTCGCCCGATATCGCGCGAGGTCAGCATGCCGACATCCCCCGACGCGCCCTGCCCCGCCATTTCAGCCGCGAACCAGCGGTCCACGTCCAGATCCGGCGTCAAATCAGCATTACGCACCTCGCGCCACAGGATGCGGCGCGCAGTGGCAAAGCCCGGCCGCCACGGCGCGAAGCTGAGCACGCGCATCTCCTGCCCCAGATCGGCGATCAGCCAGGGACGGGCAAGGGTGAGCACAGTCATTCCGACACCGTAGCGAGCGGCTGGAAACTGGGGCCTTCGGGCGTATCGGCACGATAGGCGATGATGTCGAACACCCCGGCCAGAAGTTCAGGCGTCAGCACCGCCTCCGGCGTGCCATCGGCCACCAGCGCGCCCTGATGCAGCACCAGAAGCCGGGTGCAGTGTCGCGCCGCCAGCCCGAGATCGTGCAGCGAGACCACAACACCGCGCCCCTCGTCCGCCAGCGCGCGCAGCACCCGCATGCTGCGGATCTGCTGGGCAGGGTCGAGGCCCGCGACGGGCTCATCCGCCATGAGGAGCGGAGTATCCTGGGCCAGCGCGCGGGCCAGCAGAACCCGCGCCTGCTCCCCGCCAGAAAGGGCCGTTGCCACGCGGTTGCGGAATGGCTCCAGCCCCATGCGGGCGATGGCAGCCGCGACCGAGGGGTGATCTCCGGCCCGGCCACGCGCCATCGCGCCGAGCGAGACCAGATGGGCCACGCTGACCGGCCAGGCGATTTCACGCGCCTGCGGCAGCCAGGCGACCTGCGCCGCGCGCTCCGCCGGGCGCAGCCGGGCGAGCGAGCTCTGGCCACTGGCCTGCACCAGCCCCAGCGCCGCGCGCATCAGCGTGGATTTCCCGGCGCCATTCGGCCCCAGCAACCCCACGCATTCGCCGGGCGCGATGGTCAGGGAAATCTCGCGCAGAACGGGCGTGCTGCTGCGGGACAGGCTCAGACGGTCGAGCGTCAACAGGCTCATGTCTGCCCCCGCATGCGCCAGATCAGATGCAGGAACACCGGCGCGCCCACCAGCGCCATCAGAACGCCGAGTTTGAGATCACGCCCCGGCAGGATGACGCGCACGCCGATATCGGCCGCCAGCACCAGCGCCGCCCCTCCCAGCGCGGCCGCAGGCAACAGCCGCGACGGGCGCCCCCCGACCGCGCCACGCAAGAGATGCGGCACCACCAGCCCGACGAAGCCCACCGCGCCTGCCACCGCCGTGGCGGCGCCGACCGAGGCCGCGACGCCCGTCACCACCAGCAACCGCAGGCGGCGGAGATCGGTGCCCATGGCGGAGGCGGCATCCTCGCCCAGCGTCAGCGCCTCCAGCCCCCGACCTGTCCGCGCCAGTGCAAGCCAGCCCGCCGCCATGATCGGAAGGGCGATCCAGACATGGGCAAAGCTGCGGTCAGCCAGTGATCCCATCATCCAGAACACGATTTCATTGGCTGCAAAGGGGTTGGGCGACAGGTTCAATACCAGAGAGGTCATCGCGGCGGCCAGCGCCGACAGCGCCACCCCCGCCAGGATCAGCGCCAGCGCGCCACCGCTGCGGCCCGCCAGCAGCAGGATCAGCAACACTCCCGCAAGCGCCCCCGCCAGCGCCGAAAATGGCAGTGCCAGGGTGAAGGCCGCCGCAAAGCCGGTCTGCAATGCCAGCACCGCGCCGAGGGCCGCCGAGGCCGAAACGCCGATCAGACCGGGTTCGGCAAGCGGATTGCGCAAGAGCCCCTGCATTGCCGCCCCCGAAAGGCCAAGGCTCACCCCCACCATCACCGCAAGCAGCGCACGCGGCAGCCGGATTTCCCGCATTACCAGCGTCAACGGCCCGCCATCGCCAAAGACCAGCGCGCGCAGGGATTCCCCTGGACCCGCCGCCGCAACGCCCGTCACCAGCGAGGCGAGGAACAGCAGCGCAACCAGCACGGCCAGCAGGGTCAGCAGCCGCGCAAAGCTCATGGCCCGACCCCCTTGCGGGTCGCGGCAAGCCGTTCGGTCGCATCCAGCAGCGCGGGCAGGCCACAGACCCAGTCATTCTCCTCCAGCACCGTCTGCCCGCCGGTCAGCGCGGCAAGCGCGGGGTGGTGCAGCACCTCTTCGGCGCGCGAGGCGCCGGGATAGGGATCGCCCGCAATCACCAGATCGGGGTCGGCCATGATCAGCGCCTCCAGCGGCAGGAAGCCGCCCATGGGCATGCCCAGATCCTCGGCCAGATGGTGATAGCCCGCGCGTTCGATGATCTCGCCCGCAAGGCTCCGGCTGCCCGAGGCATAGCCGTTGGCCGCGAAGGTCGCGGCGGTTGGGCGCTGCGACGGGGCCGGTGGCAGCCGCGCGAGACGGGCATCGAACGCCTCCAGCATGGCCTGCGCCGCCGCCTCACGGCCCAGAGCGCGGCCCATCTCGATCATGCCCTGCCGCACCTCCGCGATGGAACTCGCAGGCGGGAAGGTGACCACGCGGATACCCAGCCTTTCCAGCATCGATACCGTGGCACGCGCCGTATAGGCTCCGGCCAGAACCAGATCGGGCTTCATCAGGTAAACCTCCTCGGCCTGACCCTGATTGGCCGGATAGGCCATGGCCGCCTCGACCATGGTGGAGGAGCGCGGGTCCTGCGCCAGATCGGAGACGGAAATCAACTGCCCCGGCGCGGCCAGGAGGATAGCAAGCTGATCGGTACAGAGATTGATCGAGACGACGCGCCGGGGGGCGTCCGGCGCGGCGAACCCCGGCCCGGTGCTTACCGGACCGGCCAGCAGCAAAAGCAGCGCAAGCTGCCTTACCATTTCGCCTCCAGCCCCAGCCATGCGGTGCGACCTGGCGTTGCATAACCCCAGGTTTCCACATTCTTGCGGTCAAAGAGGTTGGTGACGCGCCCGGTCAGCTGCACGCTGTCGGTCAGATCATAGCGCGCGGCGACATTCACGGTGGTCCAGACCGGGGTCTTGCGGGTTGCAAAGGCGCCCCAGTATTCGGTGCTGTAATTCCCCGCCGCATAGCGGATGTCCGCCGTAACCGAACCGCGGCCGCCAAAGGTCTGCCAGGTGCCTGACAGGCCAAGCTCGTGCCGGGGGCGCAGGATCTCGACCGAGCCGTCGGGGTTCTTTGCGTCCAGATAGGTGTAGTTCATCCCCAGAGACAGCGTGTCGGTGGCTTGCAGGCGACCGCTGAGCTCGATCCCCTGACGCGGGCTTTTGCCCGACTGGTTGACATAGGTCGCCCGGCCCGAGCCATCGGGTGCCGCGCCATAGGCATAGGTGATCTCGTCTTCCAGCTTCTCGTTGAAATAGGTGATGTCGATCAGGCCGCGACCGCCCAGAACCTCGGTCTCGATCCCCAGATCGAAGCCGGTGTTGCGTTCGGGTGCCAGACGGGGATTGCCCAGCGTGTAGCTGTCATCGGCATAAAGTTCGTAATAGGACGGGTTGACCGAGGCGCGGCCCGCCGAGGCATGGACGCGCAGCCCGGTATCCGGCACGCGCCACGACAGGCCGATGTTCCAGCTGGTGAAATCCTCGAAGGTCTTGTTGTTGTCGCGCCGGATGCCAGCCTGGATGTCCAGCCCGTTGTCAAGAAAACCGCGATATTCCAGCGCGACCGAGGTCATGCCGCGCTTGTAACCCGGCGCCGCCGAGGATTCATCATCCTCCTTTTCCGCAAGCAGGTTCAGCAGGTGCGACGCATCTTCCACCGCCTGTCCGTCCAGCGCGTAGCTGAGCCGGTATTTCAGCTTCCCGGTCTCACTCCGCGTGGTCGGGCCGCCGTTGAAGCTCTGCCTGAACAGCGTGTTCTGCCATTCCAGCCGATGGGTCATCCGGCCATCCAGCATCGAAAATTCCGCCCACAAAGCGCCGGTCTGTTCATCGCGGTTGCTGTAGGGCGCCGGGTCATCCACGACGTAGCTGTCGGCATCGGTCGCGGCCCAGTTTTCGGAATCATAGTCGTAGCGCTCTTTCGAGCGGCGCAGGGTGAAGCCCAGCGTCAGATCCTCGGTCGCCTGCCAGTCGCCCGACAGGTTCAGGGTGCGGCGGCGGATACCGTCCTTCTCGCCGCCATCGCCGGACTGGTCATAGCCCTTGTCATCACGATCCGAGAGGCTCAGCTTGAGCCCGCCGCGCGCACTGCGCTGCGACAGGAAGGCCGAGGCGGCAGTGCCGTTGCCGAACTCGATCCGGCCGCCGTAATGCGTGCCCTCATCGCCCTTTTTGGTGATGATGTTGATCACCCCCGTCGAGGCATTGGAGCCGTAAGAAGCCGATTGCGGGCCGCGCAGCACCTCGATCCGGTCGATATCGGCGGCTTCCAGCCCGGTGAAGACATATTCATCGGACCCGGCACTGGCCTCGATCCCGTCGATCAGCACAAGCGTATGGCTGGCCTCGCCGCCCCGGATACGCACCTGCGTATAGGTGCTGCCCGAGCCGGTCACGGAAACCCCTGGCAGCGCGCGCAGGGCATCCTGCACCGTCGCGATGCCGCGATCCGCGATTTCGGCGCCATCCAGCACGGTGACCGACCGGCCATAGGCATTGGCGGCAATGCCGGTCAGGCCGCCGGAAATGATGATCTCATCCATTTCGGTGACCTCCTGCGCCACGGCAGCGCCCGGCACCAGAAGGCAGGTGGTGGCCAGAAGACCAAGATACGACACGCGTTTGGAACCCATGTTCCGTTCTCCCAATCGCGGGCAAATGCCCGACAGACCCGATGTGTCGCGGAAAGGGTTCCGCAGACAGTGCTTGCTGTCACCGCTGCGGTTAAGGCCGCTTCCATGGCGCCCCTCGCGCCCGGAAAGGGTGATCCTCCAAGCAGGTCTCCTGGCTCGCGGGTCGTAGCGTTGCCGGCCTTCCCGGGGCTTTGCCGCCCCAGTGGCATGATCGACGTCGCTCACCGCTGACAGTTGCGGGGGCAGCTACGGCCAGAACGCAGGCGTTCCTCCGTATTCCCTTTTCATCCGGCGGGCCGGAACTTGGTCCTGCGATCTAGGGTCCGGGGGCTGCGCGAGTCAAGGCCGCGCCGCAGCGCGGCGGGTGGATCGCATTCCGCTGTGGCACCATGCACGCACCCAGCCTGCTTGACGGGACCGGGCCAAGCAGCAAAGCTTTGCCCACCCGGGGGAGGAGCGCAGATGACCACGCCGCAGGATGCGGGCTGAACGATCCGGAAAGCCCAGCCCCACAGGCACAATGCGGTAAGCTCTGCGCCATCCCCGAAGCCACGACCAAGGAGCCCCGATGAACTGGACCGATTTCGCCCGCTGGGGCGCCCGTATCGCCGATTGGGGCGCACACTATCATCAGGGTCTGCGCGAGCGCCCGGTCCGCGCCGGCACCCGTCCCGGCGAAGTGGCCGCCGCCCTGCCCGCCTGTCCGCCGGAAACGCCCGAGGCGATGGAGGCAATCTTCGCCGATTTCGAACAGATCGTGATGCCCGGTATGACGCACTGGCAGCACCCGCGCTTCTTCGCCTATTTCCCCGCCAATGCCACGCCGCCTTCGATGCTGGCCGAGTTTCTCGCCAACACCGTCGCCGCGCAATGCATGCTGTGGCAGACCTCGCCCGCCGCGACCGAGATGGAGACGGTGATGATGGACTGGCTGCGTCAGTCGGTTGGTCTGCCAGAGGGATTCAAGGGGGTCATTCAGGACAGCGCCTCGTCCGCCACGCTCGCCGCTGTGCTGACGATGCGGGAGCGCGCACTGGATTGGGCCGGCAATGAACAGGGCCTGAGCAGCCAGCCGCGCCTGCGGGTCTATTGTTCGGGCGAGGTGCATACCTCCATCGACCGGGCGATCTGGATTTCCGGCATCGGGGCCGCGAACCTCGTCCGCATCCCGACGCAAGGCCCGCGGCGCAGCATGGACCCGGCGGCGCTGGATGCCGCCATCCGTGCCGATCTGGCGGCGGGGTTGCACCCCTGCGGGGTGATCGCCTGCACCGGAGGCACCGGAACCGGCGCCTGCGACGACATTGCGGCGACGCTTGCCGTGGCGAAGGCGCACGGGCTTTACACCCATGTCGATGCAGCCTGGGCAGGCGCCGCGATGATCTGCCCGGAGTTCCGCGAGTTGTGGACCGGCATAGAAGGCGCCGATTCCATCGTGTTCAATCCGCATAAATGGCTGGGCGTGCAATTCGACTGCGCGGCGCATTTCCTGCGCGACCCCGAGCCGCTGGTGCGGACGCTGGCGATCCGGCCGGAATACCTCAAGACCCATGGCGCGGACGGGATCGTCAATTATTCGGAATGGTCGATTCCGCTGGGCCGCCGCTTCCGTGCGCTGAAACTCTGGTTCGTGCTGCGGCATTACGGGCTGGAAGGGCTGCGCACCCGCATCCGCAACCATGTGCGCTGGTCGCAGGCGCTGGCAGACAGGCTGCGCGCCGATCCGCGGTTCGAGATCATGACCGAGCCGGTCCTGTCACTGTTCACCTTCCGGCTGAAAGGCGCGGATGAGGCGGCGCAGCAGGCCTTCATCAACCGGATCAACGATGATGGCCGCATCTACATCACGCAGACGCGGGTGCAGGATGGGCTGGTGATCCGCTTTCAGGTCGGCCAGTTCGACGCGACCGAGGCCGATGTGGCCACGGCCTTCGAGGTGATCACCGCACTGGCCGGGAACGGTTAACTCCGTTCCAGAAGGCCCCGGATCAGAAACATCTCCGCCTCGTGGATGCAGCCCATCTGCTCCCATTCCGCATCGGTCTGGGTGGCCAGCCGCCATGTCAGCAGCGTCACCACGCATTTGTCGGCGCCGATCTTCAGCACGTCACCGGGGATCACCCGCGACATGTTGCGAAACTGCATGGCCTCTTTCGACGGGCCGACGTCGTAATCTACCTGAAACCGTGCCGGATCAGCGTTCAGCCGGACCCAGGTTTCCTTGCCCGAAAAGACCGAGGTGCCTACAAACAGCCCCGGCTCCGCCTCGCGCCGGTTGGCGCTGCCCCAGGCCCACTGGCCCTGCGCTATCCCGTCGGACATGATGGCAAAGGCCACCTCTGCCGGGCGGTTCACCACGATGCTGCTGGTGTGACAATGATGATCCTGCATGGCGCCCCCTCCTGTTCGCGGGGTCAGGCTGCGCAGCACCCGGCCCGCCTGTCAAGCATCGCCAGCCTGCCTGCGCCAGTCGGTCGGGGTCAGGCCGAACAACGCCTTGAACAGCCGCGAGAACTGCGCCTGATCGGAGAAGCCGAAGCGATAGGCAATCTCGGCCATCGGCAGATGCCGCGAGGCGCCGATCACATCCCGCGCCGCGATCAGCCGTTCCTCGCGGATGAATTGCGAGACGGTCTTGTTGGTATCGCTGAACAGTTCGTGCAGATAGCGTTTGGAGATGCCGCAGGCATCGGCCACATATTCCGGTGACAGGGCGGTGTTTGACAGGTTCTGCCGGATGACATGCTCTGCCCGCCGCAGATGACCCGCCCGCACGGCGGTGCGCACGCCCGCCTCGCCATCTTCGGTATTGCCCTCCAGCGCCAGCGCCAGCACCTCGACCGTCTGCCGCCCCAGAATGGCCGCCGCCCGCGCCTCGGTTTCCGGCAGTACCTGCAGCTGCCCCATCATCGCCGAAAACAGCGCGGGCAGGCCACTGCCCGCGTCTATGATGCGCGCGCAGAACCGATCCGGGTCGCGCAGCTTTTCCGCCAGCATGCGCTTCGAGATTTTCAGCACCGTCAGTTCGTTCGCAGCGCCATAGGAGAACCGATAGGGTTCGTCCCCGCGTTCCAGGATAAACCCGCCGGGATCACAGCGCACCTGACGGCCAAGCTGATGAAACTCCACCGGGCTGCGGCGCGGAATGGTGACCAGATATTCCTCCTCCCGCGTATGCGAGATGTGGTCGGGCAGGCGTTCGTATTGCAGGGGTTCCGTGCAAAGCCGCGACAGGGACACCTGCCCCATCTCGCGCCGCTCCAGCGTGCCGGTGAAGCTGCGCGCATCCCGATAGGTCAGATGCAGCGGAAAATAGGTCTCGGCAATGACACGGTTCCAGTGCACCGCCCGCTGCGCGGGGGCCGTCAGGGCCGTGCTGTGGGCAATGATGTCCATGGCGATCTCCCCCGGAGGGCCTGCAAGAATCGCTAACCACGAACGCCCTTCCGTTCAAGAAAATTTCGCGGCGACGCGCCCGGCCTGCACGGAATGACAAAGGGTCATGCGCAGGGCGTCAAGGCCCTGCCCATCCCTGCGCCGGTTTGCAAATGATCCCGCGCCGGTCTGCAAGATCGTGGCCGCGTCCCGCGTCATCCTGTCTGCCATCTTGAGAGGCCGGCGAGCGGCCCGGAAACAGGGAGAAGGACAACCGCGCCCCCGGCGTGCCTGTTTTCGTGGCTGCTTCCCAACGGGAAGGACCGACATGACCAAACGCAACGTGGACCCGATCACCCTTTCGGTGGTGCGCGGTGTGCTGGAAACCACCCAGCGCGAAATGACCCTGACGCTGGAACAGACGGCGCGCAGCTCTGTCTTCAACCTCGCGCATGATTATTCGACGGCGCTGTTCAACCACACGCCCGAGATGATCCTGCAAGGACAGGACATCCCGATCCACCTCGGCTCGCTGATCCCCGCGATGAAATCGGTGGCGAAGTTCTTCGAGGGCGAGATCCACGAGGGTGACCTGATCCTGCACAACGATCCGGCCTATGGCGGTTCGCATATCATCGACACCTGCATGTATTACCCGGTGTTCTATGAAGGTGAGCTGGTATTCTGGACCGTCTGCAAGGGCCACCTGACCGATATCGGTGGCCCGGTTCCGGCGGGCTACAACCCCAATGCGACCGAGATCTTCGCCGAAGGCCTGCGCATCCCGCCGGTGAAACTGTGGGACAAGGGCAAGCCGCGCCATGACGTGATGAACCTGCTCCTGACCAACATGCGCGCACGCCGCGACCAGGAGGGCGACTTCAACGCGCTGATCGGCGCCTGTCAGGTGGGCGCGCGCAACCTCATCAACCTGATGAAGAAATACGGCAAAGACGTGGTGCAGGACTGCATCGCCGAACTGCTCGACATGGCCGAGGCGCATATGCGCAAGCTGATCGCGGGCGTGCCCGACGGCACCTATACCGGCACCGCGATCCTTGAGGATGCCGGTCACGGCTTCGGCGATTTCGACATCACCGCCACCGTCACCATCAAGGGCGATGCCTGTCATATCGAGATCGCCTCGCCGCCGCAGGTGCCCTATTTCATCAACAGCTACGAAGGGAACAGCCATTCCGGCGTTTATCTCGGGCTGATGATGTTTGCCCAACTGCCGCCACCCTATAACGAGGGGCTCTATCGCTGTGTCACCACCGACATGGGGCCGAAGGGCACGCTGTGCAACGCAAAATCCCCTGCTCCGCACATGAACTGCACCACCACGCCGATGGAAACCCTGACCGACGCCGTGCGGCTTGCCTTTGAACAGGCAGCGCCCGCCAAGGTCTCGGCCTCTTGGGGCCATGCCAATGGCTGCAACATCGCAGGCTGGGACAAGCGCCATGACGAGGAATATGTGACCATGGTGCTGGCCTCGATCATCTCGGGCGCGGGAGCCACGGCCGCACAGGATGGCTGGCATGCCTGCGGCCCGGAATGCTGCTTCGGCGCGCTGACCAGCGGCGACATCGAGATGCTGGAACACAGCTACCCGATCATCATTCACCGCTATGGGCTGATGGAAGATTCGGGCGGCGCGGGAAAGAACCGCGGCGGCTCCGGCACCTGCTGGGAGGTGGAGCCGATGGACACGCCCATGACGCTCGTCACCTTCGGCGAAGGCCGCCGCATCCCCGCCATGGGTGCCGCCGGCGCGAAATCGGCGCTGATCCAGCCCAAGGTTGGACGGCTGGAGGTCACACGCAACGGGCAGACCCGGATCATCACCGAAAACGTGATTGAGACGATCCAGCCCGGCGAACGCGCCGCCAACAAGAACCCCGGCGGCGGCGGTTACGGCAACCCGTTCGAACGCGACATCCAGAAGGTGGTCGAAGACGTGCGCAACGGCCTCGTCAGCCTCGAAGGCGCCCGCCTCGACTATGGCGTCGTCATCACCGACCGCGACAGCCTGAGCGTCGATCACGCCGCCACCGCGAAACTCCGCGCCGCCTGATCCCCATTTTCTGTCGAAAAATATCCTCGGGGGGTTCGGGGGGCAGACAGCCCCCCGTCCGGCCCCACCATCCCAAAGGACCGCAACCCATGCAGAACCAGTATCGTCTCGGCATCGACGCCGGCGGCACCTTCACCGATTTCATCCTCGCCGATCGCAAGGGCGGCGTGCGCATCTTCAAGGCGCTCTCCACCCCCAACGACCCGACCGCCGCCATCCGCAACGGCCTCGCCCTGATCGAAGAGGAAACCGGGCTTTCCCCCGAAACCATCGTCTCCAACGCCGATCTCTGCATCAACGGCACCACGGTCGGGTTGAACGCGCTGATCACCCATAACGGCGCCAAGACCGGCCTGATCGCCACACGCGGCCATGAAGACAGCATCGAGATCCGCCTTGGCCACAAGGAAGACGGCTATCGCTACGACCCCGACTATCCGCCCGCCACCATGCTGGTGCCGCGCTATCTGCGCCGGGGCGTCGGTGAACGGGTGCTGTCGAACGGCCAGGTCCACACACCCCTGAACGAGGATGACGTGCGCGAGGCCTGCCGGCATTTCCTGCGCGAGGGCGTCGAATCCGTCGCCATCAGCTTTGTCTGGTCGGTGCTGTACCCCGAACATGAAAACCGCGCCGCAGAAATCGTGCGCGAGATGATGCCGGATGTCCGGCTGACCGTGGGCAGCCAGCTTTACCCGCAGGTGCGCGAATATACCCGCACCTCCACCGCCATCGTGAATGCCTATCTCGCCCCGATCCTGCAACGCTATGTCGAGGCAGTGGACGCCTATTTCCGCAGCCTCGGCGCCCGCCACCCGGTGCGCTACTTCCAGTCGAACGGTGGGCTGGCGCTTGGCAAGGTTGTGTCGGACCAGTCGGTCTATGCCATCAATTCCGGGCCCGCTTCGGCGCCGCAGGCGGCGCTCTGGCTGGGTCAGCCCTGGGATATGAAGGACATCATCACCGTCGATATGGGCGGCACCTCATTCGACATCACGCTGACCCGCGACGGCCGGGCGAATGTGTCGAAGAACGTCGATTTTCTGCGCTATCGCATCGGTATTCCGATGATCCAGGTCGAAACGCTGGGCGCCGGTGGCGGTTCGATCGGCTGGATCGACAGCATGGGCCTCATGCAGATGGGGCCGCAATCGGCGGGGTCCGAACCCGGCCCGGCCTGTTACGATCAGGGCGGCGAGAAACCCACCACTACCGACGCCAATCTGGTGCTGGGCTATCTGAACCCCGATGGTCTGGTGGGGGGCCGCCTGCCGCTGAACGTCGAAAAGGCACGCGCCGCGATCAAGACCCATCTGGCCGATCCGCTGGGCATCAGCGTGGAAAAGGCCGCCTATGGCATGTTCACCATCGTCAACAACAACATGGTGAACGCGATCCGCCGCGTCTCGGTCGAGCGGGGCTATGATCCGCGCGATTTCGTGCTGAACTGCGCGGGCGGCGCGACGGCGGCGCATATCACGGCGCTGGCACGCGAGATGGGCACCCGCAAGGTGCTGATCTCGAAGCTGGCCTCGGGGCTTTGCGCCTTTGGGCAGATCATTTCCGATGTGAAATACAACTACATGGCCCCCGCCGCCGCCCGTCTGGAAGGCGCCGAATCCGCCGCAAAGCTGAACGGCCTGTTCAACGGGCTGGAGGCACGCGGCCGTGCCGATCTGATGGCCGATGGCTTCACCGATGACACGATCAGCATCCGCCGCAGCCTCGACATGCGTTATGTCGGGCAGGTGCATGAATGCACCGTGGACGTCGACCCGTTCGAGGTGACCGAGGCCGCGCTGGAACGTCTGAAGGCCGCCTTCCACGCCCGGCATGAGGAGCTCTACACCTATGCCGAGCCGAACAGCGCCGTCGAGGTGGTCAATGTCGAAAGCGCGATCACCGGCGCGGTGGACAAGCCCGGCCGCATGACCGTCGTCCCCGGCAAGGGCGCGCATTCGGCACTGAAGGGCACGCGCGAGATGATCTTCAACGCCGACGGCATCGCGCATGAAACCCCCGTCTATGACGGTGCGGCACTGGGCGCGGGCGACCGCATCACCGGCCCGGCTGTCATTCAGGAGGTCACGACCACCATCGTGATCGAACCCGGCTGGCTGGCGGAGCTGGATGCCTCTGGCGTTTACGTTCTGACGCTGGCAACCCAGACCGGCGCGGCACAGCCGCAGCGCGCGACCGAGGTCGCCTGAGATGGCCCTGACGCTGGAACAGGTGGGGGTCGCCTTCGGCGGCTTCCGGGCGCTGACCGAGGTCAGCCTTGCCATTGCGCCCGGACAAGTTACCGGGCTGATCGGGCCGAACGGGGCGGGCAAGACGACCTGTGTCAACACGCTCACCGGCTTCCAGCGTCCGGACACCGGCCGGGTGGTGCTGGAAGGGCGCAACATGTCGCGCCTGCCCGCCCATGGCTTTCGCCGCGCGGGCGTGGCGCGCACCTTTCAGGCCGGGCGGCTGTTCGGGGGCCTTGATGTGCTCGATAATCTCGCCTGCACCGGCGTGGGACTTGGCATGCGCCGCGCGGCGGCGGAACAGGCAGCGGCAGAAGTGCTGCACTGGATGGGGCTGGAGGCGCTGGAAAGCCGCCCCGCCGCCGGTCTGCCCTATACCGACGAGCGCCGCATCGCCATTGCCCGCGCGCTGATCGGAAACCCGGATTACCTGCTGCTGGATGAACCCGCCGCCGGTATGTCGGAAAAAGAGGCCGCCGATCTGGCCGGCCTGATCCGCCGCATCGCCACCGAAAAGGGCATCGGCTGCCTGCTCATTGAACACAATGTCGGCCTCGTGCTGTCGGTCTGTGCGCATGTTGTCGTGCTCGATGGCGGGCGCGTCATCGAACAGGGCGACCGTGCCACAATCCTTGGATCTGCTGCCGTGCGCGAAGCCTATTTCGGCGCAGACCAAGCGGAGGCCGCATGATGGCGAAGCTGGGCATCCATGACCTTGCGGTGCGCTACGGCAAGCTGACCGCGATTTCCGATCTGTCCTTCACCGTGGCCGAAGGGGAGCGGCTGTTCATTTCCGGCCCCAATGGCGCGGGCAAATCCTCGCTTCTGGGCGCGATCTCGGGCGCGGTGCCTGCGGCGCATGGCCGGATCGAGATGGATGGCGACATCCTGTCCGGCCTCGGCCCCGAACGCATCGCGCGGCGCGGGCTGTCGATGGTGCCGGAGGGGCGGCGTATCTTTGGCGGGCTGACCGTGCAGGAGAACCTGATGGTCGGCACCGGCATCCGCCGTGACCGGGCCGCTGTCGCCGACGATCTGGAGACGGCCTTTACCGCCTTTCCCATCCTGCGTACCCGCGCCCAGGCCCCGGCGGGCGCGCTGTCGGGCGGCCAGCAACAGATGCTGGCCATCGCCCGCGCGCTGATGACCAACCCCAAGGTCATGCTGGTTGATGAACCCTCGCTCGGCCTCGCGCCCAAGGTGGTGGACGAGGTCTATGACCGGCTGTGCAGCCTGCAAGCCCTGCGCGGGCTGACGCTGGTGATCGTCGAACAATCCTCGACCCGCGCCGCGCGGGTGGGCGGGCGCATGATCCTGATGCGTGGCGGACGCATCGTCGCCGATGGCGATGCCGCCGGTTTCGCCGCCGCCGACCTGCTGTCGGAAGCCTATTTCGGAGACCCGGCATGAGCCTGCAACTTCTGTTCGACGCCCTGTCACTGGGCGGTATCTATGCCATTGCGGCGCTGGGGATCGCGCTGATCTTCGGCGTGATGAAGCTGGTGAACTTTGCCCATGGCCAGTTCATCGCCTGCGCGGTCTTCGCGCTGATCCTGCCCTCCACCGATGCGGTGGCGGCGCTGGGGCTGGGCCTGTTGCCCACGCCGCTGCTGATCCTGGCGATCCTTGGCTTCGGCGCGGGGCTTGCCGTGGCAGCCGAAGCGCTGGTGTTCCGGCCGCTGCGCAATGCCTCGCCCGTGGCGTTGATGGTGGGCAGTTTCGCGCTTGGCGTGGCGCTGCAAAACTTCTTGCTGGTGCTTTATGGCGGGCGGCCCAAGGCGATCAGCCTCTGGGCAGGGCTAGGCGCCCCGGTGCGCATTGGCCCGGCCGAGGTGCCCTTGCTGCAACTGATCGTCATTGCGGCGGTCATCGCCATCCTGCTCGCACTTGGCCTGATGCTGAAACGCTCGCGCCTCGGGCTGGAGATGCGCGCCGCAGCGGCAGATTTCGGCATGGCGCAACTGCTGGGCGTGCGGGCGAACCGCGTGATCTCGGGTGCCTTCGCGCTTTCCGGGGCGCTGGCGGCAGTGGTCGCGCTGGTCATGGTGGCACAGACCGGGGTCGCCGATGTGCGGATGGGTGGGCAGATCATGCTGATCGCCTTCATCGCCACCGTGGTTGGCGGCATGGGCAGCCTGCCCGGCGCCGTGGCGGCAGGGCTGGCAATCGGCGCGGCCTCCGCCCTGCTGCAAGCCGGTCTGCCCGATGCGGCGCGACCGTTCCGCGATGCCTTCCTTTACGCGCTGGTCATCGTCGTCCTGCTGTTCCGCCCGCAGGGCCTGTTCGCCGCCGCCGACGCCAAACCAAGGGTCTGAGCCATGATTACCCAACACCGTATCCGCCGCCGCATGGCGGCCACCACGCCGATCCTGCTGGCGCTACTGCTACTGGCCTTCGTGGCACTGACCCTTGCGCTCGGCGACCGCGCCGCCGCACGCATGGCGTCAGAGACCCTGATCCGGGTCACGCTGGTCGTAGGATTCTGGATCTTCGCCGGCAATTCCGGGGTCATCAGCTTTGGCCATGCCGCCTTTGCCTGCGTGGGCGCCTATGTCTCGGCCTGGACGACGCTGAACCCCGCGATGAAGGCGACGCTGCTGCCCGGCCTGCCACCCGCACTGGCCGAGGCGCACTGGCATGTCCTGCCCGCCGCGCTGACCGCCGGGCTGGTGGCAGCCGCGCTGGCGCTGGTGACCGGGGCCGCCATCCTGCGCCTTTCGGGCATCGCCGCCTCCATCGCCACTTTCGCCTTTCTTGCCATGGTCAACACGATCTGGGCGAACTGGACGCCCGTCACCGGCGGTACTTCGTCTGTCGTGGGGCTGGCGCGCTATGTCACCCCCTGGGTGGCACTTGGCTGGGCCATCGCCGCGATCCTTGCCGCAAGCCTTTACGCCGCCTCTGCCTCAGGCCTCGCCCTGCGCGCCACGCGCGAGGATGAGGTGGCGGCCTCTGCCTCCGGTATCGACCAATACCGCCACCGCCTGCTGGCCTATACGCTGTCGGCTTTCTTCTGCGGCGTGGGCGGGGCGCTGGCCGGGCACTTCATCGGTGTCATCAATCCTGACGGGTTCTACCTGAGCCTGACCTTCCTCATGCTTGCCATGCTGGTGGTCGGCGGCATCGGCTCGCTTTCGGGCGCGGTGATCGGCGTGCTGGCAGTGTCGCTGGCGGTGGAGGCGCTGGTGCGACTGGAGAAGGGCTTCACCCTGGGCGCCACCACCTTCGCCCTGCCCCCCGGCAGTCAGGAAATCATCATCGCCGTTGCGATGATCCTCGTCCTTGTCTTTCGCCCCGCCGGTCTGATGGCCGGGCGCGAGATCATGCTGCCCGCCCGCTGGGTCACCGGGCGCGGCACATCGCAAAACTGACCCGGATCCAACAGGAGACTTGCCATGAAATACGCCTGCTCTTTGCTGGCCCTGCTGGCGCTGACCGCGCCCGCCTGCGCCGCCGATGACATCACCGTCGGCTTCGCCATCGCCAAATCCGGCTGGATGGAAGCCTATGACACCCCTGCCGCCACCGCCGCGAAAATCCGTATCGAGGAAATCAACGCCGCGGGTGGTCTGCTGGGCCAGCAGATCAAGGTGGTGGAGGCCGACACCCGCACCGACCGGGCCGAGGCCGCCAAGGCCGGGCTCGACGTGCTGGATCAGGGCGCGCAGATGATGGTCGTGTCCTGCGACTACGACTTTGGCGCCCCCGCAGCGCTGGTGGCGGAGGGCGAGGGGATGAACAGCTTCTTTCTCTGCGCCGAGGATGTGAAAGCCGGGTTGCAGGGTGTTGGCCCGAACAGCTTTTCGTCGTCTGTCCTCGCGCCGGTGCAAGGCGCGACCATGGCGGAATGGGCTTATGCGAAACGCAGCGCCCGCACCGCCTTCGTGCTGGAAGATACGTTCATCGAATATAACAAGGGCATTTGTACCGGCTTTGACTGGATGTTCCCGCAACTGGAAGGCGCAGAGATCCTCGGCCGCGACACTTTCAAGAACGACGATGCCTCCATCGCCAGCCAGATCACACGCATCAAATCGCTGGAAAAGACGCCCGATGTGATCATGCTCTGCTCGGTCATGCCCGGTGCAGCGGCGGCAGTGCGCCAGATCCGCGCGGCGGGGATCGAGGCGCTGATCCTCAATGGCTCGGCGGTGGACGGGTCTTACTGGCTGGATGCGGTACCGGGGCTTTCGGGCTTTGCGCTGCCGGTGCAGGGGGCGATTTACGGCGACGATCCGCGCCCTGAGGTCGAGGCCTTCAACGCCGCATATGAGGCCAGGACCGGCGCGCGTCCGGCCAGCCAGTATGCCTATCCCGGCTATGTGCTGATCGACCTCTGGGCCAAGGCGGTGGAACGCGCGGGCACCGTGGATGGCGCCGCCGTCACCGCCGAACTGGAAAAGATGCAGGCCGAACCCACCGCCTTCGGCCCGCGCAGCTTCAGCGCCGAGCTGCATCACCAGAACACCGCGCTGATGCAGATTGTCGAGATCACCGGCGGCAAGCCCGCGCGGGTCGATGAATGGCAGATCTCTCAGCCCGTTCCGCTGGATGTGCTGCTGGGCAAGTGAGGCAATGGCGCGCCCCGTTACGGGGTGCGCATCTTACAGATAGGGCGGCGTGCAGGCCGAAACCACCAGCGCCTCGCGGTCGCCGATGTTGCGAAAGCGGTGTGGCAGGGTCGAATCGAACAGATAGCTGTCGCCCGCCTTCAGCACCGCGCAATGGTCGCCCGCCGTCACCTCGATTTCCCCCGCCACCACCACGCCCCCCTCATGCGAGGCATGTTCCAGCATCTGCTCGCCGGTATCGGCGCCGGGCTCATAGCGTTCGTAAAGGATTTGCAGGTTATGCGCCCGCGCGTCCCCGACCTGTTGCAAGGTGATCCGCCCGCGCGGACCTTCCAGCGTCGAATAAAGCCGGGTGGTCAGATCGCGCAGCTCGTGCGGCTTGAAGAACAACGCTTGGGTGACCGGGGCATCGGGTTCAAAGAATTCCGACATGGTGACGCCCAGACCGCCCAGAATCTTGCGCAGGGACGAGACCGAAGGGCTGGAGCGGTTGGTCTCGATCATCGAAATCTGGCCATGCGGCACATCCGAGGCCTCGGCCAATTGCCGTTGCGACAGGTTTGCTGCCTGCCGCATCTGCTTCAGCCGCGCGCCCACATCGAAATCCTGCATGCCGAACCCCTTGGTTTTGCACAGCATAGTCAGCCCACCGAAAGCGCGCAATCTTTTGCCATGCAGCGCATTGCCACACCGCATTATATTGCTCAATATATTGAGCATTGATACACAGAATCACCGTATAGCCCCGGAGAGTGCAATGTCCGAATCCGCCCGCCTTGCCAGCCGCAAATCCGCCGCCGTCGCCCGTGGCGTCGCCACGCGCGGTATCTATGCAACCCGCGCCGAAAACGCCGAACTCTGGGATGCCGAGGGGCGCCGCTTCCTCGATTTCGCCGCCGGGATCGCGGTGAACAACACTGGCCATCGCCACCCGCGTGTGATGGCCGCCGTCGCAGAACAGGCGCAGGCGTTCACCCATACCTGCTTCCACGTCGCGCCCTATGAGGGCTATATCGCGCTGGCCGAGCGGCTGAATGCGGCAACGCCAGGCAATTTTGACAAGAAAACCATGCTGGTAACGACTGGCGCGGAGGCGGTGGAGAATGCCATCAAGATGGCACGCGCCTTCACGGGGCGGTCTGGCGTCATCGCCTTTTCGGGCGCCTTCCATGGCCGCACCCTGCTGGGCATGGCGCTGACCGGCAAGGTCGCACCCTACAAGAAGGGCTTCGGGGCCATGCCGCCCGAAATCGTACATGCCCCTTTCCCGAACGCCTTCCACGGCGTGACCGAGGCCGATGCGCTGGGACATCTGGAGCGGCTTTTCGCCTCGTCCGTGGACCCGGAGCGGGTAGCCGCCATAATCATCGAACCTGTGCAGGGGGAAGGCGGTTTCAATATCGCTCCGTTCAGCTTCCTGCGCGCGCTGCGCGAGATTTGTGACCAACATGGCATCGTGCTGATCGCAGATGAGGTGCAGGCCGGCATGGCCCGCACCGGCCGCATGTTCGGCTTTGATCATTCAGGCGTCGCCCCCGATCTGGTGACCATGGCCAAGGGGCTGGCCGGTGGTTTCCCGCTTTCGGCGGTGACCGGCCGCGCCGGGATCGTCGATGCGCCGAACCCCGGCGGTGTCGGTGGTACCTATGCCGGCAACCCACTGGCGGTGGCCGCGGCCCATGCCGTGCTGGATGTGATCGGGGATGAACAGCTTTGCCTGCGCGCCGCCGAGATTGGCGAGGTGATCCGCGCCCGCCTGACCCAGATCGCGGCCCGGCAGGGAATGGAGTGTATCGGCGACGTGCGCGGGCTTGGTGCGATGAACGCTTTCGAACTGGTGACCGACCGCGCCACCAACGGCCCCGACGCCGCCCTCACCGCCGCCGTCGTGGCCGAAGCCGAGGCGCGCGGGCTGATCCTCTTGTCCTGCGGCACGCGCTACAACGTCATCCGCCTGCTGCCGCCACTGACCATCCCGATGGATCAGCTGAACGAGGCACTGGACATCATCGAAGCCTCGATCGAGGCCGCCGTGATGGCCCGCGCCGCCTGATCCCCAGCCACCCTTGCGCGACGCCCGCCCTGCCCCACCGGCAGGGCGCGGCCCCGCTTTGCCCGGAGCCTGCCATGCCTGACCCGCATCTGAACCTGATCAACGGCGCATGGGTGCCTGGCGATCATCTGAGTGAAAACCGCAACCCCTCGGACCTCGCGGATCTGATCGGGCTTTATGCCGCAGGCACCGCCGGGGATGTGACTGCGGCAGCCGGGGCGGCGGCGGCTGCGCAACCCGGCTGGTTTGCCGCCGGTCCGCAGGCGCGCGCCGATCTGCTGGACCGCATCGCCACCCGGATCGAGGCCGAGGCGACAGACATCGCCACCATGCTCGCGCGCGAGGAGGGCAAGATCCTGCCCGAAGCGCTGGCCGAGACCCGCCGCGCGGCGCAGATCTTCCGCTTCTTCGCGGGCGAGGCGCTGCGCATGTCGGGCGAGGCGCTGGCCTCTGTCCGCCCCGGCGTCGACATCGAAGTCACACGCGAGCCGGTAGGCGTGGTCGGTCTGATCACCCCATGGAACTTTCCCGCCGCCATCCCGGCGTGGAAGATCGCGCCCGCGCTGGCCTATGGCAATGCAGTGGTGCTGAAACCCGCTGAACTGGTGCCCGGCACCGCCCATATGCTCGCCCGGATCATCCATGAGGCGGGCTGCCCGGCGGGGGTGTTCAACCTCGTCATGGGGCCGGGCTCGGTTGTGGGCCGCGCCATGGTCGAGGCGCCGCAGATCGGGGCGATTTCCTTTACCGGCTCGGTCCCGACGGGGTGCGCCATCGCCCGCGCGGCGGCCGAGAGGATGAAGAAAGTGCAGCTCGAAATGGGCGGCAAGAATCCGATGGTGGTGCTGGATGACGCCGACCTGCCCACCGCCGTTGCAGCCTGTCTGAACGGCGCGTTCTTTTCGACCGGGCAACGCTGTACCGCTTCGTCGCGGCTGATCGTGCAGGCGGGGATTCACGATGCCTTCGTGGCGGAATTGACGCGGCAGATGATGGCGTTGCGTGTCGGCCCGGCGCTGGCGCCTGACAGCCAGATCGGCCCGGCGGTTTCCGCACAGCAACTGGCCGGAAACCTGTCTTATGTCGATCTGGCCCGCGCCGAGGGCTGCGAGGTGGTCGGCGGCGAACGGCTGGACCTGCCGACCGAGGGGTACTTCCAGCACCCCGCCCTGTTCCTGAACGCCCGCAACTACATGCGCGTGGCGCGGGAGGAAATCTTTGGCCCCTGCGCCGCCGTCATCCGCGTCGCGGATTTCGACGAGGCGCTGGCGGTGGCGAATGACAGTGATTTTGGCCTGTCCGCCGGGATCTGCACCACCTCGTTGCGGCACGCGCGGGCGTTCCGCCGTCAGGCGCGGGTGGGCATGGTCATGGTGAACCTGCCGACCGCCGGGGTGGATTACCATGTGCCTTTCGGTGGAACCAAAGGCAGCTCGCTTGGCCCGCGCGAACAGGGGCGGCACGCGGCGGAGTTCTATACCACGGTTAAAACCTCTTATAGTTTCGCGGGTTAGGCCATGGATGCGATCCTGACCATCAATCCCGGCACCACGACGACGCGGCTGGGCCTGTTCACCTCGGATGGCGCCGGGGTGCGGGCGCTGGCTGAAGTGACGCTGGACCATGACGAGACGGTCATGGCCGCTTTCCCCGACATCGCCGCACAACTGCCGTTCCGGGCCGAGGCAATTACGGCTTTCCTGCGCGGCCGCCCTTCGGTTCGGCTGGTGGCCGTGGCAGGGCGTGGCGGGATGCTGACGCCGGTGCCGCCAGGGGTGATCGCCGTCGATGACGCGCTGGTGGATTTTGCGCTGCACCGGCCACTGCATCCGCATGCCTCGAACCTCGGGGCGCCGCTGGCGCAGCGTATCGCGGCGGCGGCGGGCTGCCCGGCCTTCATCGTCGATCCGGTGTCGGTGGATGAACTGCCGCCTGTCGCCCGTATATCGGGCTGCCCGGACATCCCCCGCTTTTCCTTCGTGCATGCGCTGAATATCCGGGCCTGCGGACGCAGGCTGGCAGGCGAGTTGGGCAAGCCTTTCGCCGCGCTGGATGCCGTGGTCGCCCATCTGGGTGCGGGCATTTCGATTGCCGCGCTGAAGGGCGGGCGGATCGTCGACAACACCAACCGCATGGAAAATTCGCCCTTTTCCCCGGAACGGGCGGGCGGACTGCCACCGATGGCGCTGATCGACCTGTGCTACTCTGGCGGTTATGACAAGACCGCGCTGAAGCGGCGGCTTTACGGACAGGGCGGGGTTTTCGCCTATCTGGGCACCAAGGACATGCGCCGGGTCGAGGCGATGATCGACGCGGGCGACGCGCGGGCCGATCTGGTCTGGCAGGCCATGGTCTATCAGATTGTGAAGGCCATCGGCGCCATGGCGGCGGTGCTGGACTTCCGGCCCGATGCGGTGCTGCTGACCGGCGGCATGGCGCAATCGGCCCGGCTGCGCGCGGCGATCACCGCCCGCTGTTCGGCACTGGCACCTGTGGTCTGCTATCCCGGCAGTCACGAAAGCGCGGCACTGGCCGAGGGGGCGGCCCGTGTTCTGGCCGGGCAGGAGATTGCGCGGGTCTGGCCGCCAACCCCCGAGGTGGAGCCGATGCCATGGTGATCCGCAGCTTCACCGAACTGGAACGCGCACTGAAAGGCAGCCGCCCCCTGCGCCCCGCTGTCGCCGGGGCCGCCGATCCTGCGGTTCTGGAGGCGCTGGCCGAGGCGCAGGCGCGCGGGTTGATCGCCGGTGCCTTTCTTGCCGATGACGCGGCCCTGTTGCGCCCAATGTTGCCCCCTGGTCTGAGGGTGGAAATCGCCGATACCCACGACCCCGCCGCTGTTGCGGTGGCCGAAGTGCGGGCGGGGCGCGCCGATGTGCTGGTGAAGGGCCAGATCGACAGCGCCGCCTATCTGCGCGCCGTGGTGGCGCGGGAAACCGGCCTGCGCGCCTCGACCACGCTGTCAAACCTGACGCTGGCCGAAATGCCCGGCCTCGACCGGCTGATAGGCGCCACTGACAATGGCATTGTGCCCTTGCCGACACTGGACCAGAAGCGCGCCATGATCCTGAATGCGGTGCCGCTGTTCCGGGGTCTTGGCGTCGCGCCGCTGCGCGTGGCCGCCATTGCGGCGTCTGAAAAGGTCAGCGCCGGCCAGCCTGCAACGACGGATGCCAGCACCCTGGCCACCGAGGCCGCCGCCGGGCAGATCTCCGGTGCACTGGTTGACGGGCCATTCGGCTATGACGTGGCGCTGTCGGCAGCCGCTGCCACAAAGAAGGGGCTGGCCTCGGCGGTGGCCGGTCGCGCCGATCTGATCCTGTTTCCGTCCATCGAGGCGGGCAATGCCACGGTCAAGGCGTGGAAACTGCATGGCCATGCCCGCACCGCCAGCCTTGTGCTGGGCGGGTGCGTGCCGATCCTGCTGAACTCGCGCGCGGATGGGGCAGAGCAGCGCTGGCTGGGTCTGCTGCTGGCCGCTGCGCTGCGGGCCGGACAGGCCGCCCCGCTATAGCAGCTTTCGCAGCGCGGGCAGCATGTCATCCAGCGCCGCGCAGGGCGTGGCGCCAAGGGCCGCAATCTCCGCCGTCACATCAACCGGGAGGCCGGTGTTTGACGCATCGGGGATCTGGTTCAGCTTGCCGCCGATCAGAACCGGAAGCGTCGCCCCGCTCTGGTTCAGCGCCGCCATCACAGCCTGCGCGTAACCAAGCGCCACGCCGTTATAGGTGCTGATCGCCAGCGCCTCGGCCCCTTCAGCCAAGGCTTGCGCGACCAGCGCTTCGGGATCTGTGCTGACGCCACCGTCCAGAACCTCGACGCCCATACCTTCCAGCGCCTGTTCGACCAGATACTTGCCATGTTCATGCACATCGCTGGTGCCGACACAGACCCGCAGACGGCGCGGCAGCGCGGTTTGCCCGGCGACCCAGCATTCGGCCTTTTCATCCAGTTCGCGCGCCCATTCGGCGGCGACCAATGGCGCCCGACCGCGCGCGGCCAGCGGGCCTTGCCCAAACAGCGCCTCCAATCGTTTCGGCCCCATACGGCGGATCGCCAGCAACAGGGCCGCGGGGTCGTCCTCCGGCACACCCCGGTCGGCCAGCCCGGCCAGCACCGCCTGCGCGAAGGCGCGTCCCCCGGCGACCAGCCGGTCGGCCAGCGCCTCGACCCGGTGCCAGTCGGTCAGCGCGGCGTGATGCGGCGCGTGATCGGCCAGGCGACGGGCAAAAGCCTGAGCCTCGACAATTTCATCGACATCGGGAATGCGCTGGTTCTCTGTCACCGGCACAGGGTTCACCGCATGCCCCGTGGCCCAGCGACCCAGCGCCATCATGTCAGCCAGAAGATAGCTCGCAAGGCTTGCATAATTCCCCGCAGACCCAGCCTGATAGGCGACGGTATTGCCAAAGATCATGGTGCCCGGCGTGTCTGTCACCCGCGCCAGCGCGGCATGGAAGGCCATGCGCGACAGCGGGTCGCTGAAATGGTGGCCATAGCAATGCGCCAGCCGTGCGCCGATCAGCCCTTCGACGATGTGCTTTTCCACCAGCACCATGCCAAGCGCCGAGGCCATGTCCAGAAACAGCCCCGCGAAGCCGTCATCGAGGTTTGAATGCACCAGCACCTGCGTTTCTTGTGCGGCAATCAGGCCAAGGGCGGTAACGGTCGCCTCGGTCGTCGCCACGTCATCGTTCCAATAGGGCAGGCGGAAGGTGAAATACTGCCCCAGATTGCCGACCGAGGTGGCGCCTGCCGCCAGCGCGGCGCAGGTGTTTTCCACACAGCCCGGCAGGCCGATCATGAAATCGCCGAAATGCGCGGCGGCGGGGGCGGCATGGGTGATGCGGGCGAAATCTTCCGGCCCCGTCAGCACGATGCCGGTGCCACGCGCAGCCTTTTCCCGCAGCGCCTGCGGATAGCCCATCGACCAGTCGAGCGTGATGCCGAAGCGATCCACCGTCATGCTCTGGGCGGCACAGCGGTCATGCACCTCGGCAATGGCGCCCAGCGTGCGGTCGACATTGCGAAAACCGATATGGGCGTGCTGCATGATGCGGCTGTTACCGATGCGGCGCTTCCATTCCGCCTCGGACGTCACAGCCTTCTCGGCGAAGAACGGGCAAGGGCCGACGCGCCAGTCACGGGCAAGCGCGCGGCCACGCGACAGAAGTTCAGCACCGGAAGGAAGGCGCGGGTCAGGGAGCGGCGGGGATTCGGGCATGATCGCTCTCGCAGGGGTCAGCGGCAGGATAGCGCGGCGCAGCCTACGCGCCAGCCCTTGCCTGGGCCGTTTCTGCGGACGAGGATACGGCAAGGAAATTGGGGGCAAGATGCTGGGGATCATCGGAGTCGGGCATCTGGCGGCGGCACTGCTGGCGGGGCTGCACCGGGCGGGGTTCGCGCCAGGCGAGGTGCTGCTGTCGCCGCGTGGCCGGGCGGCAGAGATGGCGGTGCGATACGGGCATCCGCTCGCTCGCGACAATGCCGATCTGGTGGCGCGCTGCGATCTGATCCTGCTCGCGGTGCGGCCAGCGGCGGCACCCGGCGCGGTGGCGGGGCTGCCGTGGCGCGCAGATCATCTGCTGGTTTCGGCCTGCGCCGGTGTGCCACTGGCAACGCTGGATACAGGCCCTGCCCGGCGCATGCGCATCATGCCCCTGACGGCGGCCGAGGTCGGTGCCAGCCCGACCGCCTGCTTCCCTGATCTGCCAAGGGCGCGACGGTTACTGGAGGCACTTGGGCCCGTCATCCCCTTGACCAGCGAGGCGGAGTTTGAAATCGCCACGGTTTCCGCCGCGATCTATGGCTGGGCGCAGGATCTGATCGGGCGAAGCGCCGAATGGGCAACCGCGCAGGGCCTTGACCCACTGGTGGCGCGGCGGCTGAACGCGCTGACCTTCGCGGCGGCCGGGGCGCTGATCGACAGCAAGCCCGAGCCGATGGCGCAGATGCTGCACGAACTTGTCACCCCCGGCGGCATCACCGAGCGCGGCTTTCAGATACTGAAAGCGCATGGCGTCAGTGCGGGATGGGAGGCCGCCTGCGACGCAGTGATGGACAAGCTGAAAGGGCGTTAAAGCGCCAGTTTCAGCCGCCCCTCGCCGCGCGAGCGGCAGCACATCATCCGGGTGCCCGCAGCCCTTTCCGCAATGCTCAGCACCTTGTCGCGATGATCGACCGTGCCATCCAGCACCGCGACTTCGCAGCTGCCGCACAACCCTTCCTCGCAATCCGAGGCGATGTCGATGCCAGCCGCGCGCAGAACCTGCAACAGGGTACGGTCGGCGGGCACGGGCAGGGTGAAGCCGCTGTCGGCCAGTTCGACCTCGAAGGGACGGTTGTCGGCAAGGTCGGTATCGTCGCCCGCGCTGAAATGCTCGATGGCCAGCACCAGATCGGGGCGCGTGGCCGTCAGGCTTTGCAGGGCCTCAAGCATCCGCGCCGGGCCGCAGGCGGAAATGCGGGTGCCCGGCGCAGCAGCGGCGACCAGTGCCGCCAGATCGGCGCGTGGTACGCGGTCGCGCGGATGCGCCGTCACCTGCCCCGCGTGATCGCGGCTCAGCCGCGCCAGATGCGCCATCCGCGCCTCGGCCGCGCCAAGGTAATGCAGATGATAGCGCGCCCCGATCCGTTTCAGCCGGTCAGCCATGGCCAGGATCGGCGTGATGCCGATACCGCCCGCAATCAGCAGATGCGCAGGCGCCGCCTCGTCCAGCGGGAAGTGATTGCGCGGCCCGCGCAGCCGCAGCACCGTGCCGGGTGTTACTGCGTGGAAACGGCGCGAGCCGCCGCGCCCGGCCTCCTCGCGCAGAATCGAAACGGTATATCCCGGCTCATCCGGATCACCGCAAAGCGAATAGCTGCGGTCGAAGCCGTCAAGCTCCAGATCCACATGTGCACCAGCGGTCCAGCGCGGCAGCGGGCGCCCCTGCGGATCGGCCAGATGCAGAGAGATGACGCCTTCAACCTCCGTCTGCACCGCTGTCACCACCACGCTGCGGGCGATGTCCTTGCGACGCGGGGCGCCGATCTCGAACCGCGCCCGCTCGGCCCCCTCTGCCGGATTGGCGGCAACATCCCATTCCACCCAAAGGTGATCCGGCCCCCGGAACGAGGTATTGGGCAGATAGGTGAATTCCTGTTCGGCCAGGCGCAGATGCGGCAGGCGGCGGGACAGTTCCTCAAGGATGATGCGCAGTTCCAGCCGGGCAAGGTTTTTGCCCATGCACTGATGCGCGCCATAACCGAAGGTCAGATGATCGGTGGCATTATCTCGGTAGATGTCGAAACTGTCGGCATTCTGGAACTGGCGTTCGTCATGGTTGGCGCTGGCCATGACGATCAGCAGCTTCGCTCCCGCAGGCAAATCGGTGCCACCCACTGTGGCGGGCGAAGTCAGTTGCCGCCGCCAGGCCACTACAGACCCAGCATAGCGCAGACATTCCTCCACCGCATTGGGGATCAGCGCCGCATCCTCGCAGATCGCGCGCCAGCCCGCGCCATCGGTCAGCAAGAGCTTGATCGCATTGGCCGCTGCATGGGCGGTGGTCTCATGCGCCGCGACGATAATCGCCATCATCATCGAATGAAGATAGCTGTCGGTCACGATGTCAGGGTGCAGGGCGTTCTGCCGGATCGCCTCATGCATCCAGCCCTGGCCGTGGGGTTCCGCCCGCATCCGGTTCAGCACCTCGCCCGCGAACTGCCAGAACCGGCCCACCTCATGCGCCAGCGCGATCTGATCCTCGCGCGAGGGTCGGCCCCAGGTGTTGACGGTATGCGCCATGGAGAACTCGCGAAGGCGGGCCATGTCACTTTCCGGCACACCAAGGAAATGCAGCGCCACCGTCAGCGGGATTTCCCACAGCATCTCCTCCACCAGATCGGCACGGCCTTTGGCGATGAAAGCATCCACCTTCTCGCGCGTCAGCACCCGCACACGGTCGCGGTGCGCCTCAATATTGGCGGGCAGGAAATGCGCCATCAGCACGCGACGGCGTTCGGTATGGGCGGGTTCGTCCTCGTTCACCAGCGTCCGGTTCATCGCATAGCCATAGGAGGCCAGCACAGCCATCGCTTCGTCGGGGAAGGGGGTGATCTTTTCCAGCACATTGCACGGAGAAAATAGCAATGGATCGCGGAACACCGCCTTCACATCGGCATAGCAGCTGACCACCCAATAGCCGGTCTCGGGGCTGTAGAACACGGGCTCCTCCGCCCGTGACCAGGCCAGCGCGGCGGCGGGGTCGATCTGATATGCGCCGGTGAACGGGTCGAAGGCGCGGGCGCGGTCCGACACGGGGCAGGCAGCGCCATCAGCATGGGCCGGGCATCCGGTGGTCATTGGCGATCCTCCCCTGCGGCTTGATATATGAGCGATAATAGCACATAAATGTGCTATATTTGACGCTACAGAAAGGGCGGCGCTCGTGTCAACTGCAACGACTCCCGAACGGGTGCAGACCCTCGACCGCGGCTTGCAGGCGTTGAGCGTCATTGCCGCGCGCGGGCCGATTGGCATGGCGGCGCTGGCGCTGGCGCTGGGGGTGGACCGGCGTATCTGTTACCGGCTGGTCGCCACGCTGGAGGCGCATGCCTTCGTCACCCGGCTGGCGGATGGCACGGCGATCCTTGGGCCGGGGCTGCTGCCGCTGATGCAGGGAGTCCATGCCCGCCTGCGGCTGCACGGGCAAGAAGCGGTGGATGCGCTGGCCCGCGATACCGGGCAGACGGCCTTCCTTTCGGTCGCGGCGGGCGAGGACTGTCTGGCGCTGCTGACCAGTCCGGGCAAGAGCGGGCTGCTGGAGATTACCTATCGCGTCGGCGCCCGCCATCCCATCGGGCGCGGCGCGGCGGGCATCGCGATCCTGTCAGCCCGGTCACAGCAGCCCGGTGACAGCGCGCAGGTGGTGCAGGCGCGGCAGGACGGATGGTCGGCCACCAGCGGCGAGTTGCAGCCGGGCGCGCATGGTATCGCCGTGCCGCTGCGCGCTGGGTTCCTGAGCCGTGCCGGGATCGAAGCCTGTCTGGGCGTGGTCAGCGCCCAGCCGCTCGACCTGTCAAGTACCGTAGCCGCACTGGACGCCGCCACCACATGCCTGGTCGCGCAACTGGACGGCGCCTAGGCGAAATCGACAAACTTGCCGAAGGGCATTTCGCGCAGCCGTTGCCCCGTGGCAGCGAAGATCGCGTTGGCCAGCGCGGGCGCAGCGGGGGGCACCGGCGGCTCGCCGATGCCGCGCACCTCTGGCGCGTTTTCCAGTACGCGCACCACAATCTCGGGGCATTGGTCCAGCCGCATCCCGCTGTGGCTGTCGTAATTCGTCTGCTCGGCCATGCCATCGGCATAGGTGATTTCGCAATTCATCGCATGACCCAGACCCCAGATCACCGCGCCCTGAATCTGGTTCTCGATATTCACCGGATCGACGACGCGGCCCACATCGGCCACGCAGAACACCCGGTCGATACGCAGCCCGGCGTCGGTCATGCGCACATCCACGACTTCGGCCACATTGACCCCGAAGCTCTGGACAAGCGCGACGCCCCTGCCCTGCCCCGGTGCCGGGCCGGGGCCTTGCCAGCCAGACAGTTCCGCCACCGCCTCCAGCACGCCCCGCGCCACCGGGTCATTGCAAAGCCGCAGCCGTTCGGCCATCGGATCCGCCCCGGCGGCGTGGATCAGCTCGTCCAGAAAGCTTTCAAGGAAAAACCCGCCGAGCGAGGCGCCGACCGAACGCCAGCTGGAGACCGGCGCCAGCCCTTCCACCGCATGCGCCCGCACCCGAAAGGCGGCGGGCGCGTAAGGCGCGTTCCAGATCCCGGCGGGAAGCTGGTTGTCCGGCCCCGGCACCGAATAGCCCGCGCGCCCGAGTTGCGAGCGACTGGGAGAGGGGCCGGAGGTCACGATCTCCACCGCCTGCACCTGCCCGTTTGCCACCGTGCCACGCCCGCGCGCCATGCCCGGCGGGCGGGTGAAATCCTGCGCGAAATCCTCTTCGCGGGAATAGGTCAGCTTGACCGGGGTGCCCGGCATCTGCCGCGCAATCTCGGCCGCGCGCAGCACATGGTCAAACTCCAGCCGGTGTCCGAAACTGCCGCCCGCGAACTGGTTGTGCAGCGTGATCTGGCCAGAGCCCTGCCCGGTGACACCCGCCACCAGATCCTGCAACATCCGGGGAAGCTGATGCGCCGTCCAGACCTCGGTTTCCGCCTCCAAATAGCGGACAATCGCGTTCAGCGGCTCCAGCGGCTGATGCGCCAGATAGGGCGCGCGATATTCGGCGCTGACGACATCAGCGGCGGAGAGGCCCGCGTCCATATCGCCGTCGGCCCGCCATTCCTTGTCCAGATGCGCGGGATCAAAGCCTGCCTCCACTGCCGCCCAGTGATCGGCCATTTCGGCGGGGTAAGGCGCGGGGCCCCAGTCACAGACCACCGCCTGCGCCGCCTGCATGGCGCGCCATGTGTTGTCGGCGATGACCGCCACGCCATCGCGGATCGGCAGCACCTGCGCAACGCCGCGCATCGCTTTCGCCGCCGTCGCGTCATGGCTGAGCAGCACACCACGCCGGGGGTTCAGCCGCACCGCCGCATGGACCATACCCTCGACCTTCAGGTCGATACCATAGACCTGCGTGCCGGTGGATTTTGGCAGTATATCCAGCCGCCGCATCGGCTTGCCGATCAGCCGCCAGTCGCTGTCGGGGCGCAATGGCACTTCCTGCACCGGATCGGACTGCGCGGCATCAGCCGCCAGCGCGGTATAGGGCACCGCCGTGCCATCAGGCAGGATCACGGCGCCGTTCTCGCTGCGCAGCAGGGCCACATCGACACCGTGGCGCTGTGCCGCCACCCACTTCAGCGTCTCGCGTGCCATGGCCCCGGCTTGTCGCAGCTTCACGAAACTGTCCGGCACCGCGCTGGAGCCTCCCGTTCCCTGCATCCCGACCAGTTTGAACGCCGCATTCATCGCGCCGCGCGTGGCACGGGCCGCGAGGCCGGTATCGCCCGGCAGGAAGGGCGCGCTTTCAGCACCCAGCGCAGTATTCCAATAGGCCGCAGCGGGCGGACCGAATTCGGTGGCGACCTGCGCGGGATCAACGTCCAGCTCCTCGGCGATCAGCAGCGCCTGCATCGACATGGCTCCCTGCCCCAGATCGGCATGCGGGGTGATCAGGGTGATGCGGTCAGCGGTAATCTTGACCCAGGGGTTGAAGCTTAACTCCCCCGGCGCCAGCCCAGCCAGCAGCGGGTTTTCAGGGGTCTTGCGCACAGCGTAAAGGCCGAAAGCAACGCCCCCCGCGATAGCAGCGGAACCGATGAGAAAGCTGCGGCGCGCGATCTTGCCGATCCGGGACATGATTCAACCCTCCCGCATCAGTTGCGCCGCGCGATACACCGCCGCACGGATGCGCGGGTAGGTGCCGCAGCGGCAGAGGTTACCCGCCATCACTTCATCAATTTCGGCGTCGCTCGGGTTCGGGATCTGCGTCAGCAGCGAAGCCGCCTGCATGATCTGGCCCGACTGGCAGTAGCCGCATTGCGCCACCTGCCCTTCGACCCATGCCGCCTGCACCGCATGCAGCGCGGCGGGCGTGCCCAGCCCTTCGATGGTGGTGATCTCGGCGCCCTCGGCATCGGAAGCCGGGATCTGGCAGGACCGCATCGCTTCGCCGCCCAGCCAGACAGTGCAGGCCCCGCATTGCGCGATGCCACAGCCGTATTTCGTGCCGGTCAGGCCCAGTTCATCGCGCAACACCCACAACAGCGGCATGTCGGGTTCGACATCCACCTCGTGCATGGTCCCGTTCACATTCAGTCGCATCGGCTGCCTCCTGCTTCGGCGCAATCATAGCATGGGCCGAAGCGAAGGGCCGGGTCACGTTGCGTCACGCAGGGCAGCGGCGGGCGGGGGCAGGAAAGCCCCCGCCCTTCCCGTCAGAACGGGCTGTCGGGGAAGTAGAACTGCGCCGCATTTTCAGGCGTCACCAGGGTCGATCCGATGATGAACCGCCCCGAGACCGGCGCCGCCGATACGAAATGCAGTGTCGTCATCTCGATGGCCGAAGAGATCTGCGCAGGCGGATAGGTCACATCCACCGGAACCTGCTTGTCGCCGTCCATGACGCGCTTGATGATTTCCTTCATCCCGGCGCCGCCGACAATCCACATCTCATCCGTGCGCCCGGCGGCGGCGATGGCCTCCATCACACCCAGCGCCATATCGTCATCCGCCGCCCAGACGGCGTCGATCTTGGGATACTTCGACAGGTAATCCTGCATGACAGTGAAGGCGTCGTCGCGGTTCCAGTTGCCGTGCTGCTTGTCCAGCACCTCGATCCCCGAGCCGTCAATGGCCTTCTCGAAGGCGTCCACCCGCTCGTTGTCCAGTGTCGTGGGGATGCCGCGCAGGATCACCACCTTGGCGCCGGAGGGCAGGTTGTCGCGGAAATATTCCCCAGCGACCTGGCCAAAAGCGGTATTGTCGCCCGCGACATAAAGATCTTCGATCCCCGGCTGCGACAGCCCCCGGTCGACCACGGTCACCCATTTGCCCGCGTCTTTCACCGCCTTGACCGGCCCGGTCAGCGGCTCGGATTCAAAGGGCAGCACCACCAGCCCGTCGATATTGCGGGTGGCCAGCATATCCTCGATGTCATCGACCTGCTTGCCCGGCTCTCCCGCCGTGGCCAGCACGAATTTGACGTTGGGATAAATGGCCTCCAGCCGCTTGATCGTGTCCTGCGCGTGCCAGTTCAGCCCGCCCATGAAGCCATGCGTGGCCGAGGGGATGGAGACGCCGATGGTATAGGTCTTGTCCTCGGCCACCGCCATGGTGGCAAGGCTAGCGGACATGGCAAGCGCTGCGGTGGCACCGAAGAACTGTCTGCGTTTCATGGTCTTTCCTCCCTGAGCGCCGCCCTCCCCGGCGGCGGATGGTTACCGCCCTTCGGCGGAAGATTTCCCGCGTTGCAGCACAACGGCGAGCACGATGATAACCCCCTGGATGGCCCCGTTCAGATAGGGCGACACGAGGTCGGCAAGGTTCAGGATATTGTCGATGAGGCTGAGGATCAGCACGCCCACCACCGTGCCCCAGACCCGGCCATAGCCGCCCTTCAGCGCGGTGCCACCGATGATGACGGCGGCGATGGCCTCAAGTTCCCACAGAAGCCCGGTGGAGCCGGAGGCAGAGCCAAGGCGCGGGACGTAAAGGATGGTCGCTAGGCCGACCAGCACGCCAAGCGCGACATAGGTCATCAACTGCACCCGTTCGACCTTCACCGCCGAATAGCGCGCCACGCGGTCGTTCGATCCGATGGCCTCGCAATAGCGGCCGAAACGGGTGTGGCGCATGGCAAGTTCGCCCAGCACGGCCACCACGGCGAAGACCAGAATGGGCCATGTGATGCCGAAAATACCGCCGTAGTAGACCGGGCGATAGAATTGCCGCGCCTCGAAATCGAGGCTGAGCGTGCCGCCGTCGGCAATCCAGGTCACGAGGCTGCGGAAGATGCCCATGGTGCCCAGCGTGACGATGAAAGGCTCGATCCCGGCACGGGTGATCAGCAAGCCATTCGCCAGCGCCGCCAGAAGCCCGACGCCAAGCGCAACAGCCATACCCGCCAGCACGAGCGGCACGCCAATCCCCAGCGTGGGCAGCATGGCGTTCATCGCAAGGATCATCATGCCCGCGATGAAAGCCGCCATCGACCCGACCGACAGGTCCAGCCCGCCCGAGGTGATGACGAAGGTCATACCCACCGCGATCATGCCGATGAAGGCGGACCGCGCCAGCACATTGGTAATATTGCCCGCCGACAGGAAGTTGGCGTTCAGAAAGGTCCCCAGCACCACCAGAAGGATCAGCGCCGCCAGTGGCCCGAGGGTTGAAAGCGAAAGATTACGCATCGGCTGTGGCCTCTTCGGTTGTGCCCATGACCAGCCGCACCACGGCGGTTTCGGTAATCGCATCGCCCTGCAGCTCACCCGCCACCCGGCCCTGCCGCATCACCAGAACGCGGTCGGAGAGGCCGAGGATTTCCGGCATGTCAGAGGAGATGACGATGACGCTCAGCCCGTCGCGGGCGAGGCGGTCGATGAAATGATAGATCTGGCTCTTGGTGCCGATGTCGATACCGCGCGTGGGCTCGTCGATGATGACGATCTGCGGATCGGGCAGCATGGTCTTGGCCAGCAACAGCTTCTGCTGGTTGCCGCCCGACAGGTTGCCCACCGCCATGTCGCGGCGCGGGGTGCGTATGTCGAAATCCTCAATGGCACGGGTCAGCGCGGTTTCCTCGGCGGGCCGCGAGATCATCAGGCGGCCAAAGCGGCCCAGCGTCGAAAGCGTCAGGTTCTCGCGCAGGGATTTATCGAGTAGCAAGCCCAGTTCCTTGCGATCCTCGGTCAGATAGGCAAGGCCATGCGCAGCCGCATCGGCAGTGGAATGCAGCGTGATCGCTTGGCCCTCGCGGCGCAGGCTGCCACGGTGCGTGCGCAGGCCCACCAGCCCTTCGGCCAGTTCAGTACGCCCCGATCCCACAAGGCCGGAAATCCCCAGCACCTCGCCCCGCCGCAGGGTGAAGCTGACATCCTGCACCACCGGCGGGACGCTGAAACCCTGCACCTCCAGCACCACGGGGCCGAAACTGTCGCGCCGGGGCGGGAAGATGTCTTTGAGATCGCGCCCGACCATGGCAGTGGCCATGCCGTCCTCTGTCAGCTCGCCGCGCAGCGCCTGCCGCACCACGGCGCCGTCGCGCAGAACGGTGATGCGGTCGGCCAGATGGCGCACCTCGTCCAGTCTGTGCGAGGTGTAAAGCAGCGCGACGCCACTGGCGCGCAAGCGGTCGATCTGACGGAACAGCACCTCGACCTCGCGGTGGGTCAGCACGGCCGAGGGTTCATCCATGATCAGGACGCGCGCCTTGCGCCCCAGCGCCTTGGCGATCTCGACCATCTGGCGATCCGAGACCGCCAGATCGCGAATGCGGGCATCCGGGCTGACCCGGCAATCCAGTTGATCCAGCAGCGCCTGCGTCTCGCGCCGCATCGCGCGGTGGTCCAGCAGGAACCGTCCCGGCTCGCGTCCCAGGAACACATTCTGTGCCACCGTCAGATCGGGGGCGAGGTTGAATTCCTGATGGATGACGACGACGCCCGCCGCCTCGGCCTCCGCTCCGCTGCGATAGGGCGCGGGCTGGCCGTCCAGCAGCACCTGACCGGAGGTCGACGTCAGGAAGCCACCGAGGATCTTCATGATGGTCGATTTGCCGGCGCCGTTTTCGCCTATCAGCGCATGAACCTCGCCGGGACGCAGCGCGAAGTCGATGCCATGCAGCACCTCGATCGGGCCGAAGCTCTTGTGCACATCCTGAAGCGCCAGCGCCGGGGTCATGGCGCGACCCAGGCCGCGTTGCGTTTCGCCGATTGCACGCAGGCCGCGACGAAGCGCATACCGGAAATCCCGTCCGAGAGGCCGGGGAACAGCACGCCCTCGGGAAGCGCTTCGCCCGCCTCATGCGCCCGGATCGCACGCGCGGCCTCGGTATAGATATTGGCGAAACCCTCCAGATAGCCTTCGGGGTGACCGGGCGGCACGCGGGAGACCCGCTGCGCCTCGGGCAGCGCCCCGGCACCATTGCGGGTCAGCAGGCGTTTGGGTTCGCCGAAGGGCGTGAACCACAGGCGGTTGGGGTTCTCCTGCTCCCATTCCAGCCCGCCTTTGGCGCCATAAACCCGCAACCGCAACCCGTTCTCGTTCCCCGGCGCCACCTGACTGGCCCAAAGCATCCCCTTCGCCCCGCCGGGATAGCGCAGCATCACATGGGCATTGTCATCCAGCGCCCGCCCCGGCACGAAGCTGGACAGATCGGCGGCCAGCGCTTCCGGCTCCATCCCCGTCACGAAAGCTGCGAGATTCCAGGCATGCGTGCCGATGTCCCCCAGCGCACCGCCAAGGCCGGACCTTAGCGGATCGGTGCGCCAGTCGGCCTGTTTGCTGGCCACCGCCTCGGTCAGCCAGTCCTGCGCATATTCCACCTGAACCAGCCGCAACGCGCCCAGATCGCCCGCCGCGATCATTGCACGGGCCTGCCGGATCAGCGGATAGCCGGTGTAGTTATGGGTCAGGATGAACAGCGCCTTCGAGGCTTCGGCTACCTTGGCGAGCCGCTTCGCCTCGGCCATGGTCGCGGTCAGCGGCTTGTCACAGATCACATGGATGCCGCGCTTTAGGAACTCGATGGCCGGCCCCGCGTGCATGTGGTTCGGCGTGACAATGGCCACCGCCTGAATGCCGTCCTTGCGTCGCGCCTCGCGCGCCGCCATCTGGCGGTAATCGTCATAGCTGCGCGCCAGCCCAAGCTCCGCCGCCGAAGCCGCCGCCCGCGCGGGATCGGAAGACAGCGCCCCCGCCACCAGCGCATATTGGCCATCGAGCCGCGCCGCTATGCGGTGCACCCCGCCGATGAAAGCCCCCTGCCCGCCGCCCACCATGCCCAGCCGGATCGGCTCCATCGCCTCAGCCCCCCAGCCCGAGCATGCGGCGATTGGCGGCGCGGTCGGTGCCCGCATCCGCGAAATCGTCGAACGCCTTTTCGGTGATGCGGATGATATGGGCCTGCACGAATTCGGCACCTTCCCGCGCGCCATCCTCGGGGTGTTTCAGGCAACATTCCCATTCGACGACCGCCCAGCCATCGAACCCGTATTGCGTGAGCTTCGAAAAGACGCCGCCGAAATCCACCTGCCCGTCGCCAAGGCTGCGGAAACGCCCGGCGCGGTTGACCCAGGATTGATAGCCGCCATAGACCCCCTGCCGCCCGGTCGGGTTCAGCTCGGCGTCCTTGACGTGGAACATGCGGATACGGTCGTGATAGATGTCGATGTGTTCCAGATAGTCGAGATGCTGGAGCACATGATGCGACGGGTCATACAGCATGCAGGCCCGCGTGTGATTTCCGGTGCGTTCCAGAAACATCTCGTAGCTGATGCCGTCGTGCAGATCCTCGCCGGGGTGGATTTCATAGCAAAGATCCACGCCGCAGTCCTCGGCATGGTCGAGCAGCGGGCGCCAGCGGCGGGCAAGCTCGTCAAAGGCTTCCTCGATCAGCCCGGCGGGGCGCTGCGGCCAGGGGTAGATATAGGGCCAGGCCAGCGCACCCGAGAAGGTGGCCATCGCCCCAAGCCCCAGACGGCGCGAGGCGGTCAGCGCCTTCTTCACCTGATCCTGCGCCCATTCCGCCCGCGCCGCCGGATTGTCGCGCACGGCGGGCACTGCGAAGCCGTCGAAGGCCACATCATAGGCCGGATGCACCGCAACCAACTGGCCTTGCAGATGGGTGGAAAGCTCGGTGATCGAGAGACCCGCCTCGGCGGCGATGCCCTTCACCTCGTCGCAATAGTCCTGCGAGGCGGCGGCGCGGTCCAGATCAAACAGCCGGGCGTCCCATGTCGGGATCTGCACCCCCCTGTAACCACAATCGGCAGCCCAGCGGGTAATCTCGGCGAAACTGTTGAACGGCGCCGCGTCCCCCGCGAATTGCGCAAGGAACAGGCCGGGGCCTTTGATCGTCCGCATCAGCTCCTCCCAAAACTGGTGACGGGACCGATTATGTAATCGGTTACATCAACGATAGACATGCGATGTAATCGTTTGCAATATGATTCTTGCACATCTGAACGGATTGAGCCCGCCGCAGCCCCGGCGTATGAAAGGCCATGAAGCACGACCGCCCCAAGATCAGCGACGTTGCCCGCCTTGCCGGGGTTTCCACCGCCACGGTCAGCCGGGCGTTGTCGACCCCCGAGCGGGTCAGCGAGGACACCCGCGCCGCCGTGCAACAGGCGGTGGAGGCGACGGGATACCGGCTGAACCTCGCCGCGCGCAATCTGCGCCACCGGCGAACGGGCGGCATCGTGGCGCTGGTGCCGAACCTCGCCAACCCGTTCTTTTCGCAGATCCTGTCCGGCATCGCCTCGGTCCTTGGCCCGGCCGGTTACAACCTGCTGATTGCCGATACCCGCACCGCTGACGCGCAAACCCTGCTGGATTACGCCGAACCCAGCCGGGCCGACGGGCTGATCATTCTTGACGGCACGCTGCCCGCCGCCGCGCTGCAAGGGCGCGTGCCGGTGGTCGAGGCCTGCGAATGGGTGCCCGGCCTGCCCGCGCCGCGCGTGAAGATCGACAATCGCGCTGCGGCGGGACTGGCCGTAGATCATCTGGCCGATCTGGGCCATTGCCGCATCGGCCATGTCGCCGGGCCACGCGGCAACGTGCTGACCGAGGCGCGGCTGTCCGGCACGGTCGAGGCTCTGGCGGCGCGCGGCCTGCCCTTCCCCGAGGACTATCTTTATCCTGGCGATTTCTCGCTGGATTCCGGGCGCGCGGCAGCGCGCATCTGGCTGGATCAACCCGCCGCCACCCGCCCGACCGCAGTATTCTTCGCCTCCGACGCCATGGCCTGCGGTTTCATCGGCGAGGTGCAGCGCCACGGGCTGCGCGTGCCGGGCGACCTGTCGGTGGTGGGCTTTGACGATATCGAACTGGTCGCCCATATCTCGCCACCACTGACCACGATCCGCCAGCCCCGAACCGAGATCGGCCGCGCCGCAGCCGAACGCATGCTGGCCTGCCTGAAAGGCGAGGCCCGCGATGCCGATACCGTGCTGCCGGTCGAGCTGATCCTGCGCGCCAGCACCGGCCCCGCCCCGGCCTGACCGTTTCCCCGGCCCTTCAGGACGCGATTGCCCGGAACGCCTGTTCGCCCTCGATCACGAAGCGCAGCATCCGGTCCGAAGCCGCAACCGCGTCGCGGGCCTGAAATGCGGCCAGCAGATCACGTTGCCCCTCGACAATGATGCGGTTGGTTGCATCGTCACGCATCGTGGTCAGCCGGACGGTCTGCACCTGCACCAGGTAACGGCGGATGGTGTCGACCAGCACCCGGTTCGGCACGATGTCGAGCCAGCGGTTACGGTAAACCTCGCAGGCGTGGAAGAACAGCGGCACGTCGCCCGACACCAGCGAGCCCTGCGTCTGCGCGACCGCATGCGTCAGATCGGCCAGCACCTCGGACGTCATCGCCTGCGCGGCCATGGCGGCAGCACGGGGGTCCAGCATGCGGCGCAGCTCGAACACCTCCAGCACCTCGGCGCGGCTGAGGTTCGGCAGCGTGAAGCCACGCGTTGTCGGCACCAGATAGCCCTCGGCAGCCAGCCGCATCAGCGCATCGCGCGCAGGCATCCGCGACACCCCCAGTTCAGTCGCAATGACGGTGTCGATCAGCCGATCCTCCCAGCCGACCTCGCCGCGCTGGATACGCGTCATCAGCACGTCATAGATCCGATCACGATGACTTTGTCTGGACATTTGCATACTCTTTGGAAGCCGATTGACTGTATAAAAACTGAATTTCATCAATATATAAAGGGTATTATTATATCTTGGCGACATTTTGAATCCGAAATATTTCTTGAAAAGTATACAGTTTATGGCACCATTCCCTGCAGAATCGGGCCGATGAGAGACCCGAAGTCCAACAGGGAGGTTCCCATGAAAATGACCCGCCGCACCGGCATCGTCGCCGGTCTGATGCTTGGCCTGAGCTTGTCGACCGCCGCTTTCGCGCAGGATGCGCTGCGCGTTGGCGCCTATCCGGCCAACCCGCCATGGGAAAACAAGACCGAGGCGGGCACATTCGAGGGGTTCGAGGTCGATATCGTCAACGAAATCGCCAGGCGCATGGGCACCACCGCCAATATCGACGGCATGGATTTCAAGGCGCTGTTCGTCGCCTCTGCCTCGGGCCGGGTGGATATGGTGATTTCCTCGCTGACCATCACCAATGAACGGCTGGAAAGCCAGTCTTTCACTCAGCCCTATTTCCAGGGCGCGCTGGGGATCGGCGTCAAGGACGGGTCCGACATCGCGTCGGTCGAGGGGCTGAAGGGCAAGGTTGTGGGGTCGGTTGCCACCTCCTTCCCCGAAAACTGGCTGAAAGAACGCGAAGCCGAAATCGGTTATGCCGAATACAAAAGCTATGACACCACTTCGAACATGCTGACCGATCTGCTGAACGGGCGGATTGACGCGGCGGTGAACGATGTGGTCGGCCTGCGCTATGCCTTCACCCAGATGAAGGGCCTGACCGTGGGGGCAGAGATCGCCACGGGCGAGAAATTCGCCATGATGATGCCGAAGGGTTCGGACAAGCTGGAACAAGTGAACCAGATCCTGTCCGACATGAAGTCGGATGGCACCATGGCGGCGATCTATGAGAAATGGATGGGCGTCGCCCCGGCGGCGGACAGCTATACTGTGACGCCGATGCCGGTGCCGACCTCGGCCGACTGAGATGCAGGATATCGCACATCTGGCCTCGGTGCGCGTGGAGGCGCCTTCTGATTTCACCTTCGGCCATCTGGCAGATGGGCGAAAGCTGGGCCGTTGGGCACTGGGGTCGATGGATTTGCAGCCGGAGGCCGAACCCGGCCTCTGGCGCGGGGTATCGCTCTTCGACGGGTCGGAGGCGGCGGTGGAAATCCGACCGCATCCCGATCTGGGGCTGATCGACTTTCACCTTGGCGCGGCGGGTGCGCGGGCGCCGCGGGTCTCTATCCGCGTGACGCCCGGGCCTGATTGGGGGTTGCCTGCGGGCGCCTGCCTCGTCGCGATGACGACCTGGCGCGCAGGCTGGATGGATGACGACCGCTGGATGCGCACCCGCAAGACGCATGAGCTTGAGGTGCTACTGTTCAAAGCGCAGATCGAAACCGACTGGCACGCGGCATGACCCCGGCGGACTGGCGGCAACGATTTCGCGCGGGCGAGGTGCGGCAGACGGCGGCGCTGTGTCCGGGCTGGACACAGGCCAATCTGGCGCTGATCCCCGCCGCCTTCGCCGATGATTTCGAGGCGTTTCTGCACGCCAATCCTGCCGCCTGCCCCTTGCTGGCGCGTGGAAGTGCGGGCGATCCGGCGCTGCCGGATCTGGGCGACATCGACCTGCGCCACGACCTGCCGCTTTACCGGACGTTCCGCGACGGGCAGCCAACCGGCACCCTGCCCGACATCGCCGCGCATTGGCGCGACGATCTGGTGCCCTTCGCCATCGGCTGTTCGCTGAGTTTCGAAGCCGATCTGGTGGCGGCAGGCGTTACCCTGCGCTGCCATGCTCCGGGGCGAAGCTGTTCCGCCTTTGATACTGCGCTGCCCAACCGGGCGGCTGGGTTGTTCGGCGGCAATCTGGTGGTGACGATGCGGGCGGTCGCGGCGGATCAGGTCGCGCTGGCGACCGAGGTCACACGCAACCATCCCCAGGCGCATGGCGCGCCCGTCCATACCGGCGATCCGGCGGTGATCGGGGTCGACCTGTCACGCCCGATCGACGGGCTGGGGCTGACCGACGTTCGGTCCGGCGAAGTCGCGGTGTTCTGGGCCTGCGGCGTGACGATGGAACGCGCCATCGCCTCCGCCCGGCTGCCCTTCGCCATCACCCATGCACCGGGGCACATGCTGATCACCGACCTTCCCGCCCAGCCGCATGGAGCGAGCGCATGGACGCCGTAGACATCTTCTTCAACGCCGATGTGATGCGACGCGCTTTCCCGATCCTGTTGCGCGGACTGGGAATGACGCTGGCGCTTGGTGTCACCGCCATCGTGATGGGCACGGCGCTGGGGGTCGGCATCGCGCTGATGCGGCTTTATGCGCCGAAACCGCTGCGGCTGTTCGCGGTGCTGTATACCGATCTCATGCGCGCCATGCCGGTTCTGGTGGTGCTCATCCTGATCTATTACGCCCTGCCCTTCGCGGGGGTCGTGCTGTCCTCCTTCGCCGCCGCCGCCATCGCGCTGTCGCTGGTGCTGGGCGCCTATACGGCAGAGGTGATGCGGGCGGGCATTCAGGCGGTCCCGAAGGGTCAGTTCGAGGCCGCAGCAGCGCTTGGCATCCATTTCTGGCTGGCCATGCGCAAGGTCGTGCTGCCGCAGGCCATGCGCATCGTGATCCCGCCGCATGCCTCGAACTGCGTGAGCATCATCAAGGACACCTCGCTTGCGTCGGTGGTGGCAATGACCGACCTGCTGAAACAGGCCACCGATGCGCAGGCCCTGTTCGCCAATCCCACGCCCCTGATCGGCGCCGCGCTGATCTATGTGGCGATCCTCTGGCCGCTGGTGCGGCTGACCGGCTGGCTGGAGCAACGCTTCCAGCGCGCCTATCAACGGTAAGACCTATGCAAGACAGCTATTTCCTTTATCACTCCATCGGCCAGTATCCCGGCAAGGCCGAGGATCTGGCCCACGCCATGGCCGAATTTGCAGCCGTCTGGGCAGCGCCGGATGACGCGCAATGGGGCTACCTGCTGGGCAAACGCGCGGGCTTCATCGAACACTGGCGCGGCATCATCGGCGCCCCGGAAGGCAGCCTGACCACCTGCGAAAATGTCACGCAGGGCCTGCACATGCTGATGACCGCGCTGCCGCCCGAGCGGCTGTCCGGCAAGCGGGTGCTGGTGGCGGCAGATTGCTTTCCGTCGAACCACTTCCTCCTGACGAAATTGCAGGACCGGCTGGGGTTCACACTGGAAACCGTGCCGATGCGGCAGGGTGCCGCCTGGGTGGAGCCCGAGGATTTCCTTGCGCATTGGGGGCCGGATGTGGCTGTAGCGCTGCTGACATGGGTCACCTCAACCACCTCGCACCGGATCGACCTGCCCGCGATGGTGGCGCATGGCCGGACTATGGGCAGCCTGATCGGGGTGGACATTACACAGGGCGCGGGGCTGCTGCCCTTCGACGTCGCCGATCCGGCGGTGGATTTCACCATCTCGACCAGCCTGAAATGGATGTGCGGCACGCCCGGCGCGGGCATCCTGCATGTGGCGCCGGATCTGATCAGCCAGTGTCAGCCCGAGCTGCGCGGCTGGTTCAGCCAGCCCGACCCGTTCAACTGGGCGCTGGACCGCTTCGCCTATGCCCCCGACATCCGCCGCTTTGACAACGGCACGCCGGGCTGCATGGCGGCCATCGCCTCGCTGCCCGCGCTGGACTGGCATGCCGCGCAGGATCGCGCGGCACTGCTGGCACAGAACCGGCGGCAGACCGCGCGGATCATCGCCGCCGCGGATGAGATGGGGCTGGACCTGATCACCCCGCGCGCGGAAACCGCACGCGGCGGCTCGGTCATGTTGCGGCTGCCCGACAGCCACCCGGCCCCAGAGATCGTAGCGGCGCTGCGTTCGGCAGGTATTGCCACCGACGGGCGCGGGCAGATTCTGCGCACCTCGCCCGGTCCCGTCACCACCGATGACGGGGTGCAAACGTTGGTCACGGCGCTGCGCCACCTGCTGCACTCCTGATGCGAAAAAGGGCGCCACTGGCGCCCCCTTCCATCATTCTGCCGGAACGCGCGCCAGCTTTGGTTCGTCGTGATGGTGATGTTCCTTCACCGGCCGCATCAGCATGTTGGCAATGAAGGCAATCACCAGCAGCGCCGCCATCGCATACATCGTCGTGTTGTAAAGGCTTGGCGTCGGGTCAATGGTGCCCGCGGGTGCAATCTCCATCAGCCGGGCGATAGTCACCGTCTTGGCGGCGACAAGGCTGTCTAGCTGATCGAGCGGCGCCCCGAACTTTTCGGAAAAGGCCGCCGGATCGACGCGCGAGGCCAGATCCCGGATTGCGCTGCCCACCGACATGTCGCGCAGGCTGGTGATGGCCAGCGGCCCCAGCACCCCGGCGGTGGACCAGGCGGTAAGGATGCGGCCATGGATGCCGCCGACATGCATCGTCCCGAACAGATCCGCGATATAGGCCGGGATGGTGGCGAAGCCGCCGCCATACATGGTGAAGATAACCATGGTGGCGATGTAGAACCCTACCAGATAGAACATCGACGGGCTGGCGCTTCCGGTGCTGGCGAAATAGGGGATCGACAGATACAGCAGCGTCCCCAGCAGGAAGAAGATCATATAGGCCGGTTTGCGCCCGATATAATCCGAGGTCGAGGCCCAGAAGAACCGCCCCAGCATGTTGAAGACCGAGATCATCAGCACATAGGTCGAGGCGAAGGCGGCGGTGACGACCAGCGGCATGGTGGTGCCGAAGATTTCCGACATCATGGTCTTGGCGACGCCGATCACACCGATCCCGGCGGTCACGTTGAAGCAGAGCATGATCCAGAGCTGCCAGAACTGCGGGGTTTTCAGCGCCTGATTGATGTCAACATTGGCAGAGGTGATGAGGCCATTGGCGGCGGCGGGTTTCGGCTGCCAGCCGGCGGGCTTCCAGCCCGGTGCGGGCACGCGATAAAGGAACGCCGCCACGATCATCACGACGAAATAGCCGATGCCAAGCGCAAGGAAGGTGGCCGCCGCGCCGGTATTGCCGGTGCCCACGGCGTAAACACCCGCCTCGCCGCCGCCCGGCAGTGCCGCCGCCTGCGCGGCGGAGGCCACCACAACCTCGACCTTGCCTGCTGCGGTTTCCGCGAATTGCCGGCCGCCTTCGGTAACGAGCGTCACCGTCTCCTGCGCACCCAGAAACTCAGGCGCCTTGGCGAAAGTCTGCATCAGCCAGCCCTTCAGCGGCGTGGCAATGATAGCCCCGCCACCAAAGCCCATGATCGCAAGCCCCGTCGCCATGCCGCGCCGGTCGGGGAACCAGCGGATCAGGGTAGACACCGGCGAGACATAGCCAAGCCCCAGCCCGCAGCCGCCGATCACGCCATAGCCAAGATACACAAGCCAGAGCTGATGGGTGGCAATCCCGACCGAGCCGATGACAAATCCACCGCCCCAGCAGATCGCCGCGACCACGCCCACCATGCGGGGGCCCACTTCTTCCAGCCACCGCCCTGCAAAAGCGGCGGAAAGACCAAGAAACACGATCGCGACCGAGAAGATCCAGACCACCGAGGCCAGCGACCAGTCGTCAGCCGCCGGGGCCACGACACCAAGCTGCTTGGTCAGCGCCGGATTGAACACCGACCATGCGTAGACCGATCCGATGCACAGATGAATGGCGATGGAAGCCGGTGGCACCAGCCAGCGGTTGAAGCCGGGCTTGGCGACGATGTGGTCTTTCCGCAAGAAGCCGAAAGCGCCGCCTGACTTGACGTTGCTCATGGGTTTTCCCTCCCTTTTTAGCGGGGGATGACGCGCCGGCCCCTCCTGCCTTGCGCCTCTCCCGATCTGGCATGCGACAGCATGCCGCTTCAGCCTTGCGAGGGAATCATTTGCAGGTCAACAAAATTTATTAATAATTTCAATGAGTTAAGTTGTCATTTTGGCTGAAATGATTTCTCTGATCCGCCAAAACAGGGACATTCTGTCCGCAACGGTGCAGGCCCTGCGCTGAATGTGGGACATTTTGTCCATTTACGGACTTTCCACGACCGGCAGGCGGATCACGAAGCGGCTGCCCTTTCCCGGCGCCGAGCGGACCCCGATCCGCCCTCCGGCGCGGGTGATCAGCGTCTGGCTGATCGACAGACCCAGCCCGGTGCCTTGCGCCTGCTTGGTGGTGAAGAACGGGTCGAAGATGCGGCGCTGGATCTCTGCACTCATCCCGGTGCCGCTATCGGCCACGCCGATCTCGACCCTGCCCTGCCGCAGCGCCACAGACAGGGACAGCACGCCACCGCCCGGCATGGCGTGAACGGCGTTGAGGATCAGGTTGACGACCACTTGCTGAAGTTCGGTCCGTTCCATGAACACCTGCGCCTCCGTTGCCAGATCGGTGCGGATTTCGATGCCTGCCCCCTCGATCTGACGACGGGTCAACACCAGACAGTCCCGCACCACCTGCGCGGGCGAGATGATGTTGGCCGCGCCGGAATATTCGCCGGGCCGCGCGAATTGCAGCAGCTTCGAGACGATGGTACCGATGCGGTAAACCTGATCGTCGATCAGGTCGAATTCGGTCTTTACCGGCGCCGCGCCTTCGCCCAGCACCATGCGCGCCACATCCAGATTGCCCTGGATGACCGCGATGGGATTGTTGATCTCATGCGCGACGCCTGCCGTGATCTCGCCCACTGCGGCAAGCTTTTCCGACATGATCAGCCGTTCGGTCGTGCGTTCCAGCCTCCGGTTGGCGTCGCGCAGGTCACGGGTGCGTTCTTCGACTTTCTGGTTCAGTTGCTCGTTCCAGTCGCGCAACTGGCGATCACGCTCCTGCACAGTATCCAGCAACCCGTCGAGGTGATCGGCCACGCGCGAGATTTCGTCATCCCCGGCGCCGATCCGGTTACGGGCATCCATCTCGCCCGCCTCGACCCGTGCGATAGTCTGGCCCATCCGCTCCAGCGGCAGGAAGATGCGCCCCGCCCATCGCAGGAAGATCGGCACCGACAGCGCGGCGATGGCCAGGAACACCAGCGTGGCAATCAGGTAAGAGCGGGTTTTCTCGGCCCGGAACGGCGCTTCCAGAAAGCCGACATACAGCATCCCGATCCGCGCACCGTGGCTGTCGATGATCGGCTCATAGGCCGAGATATACCAGTCGTTCACCACGAAGGCGCTGTCGAGCCATGTCTGCCCCTCACCCAGAACCCGCGCGCGCACCGCCTGCGAAACACGGGTACCAAGGGCCCGGACATTCTCGAACAGGCGCACATTGGTCGAGATGCGCACATCGTCAAGAAACAGCGTCGCGGTGCCCTGGCTGCCCTCGGGCAGGCTGCGCGACTGGTAGACCAGTGCGTTGATCGTGTCGATGAAATCGAGGTTACGGTTCAGAAGCAACCCACCCACCAGCGCCGCCGCACGGCCGTCGGGCAGGCGCAGCGGCGCTGCGGAATGGATGATCATGCCACGATCCTCGGTCAGCCGGTCGGTCGGCGCGGCATTGGGAGTGGCCACCAGCGGCACCGCCGCCCGTGCCGCCAAGCCGGGGGTCAAAGCCTCCATCGCGGCAGGTGACAGGATATCCACCGCCGCCTTGCCCTGCCCTTGCAGCGCGGCGCCGATCACCGGCCAATCGGCAGGCAAAAAACCGGCCGGGGCGTCAGTACCATCGGTCACATACAGGAAATCCAGCCCCAGCGTCTGCTTCTGCACCGCAATCAGTGCCGTCAGATCGTCCGGCCGCTGAAGCGCCCGTTCCATCGCCACCGATTGCGCCAGCGCATCCAGCCTTTCGCCCGAAAGCTCCAGCAGGCGCGCAAGATACTGGTCGGCAATGGTCAGGTCGCCATTCACCTTGACGATCAGCAAATCGTCCACCTTGCCCGACCAGCGCTGCATCGTGGCGCCAAGCAGAAGCGGCAGCAGCACCAGCATGGGCAACAGCGCAATCAGCAGCAGCCGCACCCGGACCGAGCGCAGGAGCCGCGCCACTAAAGCCCCCAGCCCGCGCATTTGCGGTCAATCGTCTTGCGCGAAATGCCCAGACGCCGCGCCGCCTCGCTGCGGTTGCCGCCGGTCAGATCCAGCGCGCGCAGGATCAGGCGGCGTTCCACCGCATCCAGAGGCTCGATGGCCTCGGCCTGCCGCTGTGGCGGAGCCAGCGTTTCCAGCGGAAACCGCCCGAAGATCAGGGCGCGTTCGATGAAATTGCGCAACTCGCGGATATTCCCGGGCCAGTCATGCCGCAACAGGGCCGCGCGGGTCGTGCTGTCCATCTCCAGCGGGGCAAGGCTCTGACGTTGCGCGATCTCGGTCAGGAACAGATCCGCAAGGTCAATCACGTCGGTTTCACGATGGCGCAGCGGTGGCATGTCGATCTGAAGCACATTGATGCGGAAAAACAGATCCTGCCGGAAGCGCCCCGCTGCCACTTCGGGTTCCAGCGGGCGGCTGGAGGCGAGGACGAAACGCAGGTCCAGCGCCAGATCCCGCGCCGCCCCCAGCGGACGGATCCGGCCATCCTCCACCACCCGCAGCAGCGCCGATTGTGCGGCGGGGCTGAGTTCGGCGACCTCGTCCAGAAAAACCGTGCCTCCTTGCGCCGAAGGCAGAAAACCCTCGCGCCCTTCGGGAATGCCGGGCAAAGCACCGGCGATATGGCCGAACAGTTCCGCCTCGATCCGGTCGGACGGAATTGCGGCGCAGTTGATCGGCACGAAGGGCCGGTCGGCGCGGTCGGAGATCCCGTGCAGATGCCGCGCTGCGACTTCCTTGCCGGTACCCGATGCCCCGGTGATCAGAAGCGGCGTGGTCACTCCCGCCACCCGTGCCAGCATGTCCCGCACCGCGGCGACGCTGGCGGAACTGCCGATCAGCCGGTTGCGCCGCCCCGGCCCGGTATCGCCGCTGGCCAGCTCATGCCGCAGAAGCAGATTCTCACGCCGCAGTTGCGCCATCTGCAAGGCCCGCCGCACGGCGTTCAGCAACTGGTTCGACCGGAAGGGTTTCAGCACGAAGTCCGACGCGCCCGCCCGCAGCGCCTCGATGGCGGTTTCCAGATCGGCGTAGGCGGTGATCATGATGGTTTCGGCAAAGCCGCCGCGACGGCGCTGTTCGGCCAGCCAATCCAGCCCTTTCAGGCCGGGCATGATATTGTCGAGGATCACGATGTCGAAATTGCCGCGATCCAGCTGGGCATCGGCCTCGGCCGTGGTGCCCGCGACCTCGACCGCCTGACAGAAGGGCGCCAGCGTCTTCATCAGGAAGTTGCGCATCCCGGCTTCGTCATCCACCACCAGAACGCGGGCACGCGACAGAAGCCGCGTCAGCGCCGCATCCTCGATGGCCACGGGTGGCATGGTCATGTCGGCGTCTCCCCTCGCTGCGACGGGGCGAGCCTAGCGGGCAATCGGCGCGAGGTCGAGAACCCGGCTTGAGGGCGGTCCCCGCGCACCTTAGGCTGCGGGAATGAACCCGCTCGCACCGCTTGCCGAAACGACAGATCTGCACCAGTTGCGTGCGCCCTGGGCGCCCGCGCTTTGCGTGGTCTTTGCACGACATGCCAGCGGCCAGCCCGGCACCGGAACCGGACCTTCCGCCGGGAGCGCCCGCCTGCGCGCGCTGGGGGAGGTGGCAGAGGGCCTGTCATTGGGACCGGAGGCGCATCCTGAACCCGTACCCGCGCGGGATGCCACGGGCAGGATCGTGCTGGAAGATGCCCGCGCCCTGCCGGGGCCAGAGGGGCTGGGCAGCGAAGGGGCGGCGGCGCAGGACAGCGACGCGGCGGCCCGGCTGGCGGCTTTCTGCGAAGCGGCCGAACGCGCGGCGCTGGCGCTGTGGTGGCAGGGCAAACTGCCCGGCCACGCCTGCGCCGAGCCGCCCGAACTCGCCGCCTACCGCGCGGGCCATACGGGACGGCGGGTACTGTGTCTGGCCTTGCCCTTTCTTCCGGGTCTGTCTGTACGGCTGATGCTGGGCGACGACGGCACGGGCGGGCAGATCGCGCTTGGCAGCGCCGCCTCTCCCGATCCGGCCCGCGCCGCCGAGGCCGCCACGCGCGAGATGTTGCAGGCCGAACTGGCCTGGCTCGCCCCGGCGCATCACCCCGATACACCCTTCCGCGACCATGTGCAGACCGCACTGGCTCCGCGTCTGCCCGCGTTGCATACAGCGCAGGCTGCCGCACCGGAACCGGCAGGCGGATCGCTGGAAAAGCTTCTTGGCGATCTCGTTACAACTTATGGATTTTCTGACCTGACATCACCACAACTCCGGGTACCTGTCTGGCGCTTTGTCTGTCCGGCCTGGCCCCGCTCCCGCCCGTTGCTTGCCCCCGCTGACTGACGTTACGCTGACGCATCGCGCGACATATTCCCCGTGACAAGGGAGAAACCGATGCCGAATCCACCCGGAGGGACCAGCCCTTACATGGCATGGCGTATGCTGAAAGCGGCGGCACAACTGCCGCCGCCTGCCCTGCCCGCGGGGCGGCGCAGTTTCGGCTGTCCGAAGATGGCAGAGTCCGCATCGCTCTATTGCGGTGGGCAATCGCTGCTGGGGTCGGTGCGCGACCTGCCGGATCTGGCGGCGCGGCTGGTCAAACCCGTGCAGGCCGGTGCCGAAGGCGAGATGCCTGCGGGGTATACCTACCTCGGGCAACTGCTGGCCCATGACCTGTGCACGCCGACGGAAGGTGAATTCGATTATGCGCTGTCCGACCCCGCGCCAGAGCTTACCCGCACAACGGTGACACAGGCCGAGCGGACCCAGCCGCTGCATCTGGAAAGCCTGTTCGGCCCGGTTTCCGCCGATCTGTCCCTGCCCGAATTGCACAGGTTTCCCCCGGCACCGCTGTTCTATCCGTATTTCGCCGCCGACATCACGCGCCGGAAACCTGCAAGCGGCCTTGGCCGGACGCTGGGCGCGCTGCCTGATACGCGCAATGACGACAACCCGATGATCGCACAGCTTTCGGCGCTGTTCATCGCCCATGCCGGGGCGGTGACCACCCGGCTTGCCGCACGCGGTCATTCGCCTGCCGACAGCCTGCGCGGGGCCAAGACCGCCACGGTTCGGATGTGGCACGGGCTGTTGCTGCGCGATCTGCTGCCGCGCCTCGCCCTGCCCGCGCTGGCCGATACGCCTGCCGACCTGGGACCGCCCGGCGCCGCCGATATCCCGGTTGAAGTGATGGCGGCCATCCTGCGCGCAGGACACTGGCTGGTGCGCAGCCAGTACAGGCTGAACGTCAACACCGTTCCCGTGCGCCTGTTGCTGCGTGGCGATCCCGATATCGCCGCCCTGCGCGCCCGGCCGGGGGCAGAGAATTTCTGGCGCATCGACTGGCGCAATTTCTTTGATCTCGATCTGCTCTCACCACCGCAAAAGGCCATGCGGATGGAAGGCGGGCTGGCGGCCATGTTCGGCAGTGATTTCGGCCTGCCGGATGCGATGGAGATTCACTCCTCGCTTGTCACCAGCGACAACGATCTGGCGTTGCGCGATCTGGCCCGCAGCACCGATGGCGGCCTGCAATCCGTGTCAAGCCTCGCCACCCGGTTGGCCCCTGCCCTGCGGAGCCGCTTTCCCGACTGGCTGCTGTGGGATGGCCCCGCACGGGCAAAGCTGATCAGCGACTGGTGCAACGCCTGCGGGCATCTGGCGCCACCGCATCTGGCTGCCGATCCGCCGCTATATCTTTACACGCTGCTTGAGGCCGGTCGCGGGCCCGCCACGCAGGGCTTTGGCGACGGTCTGCGACTGGGCGCGCTGGGGTCGGCACTTCTGTGGGGGGCGATCCGCGCGGCGGTTGAAACTGCCGAAGCCGCCCTGCCAGACGCCCCCGTCGACCCTGACATGCCGGATATCCCCGACATGCCCAGCCTGATACGATTTCTGACCCTCAACAGCGGAGTGTGACAATGACCACCGGAAGCCCGGCCCAGCCGGATGTGAAATACAATACCATCGACTTTGAAACCGTCGGCGCCTTCATGATTGCCATGACGCGGCAGCCCGCGGCGAACTACCCGACAACGGTCGAGGCATTCTGCAATCTGCTGGCGAATTATGCCCGCAAATTCGCCGCGCAGCTCGCCGAGGGAGAGGGCAGCCTCGCCCGTTCGCCCGACATCGTGACCGAAACGGTCAAGTCGCCGCTGTTCGCCGCCTATTTCAAACCGCTGGACGGGGACACCTCCGATGATCCGCTGGGGCATTGGGTTGTCGACGGGGTGCTTGAGGTCCAGCATGTCCACAAAGCCGCGACGATGAGCCTGTTCCAGAACACCGCCGACCATGTGAATATCCGCCTGCCCGAAAAGAACAACATCGCCGCCAAGGAGGATCTGGCGCTCCAGCACCAGGCTGAGGGCAGCAGGTTCCAGAACCTGACCTATCTGGACGATTACTTTGCGGGCAAGACAACCGCGATGCAGTTCGTCTGGGGCAATGTGGGCGATTATACCACGCGATCCTGCCGCTGACCGGCGATCTGCCACAGGGCCTCGCCGATGCGGTCCAGCCCGTAGGCTGACCGCATCGACGTCGCCGCCAGAAACCACGACAGCGGATCTGGCGCACCTGCGCCCTGCCAGCGGCCGGAAATATCGGTGCTGAAACGGTGCCAGAACCCGGCCGCCCGCGCCATATCCCCCGCCATCACGGCGGCGGCGCAGCCATAGGCATAGGTAAAGGGAATGGCCCCGGCGGCCCGGTCGGCCAGATCCATCGCTGTGGCATAATCGCCCGACAACAGCGCGACCGGCGTCCGATAGCCCATCGACACCCGGCACACCCCGGCATCAAGCGCCGAAGCCGCCTCGGCCAGACGGGTCGCGCGGGTCACCTGCCCGGTCAGCGCCATCATTTCCGAAGCCGCCGACAGGCGGCGCGGATTGCTTTGCGACAGGTCGGCCACCACATTCGCGGCCTCGGCCGCAGCGTCGACGTGATCCAGCAGGATCGAGCTCCAGCCGAAGGCAAGCCAGGCATCGCCACGGTCGGGCGCCTCGGCGGTGCAGGCCCGCCCGATTTCCAGCGCCTCGGGTACACCGGCATGAACCGGACCCGAGCCCGGAAAGATCAGTTCGCGGCTGTTGAGCAATTCGGCCAGCCCGATACGCGCGCGCAGCCCCAGATCGCCGCCGGAGGAAACCGAGCGCAGCAGCGCCTCCGCCCGCCGGTCCGCATCGGAAGACCAGTCGCGCATCAGCCAGCCCGCGCGCATCAGCTTGCGATAATCGGCAAGCTGGGCGTCGGACAGGCCTTCCAGCCCGCTGATGTAATGCGACTCCAGCTTGCCGGTCAGGCGCATGGCGATACGCTGCACCGCGAAACCCGAGTTGCGCACCCAGTCGCCGCGCCGGATATGCAGCGGCCATGACCAGATAATCGCGCCGGTGGACAGATCCTTCAGCGACAGGATCAGCCGCATTTCCTCCAGCCCCGGCGACAGTGAACCACGCAGTTCGTAATTGCCGGGGCGGGCGGGCAGTTGCATTCCGGGGCTGGTTTCGATGGTCACCCAGTCTTCGACCGCATAAAGCGCCGATCCCAGTTCGGCCTGCACCGCAGCCACCAGAATCTGTTCGTCATCAGGCAGCGCGGACAAGGCGAAGGACTGGACGAAAATCGTGATCCGTTCGTCATCAAGCTGCGCCGGCAAGGGCGCAGCCGAACCGGAAAGCTTGAGCGAAATCGCAAGCGCCTGGGTTTCCTCGGCGGGTTCCAGATCGAATTCCTCGTCCAGAAGCGTCCAGAGCTTGCGATAATGTTCCATCGCAGCAGCGTTATTACCCGCCGCGATATCCAGACGCATCAGCGCCCGCGTCGCCTCTTCATCCTGAGGTTCCAGCTCGCGCAGGCGCTCGGCCAGCAGACGCGCGCCGGTTTTTTCGCCAGCCGCGTGCAGACGGGAGCGCAGCTGCGCTGAAAGATACGCCAGATAGGCTGCCTTGCGTTCGGTCAGGAAGCCATCGAACTCCGGGTCCAGCCCCCACAGATCGGCGGCGAAGCGGATGTCGGCATCGGCAAGCGACCGCGCCGCAAGCGGTGCTGTATCCCCCGCGTCGAAAGCCGCCAAAGCCTGCGATATGTCACACGGCGCGCCCGCGAACCGTGCCCGCACCGCCAGACGGTCAGCCTCGAACAGCGAAATCCCCGCACAGTCGCGTGCCAGCACATGCAGGGTATTGCGCAGAGAACCACGAGCCTTTTCCGCACCGGAATCGGACCACAAAAGATCAGCCAGCCGGTCGCGCGCGATACCGCTTTCGCCGGTCAGGCTGAACCATGCGAGAATAGCCTTCTGCTTCTGCCCCTTTACGGGCAGTTCCTGCCCGTCGACCGACAAGCAAAATCTGTCAAGGATGCGGAAGTAGGTGCACCCGGCCATCTTCGATACATCCCCAGAAATCGAAGTCTGATTCTAGGGATAGCCGTGTGCGGTGCGGGCGTAAACCCGTGGCAGATGCGGATCGGCCAAAGACGACATTCCGGGTTGCCCCGCCACCTGCCGTCATTGACCGATCCGCACCGATACAGTGGCCCTGAGGGGATCGTCAGGCCACCGCATACTGAAGCGCCGCACTGCGCGCATTTTCTTCGTCAAGCCGGGCTTTCGCCTCGCGGGCAATCGCCACGAAGCCATCGACCTCGCTGGTTCCGTGATCGGCGAGAAGCTTCAGCCGCCACAGCGCATCGGCGCTTCCCGGCGTCAGCGGCTCGGTCAGGTTGAGCAGCGCGCCCCGCGACAGCATGTCGGCCGTCAGCCGCCGCGCGCAGGCCAGCCGCCCGAGCCTGACGGTCACGACCGCGCCCGGCGCACCGGTGACCTCAAACCCTGCGTCCTCCAGCCCGGTGCGCAGCCTTTCGATGTTCTGCATCAGCCGGTTGCGCCGTTCGGCGCCTTCCTCGCTGTCCACGATTTCCAGCGCGGCCAGCACCACCGCTGCCTGAAGGGGCGATATCGCATTGCTGCATCCCTGCACCGAACTGCCCACCCGCATGGCAAGCCGCAGGGCCGGATGGTTGGAGGCGACAAACCCGCCATTCGCGGCGAAAGTCTTGGAGAAGCTGCCGGTGAGGATGTCGATACCGCCAAGGATGCCCTGCATCTCGCAGACACCACGCCCTGTGGCGCCAAGCGCACCCAGGTCATTGGCCACATCCACCAGCAGCGTCGCCGCATAGCGACGGCAAAGCTGCTGCAATTCGGGCAGGCTGGCGCTGCCCGGTTCCATGGCGAACAGCGCCTCGGTCACAACGATGATGCCGGCCTGCGGGTCTTCATCCCGCAGTCGTTCCAGCCGGCGGACCAGCGCCTCGGTCGAGCCGTGCTGGATCTGATGCACGGTTGCACCGGAAGCGGCGGCGCCGTCCTGAAGACATTCCCGGGCATGGGCGTCCACCAGCACATGATCGCCCGGTCGCACCAGCGCGCGAATGGCGCCGAAACCGGCGGTCCAGCCGCTTGGAAACACGATGGCCTGTGCCATGCCGACGAAAGCGGCAATCCGCTCTTCCAGCGAGGTGGTCAGCGTGGTCAGCCCCATCTGGACCGCAGTGCCCGCCGAATGGACCCCGTAGCGCCGTGCCGCCGCCGAAGCCGCCGCAAGGATCTTGGGATGCGAGGCGAGGCTCAGGAAATCCTGCGAGGCCATATTTATTCCCGCCAGCCCGCGCCCTGCCCGATCACGCGCCACCACGCGCGGGCCGATGCGGCAGGCATTGGCCTTGCATGTGGCATCAAGCCCAGATTTCAGCCGCTCGTCATACCATTCCGTCATCGGCTGCCAGCGATCCATCAGCGAGACGCATCCGGCATCGAACTGGTCCATCGCCGTGGCGCTGGCAACTTCAGTGCTGTCGAGAGTGCAGGTCATCGTTCGGTCCTCGGCGATGCGGCAACAGCCGCGGTGCTTGAAAGGACAATGACCTGCCTTGCGTCAGCGCATCGTCATTCCTGTCTGACGCAGCAAATGACGGAGCGGATTTTCATTCGGACGCGGCCACAGTGGCGCTGACGGCGCGGGTCCAGCGCGCGTATCTCGCGTCCCGTTCTGCCCCGCCCATAGCCGGTACGAAACGGCGTTCCAGCGCCCAGGTCCTGGCGAATTGCTCGGGTCCGGGGTAAAGACCGGCCCGGTAGCCGGCAAGCCAGGCCGCTCCGAGCGCGGTGGTTTCCGTCACCACCGGACGATCTACCGGAGCGCCAAGAATGTCGGCCAGAAACTGCATCGTCCAGTCACTCGCCACCATGCCGCCATCAACCCGCAGCACCCCCCCGGCTGCGGTGGCCCAGTCTGCGCGCATCGCCTCCAGAAGGTCGCGGGTCTGGTAGCCCACGCTTTCCAGCGCCGCCCGCGCCAGTTCGGCCGGGCCGGAGTTGCGCGTCAGGCCGAAGATGGCCCCCCTGCATTCCGGCCGCCAGTAGGGCGCGCCAAGGCCGGTGAAGGCGGGCACCAGGATCACCTCTTGCGACGGATCGGCACTTTCGGCGAGGGGCTGGGTTTCCGGTGCGCTGCGGATGATCTTCAGCCCGTCGCGCAACCATTGCACCACCGCCCCCGCGATGAAGATGGAGCCTTCCAGCGCATAGCTGGTCTTGCCGTTCAGGCGGCTGGCAATGGTGGTCAGCAGCCGGTTGGTCGAGGGCACCCGATCCGCCCCGGTGTTCAGCAGGGCAAAACATCCGGTGCCATAGGTCGACTTCATCATGCCGGGCTGAAAACACGCCTGGCCCATTGCCGCCGCCTGCTGGTCGCCCGCGACACCGAGGATCGGGATTTCCCGCCCGAACAGATCGGGCCGCGTGGTGCCGAAATCATCGGCGCAGTCGCGTACTTCGGGCAGCAGCGCCATCGGAATATCCAGAAGCGCGCAGATATCAGGATCCCAGCGGTTCGCGCCGATGTCGTAAAGCAACGTGCGCGAGGCATTGGTGGCATCGGTGGCATGCACCTTGCCGCCGGTCAGGTTCCAGATCAGCCAGCTGTCGACCGTACCGAAAGCGAGTTCCCCCTTCGCCGCACGCGCGCGGGCACCGGGGATCGTATCGAGCAGCCATTTCAGCTTGGTGCCCGAGAAATACGGATCCAGCAGAAGGCCGGTGCGCTCGGTAATCAGCGCGGCATGACCGGCAGCGCGCAGACTTTCGCAGATCGGGGCAGTGCGGCGGTCCTGCCAGACAATCGCATTGTGCAGCGGCTGGCCGCTCGCGCGGTCCCACAGCAAGGTGGTTTCGCGCTGGTTGGTGATGCCAATGGCCGACACGGCGCCGACGCCCAGCCCTGCCCTTTCGATGGCCGCCCGCGCGGTCGCCGCCGTGGTGGCCCAAAGATCCGCCGGATCATGTTCGACCCAGCCGGAGGCGGGATAGTGCTGCGGAAACTCCTCTTGCGCCGAAGCGACCGGGCGAAGATCCGCGTCGAACAGGATCGCCCGTGACGAGGTGGTGCCCTGGTCGATGGCAAGGATATGGGTCATGGCAGCGCGGTCCCGTGGTCGTGGAAGAGACAGGTCCGGGCGACCGCAGCCGCCCGGACCCTTCATGGCATCAGTTCTGCCAGGATTTGATCAGCTCGTCATAGGACACGGTTTCGCCCTGCGGCTTTTCGTTGTCCAGCTTGCCGACCGGCGCGCCCGGCTGGTCGATCCAGTATTGCGGGTCCTGCTCTTCGTTCATCTTCGGGCCGATGTCGCCCTGAACGCCCGATTTCTCAAGCCGGATCAGCACCTTTTCCTGATCGGCGCACAGCGCGTCCAGCGCCTCCTGCGGGGATTTGGCCCCCGACAGCGCGTCGCCGATATTCTGCCACCACAGCTGCGCCAGCTTCGGATAGTCCGGGATATTGGTGCCGGTGGGCGACCACTGGGTCCGGGCGGGCGAGCGGTAGAACTCGATCAACCCGCCAAGTTTCGGCGCACGGTCGGTGAAGTGCTGGCTGTCGATGGTGGACTGACGGATGAAGGTCAGGCCGACATCGGATTTCTTCAGATCAACCAGCTTCGAGGTCACGAATTGCGCATAAAGCCATGCGGCCTGCGCACGATCCACCGGGGTGGATTTCATCAGCGTCCACGACCCCACATCCTGATAGCCGATCTTGGTGCCCTCGGTCCAATACGCACCATGCGGGCTGGGAGCCATGCGCCATTTCGGCGTGCCATCCTCGTTCATCACCGGCAGGCCCGGCTTCACCATGTCGGCGGTGAAAGCAGTATACCAGAACATCTGTTGCGCGATGGAACCCTGCGCCGGAACCGGACCGGCCTCACCGAAGGTCATGCCCATGGCTTCCGGCGGGGTATATTTCTGCAACCAGTCGATCGCCTTGGTCACGGCATAGACCGCCGCCGCGTCATTGGTTGCCCCACCCCGCGCCACGCAAGAGCCGACGGGCCGCGAGTTTTCATCGACCCGGACACCCCATTCATCGACCGGCAAGCCGTTCGGCTCGCCCTTGTCGCCCATGCCAGCCATCGACATCCAGGCATCGGTATAGCGCCAGCCGAGGCTCGGGTCTTTCTTGCCGTAGTCCATGTTGCCATAGACGCCCGAGGACGGCCCGCCCGCATAGCTCATGTCGCGGCCGGTGAAGAATTCGGCGATATCCTCATAGGCCGACCAGTTGACCGGCACGCCGAGGTCATAGCCATATTTGGCCTTGAAATCCTCCATGGTCTTGGGATCAGTGAACCAGTCGTAGCGGAACCAGTAGAGGTTGGCGAACTGCTGGTCAGGAAGCTGGTAGAGCTTGCCATCCGGCGCGGTGGTGAACTGGGTGCCGATGAAATCAGCCAGATCGAGACCGGGGTTGGTAACATCCTTGCCCTCGCCCGCCATCCAGTCGGTCAGGTTGCGGGCCTGCTGATAGCGCCAGTGCGTCCCGATCAGGTCGGAATCGTTGACATAGGCGTCATAGATGTTCTCGCCGGTCTGCATCTGGGTTTGCAGCTTCTCGACGACATCACCCTCGCCGATCAGATCATGGGTGATCTTGATGCCGGTGATGGCAGTGAAGGCCGGGGCCAGAACCTTGGATTCATATTCATGCGTCGCGATGGTTTCGGACACGACCTTGATATCCATGCCCGAAAAGGGCTTGGCCGCGTCGATGAACCACTGCATTTCCTTTTCCTGATCTTCGGGCGACAGGACGGTCATGCCCGCGATTTCGGAATCGAGGAATTTCTTGGCGGCGTCCATGTCGGCCCAGGCGGGGGCCCCCACGGCCAGCAGCGCCAGCGCCATTGCGGTTGATGTCAGTCTCATTGTATTCCTCCCTTGGAATGTGAAACAGGCGTTGAGCATTCTTGCCCTCTGGCGCGGGGTCCAGCCGCACCAGAGGGATCTTCCGGTCTAAACCCAGACGAAAACCGCCACGGCATAGACAAGGCACAGTGCGAGCCCGCCCCAGACAGGGGGGCCCGCGCAGAACAGCCAGGCCAGACAGATGAAGGCCGAGCCGAGAAGCGAGATGAACAGCCGGTCGCCGCGCGTCGTCTCGATCCGCAGGAGGCCGACGCGCGGGGTTTCGGGAAACCGGATCGCAAGGATGGTGAAGGTCACGAGCAGGCTCGCGATGATCCAGAAGAACAGCGCGACCGGGAAGGTCCAGGCCATCCAGCCGCCCTTGATCATCGGCGCGAACCAATCCTTCGCGCCGTCTTTTACCGGGGTAGCCCAGATCAGGAAGATCAGTGCGGCGCCAAGGACTGCGGCGGCGGTAACGTAGATCGCGGGCCAGTTGACGCGGTTTGCCGTGGTTGCAGACATGATCCAGCCCTCCTTCACACGCGGCCCAGGGCAAAGCCCTTGGCGATGTAGTTGCGGACGAACCAGATCACCAGCGCGCCCGGAATGATGGTCAGCACCCCTGCGGCGGCCAGAACACCCCAGTCCATCCCGCTGGCCGATACCGTGCGCGTCATGGTGGCTGCGATGGGCTTGGCGTTCACGCTGGTCAGTGTGCGGCTCAGCAACAGTTCCACCCATGAGAACATGAAGCAGAAGAAGGCCGCGACACCGATCCCGCTGGCCACCAGCGGCATGAAGATGCGGATGAAGAAGCGCGGGAAGGAATAGCCGTCGATGTAGGCGGTCTCGTCAATCTCTTTCGGCACGCCGCGCATGAAGCCTTCCAGAATCCACACCGCCAGCGGCACGTTGAACAGGCAATGCGCCAGCGCCACCGCGATGTGCGTGTCGAACAGCCCGATGGAGGAATAAAGCTGGAAGAACGGCAGTGCGAAGACGGCGGGCGGCGACATGCGGTTGGTCAGCAGCCAGAAGAACAGGTGCTTGTCACCCATGAAGCTGTAACGGCTGAAGGCATAGGCGGCGGGCAGCGCCACGGCGATGGAAATGACCGTGTTCAGCACCACATAGATGATCGAATTGACGTAGCCCATGTACCAGCTCGGGTCGGTCAGGATCACCATGTAGTTGCGGAAGGTCAGCTCGCGCGGAAAGATCGAGAAGGTTCCGGTGATCTCGGCATTGGTCTTCAGGCTCATGTTCACAAGCCAGTAGATCGGCACCATGAGGAACAGAAGATAAAATGTCATCACAAGGGCGGAGGAGCGGCTGCGCATCACTTGGCCTCCTGACGGTCGAGATTGGTCATCACGGTGTAGAACACCCAGCTCACCAGCAGGATCACGAGGAAATACATGATCGAGAAGGCGGCGGCGGGGCCAAGATCGAACTGACCCACGGCCATCTTCACAAGGTCGATTGACAGGAAGGTGGTCGAATTGCCGGGGCCGCCGCCGGTGACGACGAAAGGTTCTGTATAGATCATGAAGCTGTCCATGAAGCGCAGCAGAACCGCGATCAGCAGGACGCCCTTCATCTTCGGCAGCTCGATGTAGCGGAACACGGCCCAGCGGCTCGCCTGGTCGATGCGCGCGGCCTGATAATAGGCCTGCGGAATGGATTGCAGACCGGCATAGGCCAGCAGCGCCACCAGCGAGGTCCAGTGCCAGACATCCATCACCACCACCGTGGCCCATGCATCGAACGGGTCGGAGGTATAGTTGTAGTCGATCCCGATGGCGGCCAGCGTATGCCCCAGCAGGCCAATGTCACCGCGACCAAAGATCTGCCAGATGGTGCCGACGACGTTGAACGGGATCAGCAGCGGCAGCGCCATGACCACAAGGCAGAACGAGGACCAGAAGCCCTTCTTGGGCATGTTCAGCGCGACGAAGATGCCGAGCGGGACCTCGATGGCCAGAATGATGGCCGAGAACATCGCCTGCCGCAGCAGCGCGCCATGAATACGGTCGGAATGCACGGCCTCATCGAACCAGTCGAGCCCGGCCCAGAAAAATTCGTTGTTCCCGAAAGTATCGTTGACCGAATAGTTCACCACGGTCATCAGCGGGATCACCGCCGAAAAGGCGACCAGCACCAGCACCGGCAGCACCAGAAACCAGGCGCGGTTGTTCTGTGTCTTTTCCATCAGGCCGCCCTCCCCTGCGGTGCGACGCGCCAGTCGTCGGCATAGACGTTGATCTTGCCAGGCACGAAGGCCACGCGCGGCAGCGCCGGAACGGGCTGCCCTTCCGGCTGAACAATGTTGAAAGGCTGCCCCTCCAGTTCGGCCCGCAGGATGCGATGGCGCCCGACATCCTCGACCCGGCGAATGGTGACCGGCAGCCCCTGCCCTTCCGTCAGAACAGCATGTTCAGGGCGAATGCCGATCTGTACACGACCCGAGGGGGTCCCGTGATCGTCGCCCAGATCCACCCCTGCCCCGCTGACCAGCATGGCATGGGTGCCCGATACTCGCGCATCCAGAAAGTTCATGCCGGGGGAGCCGATGAAATACCCCACGAATGTATGTGCCGGGGTTTCGAAAAGTTCCTCAGGCGTGCCGAGCTGCACTACGCGACCGTCATACATCACCACCACCTTGTCGGCGAAGGTCAGCGCTTCGGTCTGGTCATGCGTGACATAGATCATCGTATGGCCGAACTCGCGGTGCAGCTGCTTGAGCTGTGTGCGCAGCTCCCACTTCATGTGTGGGTCGATGACGGTCAGTGGCTCGTCGAACAGGATCGCGTTGACATCCTCGCGCACCATGCCACGGCCAAGGCTGATCTTCTGCTTGGCATCGGCGGTCAGGCCCTGCGCCTTTCGCGACAGCATCGCCTCCATCCCGATCATCTGCGCAATCTGATCGACGCGGCGGTTGATATAGGCTGCGTCCTGCCCGCGATTGCGCAGCGGGAAGGCCAGATTGTCGCGGACGGTCATCGTGTCGTATACGACCGGGAACTGGAACACCTGCGCGATATTGCGCTCGGCCGTGGCGGCATCGGTCACATCGCGGTCGCCGAACAACACCCTCCCATGGCTTGGCCGCAGCAGGCCCGAGATGATGTTCAGCAGCGTAGTCTTGCCGCAGCCGGACGAGCCCAGCAGGGCATAGGCGCCACCATCCTGCCAGACATGATCCATTTCCTTCAGCGCGTAATCCTGTTCGCCCTTCGGATTGGGCAGGTAGCTGTGCGCGAGGTTCTTCAGCGTGATCTGGGCCATGGCTCAGGCCACCTGTGCATAGGCGGCAGGCGCAGCAAGCTGCCCGTCCGCGTCAAACAGATAGACATGCGCCGGGTCCAGCCAGACCTGCACCCCCTGCCCCGGTGTCAGGTCATGCACCCCGCCGACCAGACCGACCCAGCGATCCGTGCCATGGCTGACGTGGATGAAGGTTTCCGATCCGGTGATTTCCGTCACCGCGAGTTTGCAGGCAAATTCCACAGCCGCCCCGGACGGGCGATGCAGCGCCAGATGATTGGCCCTGAACCCGGCCAGATAGCGACCATCAGGCAAAGCGGACATCGCTCCGTCCGCCGCAACGGAGGCACTTTCGCCAAAGTGGACCTGCCCGCCCGTCTTGACCGCCGGCACGAAGTTCATTGGCGGGTCCGAGAAGACTCTTGCCGTAGTCGCATCATGAGGATTTCTATACACCTTTGCGGTAGGTCCGAACTGCGTTACCCGGCCTTCCCAAAGTGTCGCGGTATGGCCACCCAGCAGCAGCGCCTCTTCCGGTTCAGTGGTCGCATAAACGAAGATCGCGCCCGAAGCCTCGAAGATCTTCGGGATTTCGACCCGCAACTCCTCGCGCAGTTTGTAATCGAGGTTCGCCAGCGGCTCGTCCAGCAGCACCAGCCCTGCCCCTTTCACCAACGCCCGCGCCAGCGCACAGCGTTGTTGCTGCCCGCCCGACAGCTCCAGTGGCTTGCGCTCCAGCATCGGGGTCAGGCGCAGCATCTCGGCTGTCTGTCGCACGGCACGATCAATCTCGGCCGTGCTGCGGCGCAGGATACGCAGCGGCGAGGCGATGTTTTCATACACCGTCAGACCGGGGTAATTGATGAACTGCTGATAGACCATGGCAACGCCCCGGTCCTGCACCCGCAAGCCGGTCACGTCGCGGCCTTCCCACAGGATGCGTCCGGCACTTGGCTTATCCAGCCCGGCCATCAACCGCATCAGGCTGGTCTTGCCCGACAGCGTCGGCCCCAGCAGCACGTTCATCGTGCCGTTTCGCAATGTCATGCTGGTCGGGTGGATGTGATCCCGCCCGCCGACCACGCGCGACACGCCTTGCAGTTCCAACGTCATTCGATCTCCTCCACGATGCGCCTGCCCTCCTCTGGCTGACGCGCCGCCTATTCCGCTGCGGGACTGGCCATCCGGCCGGTCGATGTTGCACCGCGCTCAGCCATGAAGCCCTCCAGCGCGGCAATCTGTTCCGGGGTCATGTGCAGCCCGAGCTTGGTACGCCGCCACAGGATATCCTCGGCGCTGCGGGCAAATTCCTTTTCGACCAGCCAGTTCACTTCTGCCGCGGTCAGCCCGGCCCCAAACGACTGCCCGAGTTCAGCGAGGCTTGTTGCCCCGCCCAGAACATCGAACACATCTGTTCCATAGGTGCGTACAAGACGAAGGCTGTCTCGGGCGTCGAGAAACGGATATTCCGCGATCAGACGGTTTTGCAGGGCACCGACGCCGTCATGCGGGAAATCCCCGCCCGGCAGCGGAACGCGGGCTGTCCACGGCCCTTTCGCCTTGGGGAAATAAGGCGAGAGTTTCGCAAGCGCACTTTCCGCAAGCCGCCGGTAGGTCGTGATCTTGCCCCCGAACACATTGAGCAATGGTGCCCCGTCGGCATGCAGGCTCAGCACATAGTCGCGCGTCGCGGCTGTCGCGGATTTCGCCCCGTCATTGTAAAGCGGTCGCACCCCCGAATAGGTCCAGACCACATCATCGGGCGTCACCGGCCGGGCGAAATACTGGCTCGCGAAGGCGCACAGATAATCCCGCTCTGCCTCGGAACAACGCGCCTCCCCCGGCGCGCCGTGATGATCCTGGTCGGTGGTTCCGATCAGGGTGAAGTCCTGCTCATAAGGAATGGCGAAGATGATCCGCCCGTCACCGCCCTGAAAGAAATAGCAGCGATCATGGTCATACAGCCGCCTCGTCACGATATGGCTGCCACGCACCAGTCGGACGCCTTCGGTCGAAGGCACGCGGGCAACATTGCGGATCACATCCTCAACCCACGGCCCGCCCGCATTGACCAGCGCGCGCGCCTGATGAATTTGCGGGCCATGCACCCCGTCGGTTTCAACCCGCCACAGATCACCTTCGCGCGAGGCAGAAACGACCCGCGTGCCCACCATGATCCGGGCGCCCCGATCTGCCGCATCACGCGCATTCAGCGAGACCAGACGGGAGTCCTGCACCCAGCAATCAGAATATTCATAGGCCAACCGGAACCCCGGCCGCAGCGGCTTGCCCGCCTCGTCCTGCGTCAGATCCAGGCGGCGCGTGCCCGGCAAAATCTGCCGCCCCCCCAGCGTGTCATACAGGAACAGCCCCAGCCGGATCAGCCAGGCCGGACGGCGCCCCTTCAGCCAGGGCATGACCATGGACAACAGACGCGAGGTCGGCGTGCTTCCCTCAAACCGCATCTCGGGTGAGATTGGCAGCACGAACCGCATCGGCCAGCTGATATGCGGCATCGCAACCAGCAGCGTCTCACGTTCCTCCAGAGCCTCGCGCACCAGACGAAACTCGAAATATTCCAGATACCGCAACCCGCCGTGAAACATCTTGGTGGAGGCGGATGACGTTGCCTGCGCCAGATCGCCCTGTTCAGCCAGCGTGACAGACAGACCCCGCCCGGCGGCGTCGCGGGCAATGCCACAGCCGTTGATGCCGCCGCCAATGACGAACAAATCGGTTATCGCTGGCGAGCCGGTTACAGGCACGTCGCCCTCCGTTGGCAGGTCATCTTGATGTGTTCAAGGAGTAGCCAGTTTGCGCTATCGGTCAAGCGTTTATTTTCGGTTTTCATCTTTTTTAGAGCAAACACCGCTGGAAACGTTCGATTCAGGGCTAAAGTGAGCCTGATTCATGCTGTGTCGCAGAAATTTTGACCCAATACGAACATTGATGCGGAATTTCGAAAGAGAATGAACATGCATTTGCTGGCATTGAATGATCGAAGGGTTCCACATGGACGTTGAGGCACGCAGGGTCACTTCGATTTGATCGCCGTCATTGGATCATGTTGCCGCGACGGGCGGGTTGCCTCCGCAGGCATATTGTTGTCCGCGGACAATTCTCTGATGCCCTCCGCGCTTGCGAAGTTTCTCCAGCAATTGCCAGGGACAGAACGTTTCGCTCCGGGCGCCCAGCATTACCGACCTGAAATATGCACCGAGCTGATGAATGCGATCCTGCATTTCCAGTAAAAGCCAGATCGTCAGGGCAGCTTCCATGGCTCCTCGCTTGTCTTCGGCACGTTCGTAGCATTGACGTTCAATGCCCATCATTGGAGCCATCTGTCTTGCATGTGAGGTGATGTCCGCTGCGTTACGAATTGATGTCTGAAGGAAGGAGGCCGCTTGTGGGCAGATCTGAGTGATTTCTGACAGTACGGAAGTGTCAGGCTCAGTTTCCGCTGCCTTCTTATCAATAAGTTCTTTTTTTGAACTATGATGGTGGCGGACATTTTGGCCGTTGCTGGCGGACAGTTCTTCTGCCGGTTCTTCGCTTTCTGCCTGCAAAGTTTCAGCAGACAGAAGTGACAGCCAATGCCCCAGTTCTTCGGCAGACGGTTTGCGGCGCAGGACGCGCCTGGCGTCTTCCAGCAGAGGGGTCTCACCCTGCTTGGCGAGGCATGAGGCGATGGTCGACCGAAGCTTCGTGCGAAGGTAATCCAGATGGGCCTGTTGATCGGCTACCTGCCTTGCGAGGCTGCAAAGCCGCTCATAGGCATTGAAAAGAGGCGAGAGGTCGAGGCCGAAGCGCAGGACCGTGCCCATCTCGGGGTCGTGCTTGCAGTATCGCTTGCCGTTCGGACTGTCGATCCGCAGGAGGAAGCCCGCTTCGATCAGTTCAGCGAAGTGCCGTCGCAACGTGCGATCAGACACGCCGTTGCGGCGCAGTGCCAAGGTGGCATTTGAGGCGAAGACGCGGTTGTGATTGCGCTTGGGCGGCAAGCAGGACAGCAGCGTATCCAGCGTCGCAATGACAGGGGGGCGCAGGCCAAGAGCCGGCGCCGCGCGCCGCAGCGCCTCCATCATGGCAAATCGATCAGGGGTAGAATTGTCCGCGGACAATGAAGAATCAGTCTGCGACCGGATCGGCGCAGAGGCATGTCTGAAAGCCATGGCATTTCACGGCAAACCCAGGGTGAGTGCCCTGACCAATGGCCGAGCATTTTGCCAGAAACAGGCAAAATTCCATCAATCAGCCGAATCGGCTGTCTTGACTGGAGCGGAGAAGCTGGTAAATCTGTGGGTGCTAAGCAACAGATTGGGCTCTCCGAGGGTGACCTTGGGGGGCTCTTTCTTTTCCTGTGGCTGCGATGTGCTCCTTGTTGTTGTGTTGCTCGATATCGTCAGTCGCTGCGCTGTCCGGCTTTCCACGTCCGGTACAGGCGCAGGATCTCGTGTTCGGCGTTTGCACGCATCCAGCTTGTGAATGCGGCGTCGCCCTGGCCAAGGCGGATCGTGACCGAGCGCGGGGTGGCCTTCACCTCTGCAATTGTCGCGCCGGTCGCGTCTTTTACCGTGAGGCCGGGCGAGGCAGGAGCTGGTTGCGCCGCTGGTGTGGTTGCTCTGGTCGCTGCGGACTGAAGCTGCGCAAAGCGGTCGTCAGAGGGCAGGGCGGCGGCCGCAGGTGGAAGGGCCTGCACCAGATCCACAAGATCCAGCCCGTGATCCCGCGCGGCATCGGCCAGCTCTTCCCAGCGGCGGCGACCGATCCCGTGGGCGGGGCCAACGAAACGGATGACCTCACCCGGAATGGTGCGCGCCACTTTCGTCATGCGTGACAGCATAGGCTTGTCGATGGCAAGTGCGTCCAGAATCACCGCAGGCTCATAGCCGTTTTCGGCCAGTTCAGAGACGAAAACCGCCTTTTCGATGAAGCTCGGATCGACCCGAAGGCTGTTTTCCTGACCTTGCGCAAGAATGGCCTGTTCATCGGTCAATGACCGGATCAGGGCCTTCGCAGGAAGTCCGGCCAGTTTCAGCGCCTGCAACCGGCGGCGGCCATAGACGATGCGATACCGTCCGGGCGCCTCGGCCAGCGGGCGCACCATGATCGGCACTTGTTGTCCGTGCAGCCGGATGCTTTCAGCCAGATCAGCGACATCCGCATCCGTGATCGCAAGGCGGTCACGGGGGCCATCATCCTCGATCAATGCGGGATCAAGCTCCCGGATCGCATTGGAGGACAGGTCGCGCAGGGTCGATTTCACACCAGACATCGGCCCGGTATTCGGGAAACGTGGGCGCGATTCCGCAGGAACAGTCTCTGTTTGCGGGGAGGGCGGCGGGGGAGGTTGAAAGATGTTGCGGCGCGCCATCAGCTGTTCCTCCGACCCCAGGCCTGCTGGATCACCGCCTCAAACTCGTCAGCGACGCCATTCACGCTTTCCAGAATGCGATCCAGCGTCTTGCGGACGACCTGATTGGGGTCCAGCTCGTAAATCGTCTGTTGCGTCATCCCCGCATCGGAAATCGCGGTGGATTTGAGCATCGGCGTATTCAGCACCTGCTCCAGCAGGATCGAACGCAGAAAGCCCGCCATCTGCGCCTGTGGCACATCGGTCGGCTCGTACCGGGCGATGAGGAATTTGAGGAACTTCCAATCGGTCGGTCCCATGGATTCCTCCAGCGTTCTGACAGTTTCACCTGCCATTTCAAGGAATTGCGCCATAGAGGCGACATCCAGCATGCTGGGCACCACTGTAATCAGCAGGCCGGTAGAGGCCAGCAGCGAAGACATGGTGGTAAAGCCAAGTTGCGGCGGGCAGTCGATGATCACCAGATCATAGGCGTTCTCGACCTCGCTGAGCGCGATGGCCAGCCGCTGCGTGAACGGCGGCTCGATCCGGTGTTGCAAGGCATAGGCGGTTTCGGTCTCGTATTCCGAAAGCAGCAGCCCAGCCGGCGCAAGGTCGAGATTGTGGAAATAGGTCTTGCGGATGATTTGGCTCAGCGGCACCGGGTCTTCATAGCGCAAGGCATCATAAACAGTCCCTGCTTCCGCGAATTCGATCTCGGGGCGGTAGCCGAACATGGTGGTCAGACTGGCCTGCGGGTCCATGTCGATGGCCAGAACCCGATAGCCGCGCAGGGCATAGCGCTGCGCCAGATGGATCGCGGTCGTGGTCTTGCTGGACCCGCCCTTGAAATTGACGATGGAAATGACCTGCAAACCATCGCCTTCGCGCCGACCTGGGCGATAGGTCTCGCCATTGCGTCCCGTGCGGGCCATGACATCGCGGATCTGGTCGATCTCTTCAGCGGAATAGAGTCTGCGACCGCGGGAATCCGTCTCTACATCCGGGAAATCGCCCTCCTGGTGGCGCGTTCTCAGATTGGACATCGAGATGCCCGTCAGTTCCGATACTTCGGCGGGATGAAACTTGCGCAGCGTTTTGCGGCTTCCGGGGTGGAAGCTGTTCCGCATATGGTTGTTCAGCGCCTCGGAAAGCCGGGTGGCGTTGGCGCTGATCATGCCGGCAATGCTGCCGGGTTCGGGGAGTCTGTCGCTCGTCATCCTATCCTCGATGGTCTCTTTGCGGACCACTTTCTCTTTCGTCGCAGAAGGGCGTCAAAAACGAAACCATGCGACAACTGGAGTGATGGCACGCAACTTGTCACGCGGCAACAGAATTTTTCGTCGCTATGGCGCGCAGTCGTGCCAGGAAGTTCATCCTGTGGTCGAAATCATGCGGGCAAATAGCTGATATAACTTGAAAAAGTCAAACATCTCGCCCCACGCGCGGCCTCAGGGCCATCTGCTGCCAGACGTGCGGGTGTTGCTGAAAGATATCCACAAGAGTTATCCACAGGTGAGCGGGCCGGTCCTGTGGCGAATCCTGCGGGGATATTTTGTCGCGGCGGGACAAGAACGGCAACCGACGGATTCGGCGCGGATATCCGTATCATGCAAGGGCCGTCGACGGGCGGCGCATCGGAAGGCGGGACAGCATGCCGGATCAGGGCACAGAGGATATCCAGCGGATGATCGCGGGGGCAGGGCGGCGCAATCGCGGGCGCTGGCTGCTGCTCCCCTTGCTGATCATCCTTTTGGCGGGGGCGTTATGGCTCTGGCGCAGTCCCGATTCAGGCGGAACAGTCTATGTGACCGAGCCTGTCCTGCGTGGCGACCTGACCGCCACGGTCACGGCGACCGGCACGGTGCAGCCGACCACCGAGGTCGAGGTATCGTCCGAACTGTCGGGAACGCTGTTGTCCGTCGATGTCGATTACAACGACGAGGTTTCGGTGGGACAGGTGCTGGCGCGGCTGGATGATACCAAGTTGCGGGCGCAGGTTGCCAATGCCGAAGCGGCGCTGGCCGCGGCGCGCGCCCAGCTTGTGCAGGCCGAGGCGACACAGCGCGAAACGGAAGAGCTTTATGAAACCCAGGCCGAGTTGCAGAAGCGCGGGGTGGTGAAGCACAGCGACTTCATCACCTATGAGGCGAACCGTGACCGTGCTCGCGCGGCGACGGAGGCGGCGCGGGCATCCCTGACACTGGCCGAGGCCAATCTGTCACTGCAACGCACCGATCTGGACAAGACCGCCATCCGCTCGCCAATTGCCGGGGTGGTGCTGAAGCGCGATGTTTCGGCCGGGCAGATCGTTGCCGCCTCGCTGTCGGCGCCGACGCTGTTCACTCTGGCAGAGGATCTGCGCCGCATGCAGGTGCTGGTGGATATCGACGAGGCCGATATTGGTGAAATCGCGGTGGGCAACGCGGCCAGCTTCACTGTCGATGCCTATTCGGGCCGCAGTTTCCCCGCGACGATCACCCAGGTTCGCTATGCGCCCGAAACCACGGATGATGTGGTGACCTACAAGGGCGTGCTGGCGGTGGACAACGCCGATCTGACCCTGCGCCCCGGCATGACGGCGACTGCGACCATCGTGGTGACCGAGGCAAAGGGTGTAATCCAGGTGCCAAACGCCGCGCTGCGTTATGCGCCGCCGCAGATAGCGGAAGATACGGGCGGCGGCGGGGCAGGGGGGCTGATCGGTTTGATCATGCCCGCGCCTTCGGGCACTCAAAGCGGGGTTGCCAGTGGCAAGACGGTCTGGGTGTTGCGGGCGGGTGTGCCGGTCGAGGTACAGGTGATCCCCGGCGCTTCCGACGGCAGGCGCACCGTCATCACCTCGGGCGAGCTAGCCGAGGGTGATCAGGTCATCACCGATCAGCACGAAGCGCCCAAATGACCGCGCCGCTGATCGAATTGCGCGGCATTACCCGTCTCTATGGGAGCGGCGAGGCGCTGGTGCGGGCGCTGGACGGGGTGGACCTGACCATCAGCCGCGGCGAGTTCGTCGCCATCATGGGGCCGTCCGGGTCCGGCAAGTCGACCGCGATGAACATCATCGGTTGCCTCGACCGGCCGAGTTCCGGCAACTACCTGTTCAACGGCGTCGAGGTCGCGACGCTGGATCAGGATCAGCGCGCGCTTCTGCGCCGTCACTACCTCGGCTTCGTGTTTCAGGGCTTCAATCTGCTGCCGCGCACCACGGCGCTGGAAAATGTGGAACTGCCGCTGATCTACAAGGGCCAGCCCAAGGCAGAGCGAGTGGCGCGCGCGCGGCAGGCACTGGCCCGTGTCGGGCTGGACGGGCGGGAAGATCACACCCCCGCGCAGCTGTCGGGGGGGCAGCAACAGCGCGTGGCCATCGCGCGTGCGCTGGCGGGCGAGCCGATGGTGATGCTGGCGGATGAACCGACCGGCAACCTCGATACCCGCCGCAGCGTCGAGATCATGGAGCTGCTGCAACAGCTCAACCGCGATGCCGGGCTGACCATTATCATGGTGACACACGAGGAAGACATGGCCGCCTATGCCGGGCGGCTGGTGGTTTTTACAGATGGCAAGGTGGTGCGCGATGCGCCGACCCGCGCAAGGGGGACGTAATGCTGCTTGAAACCATTCGTCTCGCGCTGACCGCCATCATCCGCAATGCGCTGCGGTCCTTCCTGACCGTGCTGGGCGTCGTGATCGGCGTTGCGGCCGTCATCGCCATGGTCACAGTGGGGCAGGGATCGTCAGAGCAGGTTTCGGCCAATGTCGAGGCGCTTGGCACCAACATGCTTATCCTCCGCCCCGGCACCCGCATGATGGGGCCGGGCGCCCGCAATACCGCGCCCGCTTTCCGGCTGGCCGATATTCAGGCGCTTCAGGATCTCGACAGTCTGTCGTCGGTGGCGCCCGTCGTCTCGACCTCGGAGACCGCCGTTTTCGGCAATACCAACCGTACCACCAGCGTGACGGGAACGACCTCGGCCTATCTTGACATCGGCGCCTGGCAGATCGCGCGCGGGCGTGGCTTCACGCCGGCCGAGGACCGCAGCGGGGCCAATGTGTGTATCATTGGCGAGACGGTACGCACCGCATTGTTCGGCGCGACAGATCCGACGGGCGAGAAAATCCGCATCAAGGCGATTTCCTGCGAGGTGATCGGGCTGCTGGTGGCCAAGGGCGCGGGTTCCTTCGGGCAGGATCAGGACGATATGGTCATCATGCCTGTGCGGACGGTGCAGCGCCGGTTGCTGGGCAGCCAGGATGTGGCCTCCGTCATGGTACAGGTTGCGCCGGGCCGGTCCAGCGAACGTGCGATGTCGGATATCCAGACCCTGATGCGCGACCGGCGGCATATCGCGCCGGGGCAGGAGGATAATTTCGCGGTCAATGATATGAAGGAACTGGCCTCGATGCTCAATTCCGTCAATTCCGTGCTGACGGGGCTTCTGTCCTCGGTCGCGGCGGTCAGCCTGCTGGTCGGCGGAATCGGAATCATGAACATCATGCTCGTCTCCGTCACCGAACGGACTCGCGAAATCGGCATCCGTCTTTCGGTTGGTGCGCAGGCCAGCCAGGTGCTGATGCAGTTTCTGGTGGAGGCGGTCGTGCTTTCGGTGCTGGGCGGGATTGTTGGTATTCTGGCCGGTCTGGGGCTGGCCTTCGTAGCGGCGCAGATCATGGCGATCCCGTTTTCTCCCAGCCCCGGAGTTGTGTCCCTTGCCTTCGGGTTTTCGGCGGTGGTCGGGATGGTGTTCGGCTATTTTCCGGCCCGCGCTGCGGCGCGGCTCGACCCGATCGAGGCCCTGCGACACCAATAGCCGCAGGGCCGCTCCAGGTTCGGCTTACGCGCCGCTCTGCCGCCAGGCCTGGGCCAGCCGGTCTTTCAGCCGGGCATGGAACAGCCGGTCTCCGATGATGTGCAGGTGATTGGTGCCGGGCACGATCTCGGAGGCTGTAGCGCGCGGCGACAGGCGCCGCCAGTCCACGAGATTGAGCCCGCGGCTGAGGCTGTCCCCCGCGCTGAACGAGGCGACAGGCACGTCCAGCGCGGCCAGCCGGTGCCTGCGAAACACCAGCGCATTGTCGATCAGCACCCAGAACGTATGTTCGCGGCTGGACACTTCCGGGCCGTCGAAGGGCAGGGGGTCGGCCTCGTTGCCGATGAAGCGCAGAAACTGGTCGAAGCAGTCGGCATCCATAAGCCCGATCAGCCGGTCCCATTCCGGCCGCATCCGGGTGCGGGCCAGCCAGGCGTCAAGCTCGGCTTTCAGCCGCGCGCGTTCGCCGGGGGCGAACTGCGGGGCGGCGCCGGGCGCGAAGTCGGTGCCCAGATCGCAGACATCGACCTGTGCGACCAGCCTCAGGTCGATCTCGTCCTGCAACTGCCGCGCTGCCTCCCAGGCCAGAAGCCCGCCCCACGACCAGCCCAGAAAGGCGCAAGGGCCGCCGCGCGCCTCGGCCCGGATATGGGCAACGTAATCTGCCACCACCGCCTCGACCGAAACATTCAGCGCCTTCTGCTCGTTCAGCGAATGGCACAGGAAGCCGGTGACGGGCTGGTCCGGCCCAAGGTAATCGGTCAGCCGTTGATATTCGCGGGTCGAGACCAGCAATCCGGGGAAGCAATACAGCCGGGGCAGGGTGCCTGTGGCGCGCAGGGCAATGGCGTTGCGCCCTGTGGCATTTCCCGCGTCTATCCGGCCAGAAAGTGCGCGGACCGTCGGGGCGTCGAACAGGTCGGCCACCGTCAGCGCCACACCGGGCCACAGCCCGCGCAGCCGGGCCAGAACCTTCAGCGCCACCAGAGACCGCCCGCCCATAGCAAAGAAATCATCGGTCACTCCGATCCCGTCATGCCCGATCTCGGCCCGCCAGACGGACAGCATCCGGGCTTCGGTGTCTGTCGCCGGGGTCACGCCTTCCGCTTTCCGCTGCACCCGGCCCGGCGGAGGCAGGGCGGCCCGATCCAGCTTGGCATTCGGATTGGTTGGCATCCTGTCCAGTACCACCACCGCCTGCGGCAGCATGTGGCGCGGCAACCGGCTCTCCAGCGCGGCCAGCAGATCCTCGCCTGTCACGGTTGCGGGCGCGACGACATAGCCGATCAGCCGCTTCTCGCCCTCCTCCTCGCGCAGCAGCACAAGGGCCTCGCTGACGCCCGGCTCGGCCAGAAGCGCGGCCTCGATCTCGCCGGGTTCGATCCGGTAGCCATTCAGCTTTACCTGAAGATCGGCCCGGCCAAGGAATTCGATGGTACCGTCTTCACGCCAGCGCCCCAGATCGCCGGAACGGTAAAGCCGCGCGCCCGCAGGCCCGCCAAGGCGCGGCCCGAAAGGATCGGGAACAAACCGGTCTGCGGTGGTTCCGGGCCGCCCGACATAGCCCCGCGCCACGCCCGAGCCGCCCAGATGGATCTCGCCAACCACACCGATGGGGCAGGGCATCATGTCTGGGTCCAGCACATAGGCCCGACGGTCGCCTACCGCCCGACCCAGCGGGGCATAGGCCCCGTCGAACCGCGTGCCCGCTGCGACCTTCCAAACCATCGGCGTCATGATGGTTTCGGTCGGGCCATAGCCGTTGATGAGCGTCCGGGCCTTCAGCGCGCGGCTCAGCAGGTCGAAGGTGCTTTGGGCCAGACCCTCGCCGCCAAAGGAATAAAGCCGCATCGGTGGTGCCTCTCCCGTCGTTTCGGCCCATTCGGCAAGCTGTTGCAGATAGGTGGTCGGGATAGAGGCATTGTTGCAGCCGTGTTCCCGCATCGCCGCCAGGGTCTGCTCCGGCGTCCACAGTGGCCCGTCGGGGATCACGACGGAACCGCCCATCATAAGCGGCACCATCCAGCGTTCATGCCCGCCATCGGACGAAAACGGCAGGAAGGGCAGTTCGCGGCTCTCCGCGCTCATCTCATAGACGCGGGCGGTGGTCTGGTTGTGCAGGCTCAGCGGCCCGTGTTCGACCGCCACCCCCTTTGGCTTGCCGGTCGAGCCGGAGGTGTACATCACATAGGCAAGCTGGTCGGGATGGATCGTGACTGCCGGATCGGTGTCAGGGAAATCCCCGTGCGGCAGGTCATCAAGGCACAGCACATGCGCCGCAAGCCCGGCAGGCAGCCGATCACGGTAACGGCGGCGGGTCAGGACGACGCGAACCCCCGCATCAGTCAGAATGTGATGGTTGCGGCTGGCGGGGTGATCCGGCTCGACCGGAATATAGGCGCCGCCAGCCTTCAGCGTGGCAAGGATCGCGATCACCGCTTCGGCGCCGCGCTCGACCAGAATGGCCACCGGCACCTCGGCGCCCACGCCCAGCGTGATCAGCCGATGTGCCAGCCGGTTCGCCGCCCGGTTCATGGCATCGTGGCTCAGCCGGTCCGGCCCGCAGATGATGGCCAGCTTGTCGGGCGTCTGTGCGGCATGGGCCGCGATGATTTCATGCGTGGCGCGCGGATCGGCCGGGGTGTCATCAGGATAAGGGGCCGACAGACCGGCCAGTTCCGTATCGCTGAGCAGGGGAAAAAGAGCCAGCGGGCGCTGCGGATCGGTCAGCGCCGCAGCCAGCAGGCGGTCGAGGTGTTCAAGCAACCGCGCGATCAGCGCCGGTTCATGCAGCCCTTCTGCATGATCAGCGCTGAGCGTTACCTGCCCGTCTGCCGCCACCTCGGCCAGAACCACGCATTCACCCTGTGAGGCGGGCCGGGGGCGGGTGATCCGGGTCACACCGTCCGGCAGCGGATTGGCCGGCCATATATGCAGCGTCAGCGCACCCAGCGGATGCCGGTCTGCCCCGGCATGGCGCAGCATGTCCTGCACCAGAAGCTCCGAGGGCAGGGCGTCGGCCCGCGCCTCGTTGATAGCCGCCGCGATCCGGTCACCGAAAGCGGCAAAGCCTTCGCCCGGATCGTAGCTGACCAGCAGTGGCAACAGATCCTCTCCCCGCCGCGCAGGATCGGGCGAGGGCTGCCCGAGTGCGAACCGTAGCCTGTCCTGTCCGCAGTAGCGGGCCAGCAGGGCTGCAAACCCGGTGGCCAGGATATGTTCTGCCTCTGCCGGGGGCAGAGGGATCGAAAGGGGGGGCGTGGTCAGCAACCGCACTCTGCCTTCCGACCCGCCATGGCGCTGCGGCAGCCGGGCGAGGGCATGGCCCTGGCCCAGCCGGTCCCGCCAGCGCTGCATCTTTGCCCGGGGTGCGCTTTCCGGCATCTGCGCGCCCAGCAAGAGCGGTGTCGGGCTTTGTCCGGCAAGGGCTGCAAACAGCGCCCGCTCCATCGCGGCCAGCGTCGCCGCATCGCCAAGGACCGGATGCAGGGCGATGGCCAGCGCATGTGTCCCGCCAAAGCCCGGAACAAGATCGACCGTGGCCAGCGGCCCCGCGTCCAGCGCAAGGTGCCGGTCGGCCAGCAATGCAACGGCGCGGGCTGCCGGGTCGGTGGCGGGGTCGTGCCGCCGCAGCTCGGTGCGGGGAGGGGCGGATTGCAGACGCAACACCTCGCCGCCCGGCCGGCGCAGCAACTCTGCGCTGAAGGCCGGATGCGCGGCAATCATCGCTTCGGCCGCCATCGTCAGGGTCGCTCCGCCGAAACGGGCAGGAAAGTGCAATACCAGATCGGGCCGCGCGAAGGGGCCAAGCTCACCCACCTGATCATGGGCAAGGATCTGGCGCTCTTTTGCTGTCAGCGCAAATCCGTTCTGTGCGGGTGTGGGATGCAGGTCGTTCATGCGTCCATCACCTTCCGCAGCGCAGCCGGGCGCGGATCGGCCCAGAGGGTTTCGATCTGCGCGAGGCAGGCATCGCGCGTCCCTTTGGCACCCTCCGCGATCCACCCTTCGGGCAGCGGAAGCAGGGCGGGCCAGACGGAATGGCGGCCCTCGCCATTGCGGACGATATGCCAGTCGCCACCGGCAGTCAGAGAACGGGTCATGCTACTCCCTCGTGCATCTCGGTCGCCTCAATGACGTGGGGCCGGGAGGATAATTCACATCTGCGGCAAATATTTTCGGCGCGAGGTGAATTTTCGCGCGGCTCTTCCGTCCTGACGATGAAACAGCTGTGATTGACCGATGACCGCGACAGACCTTGGCGCCACTGACCTGACACGAACGCTCTGGCGTTGCGGCCTGCCCGCGATGGCGGGACTTGCAATCAACGCGGTTCATCAGAGTGTGGATGGTGCCTATCTGGGCCATTTGGGCACCGGGGCACTGGCCGCGGTGAGCCTTGTGCTGCCGCTCACCGGGGTGACGGCGGCACTTGGTGTCGGGCTGGGGGCGGGCACCGCGACCGCCATCGCGCGGCGCCTTGGTGCAGGGCGGCAGGAGGAGGCCGGGCAAATTGCCTCTGCCGCCATGGGCCTCTGTCTCGGATTGGCGCTGCTGGCGGCGGTTGTGCTGTTTCTGGCGCGGGGCCCATTGCTGACTCTGCTGGGGACAGAGGCCGACCTTAGGCCGCAGGCAGACATCTATCTGCGGCTGATGGCGGTTTCCGCCGGGCTGGGCACAGTGCAGATCCTGTGTGATTTCATTGCGATTGGCGAGGGCAACGCGCGCTTCAGCCTGCAGAGCCTGATCCTGTGTTTCGGCCTGAACCTCGGGCTTGATCCGTTGCTGATCTTCGGCGCGGGCTGGGGGGTGGCAGGCGCGGCCCTTGCCACGATCATCGCGCAGCTTGTGACGCTGGGTGTATACCTTTGGTATTTCCACACGTGGCGCGGGTCGGTGCGCCTGCATCTGCCTTCTTCCGCATGGCGCCGGATCGGCCCCGTCCTTCGGGTCGGCGCGCCCGAGGCACTGGCACTGCTTGCCACCACCGGCGCGACCTTGCTGCTCTATCGCCTCGCCGCGATGGAGGCCGGGGTGGAGGGGCTTGCCGCGTTGGGTATGGTGCTGCGGTTGCTGACACTGGCGGTTCTGCCGGTCGAGGGGTTTTGTCTGGGGGCGCAGGCCGTGCTGGCCCATGCCGCCGGGCGGGGCGATACCGGGCGGCTGGCACGGGCGGTCTGGCGTCTGGCTGCGGTGACGGCGGGGGCCACCGCCGTTGCGGCGGTTCTGCTGGTGCTGGTGCCCGATCTGGCGCTGCGGGCTTTCGCCGCCACGCCGGAAACGGCGGCGCTGGCGCGGCCTGCCTTGCTGCTGCTTCTGCCGGCCCTGCCGCTGATGGCGCTGCGGGCGGTGGCGCAGGTCTTGCTGCAAGCGACCGAACGCGCCGGAACCGCGCTGGCGCTTGGTCTCGCCACCTGGGGCTGGCTTCTGCTTCCGCTGCTCGCCGTGCTGGTCCCGCAGCACGGCTTCCTTGCCCTGCCATTGTCGCTTTCCTTAGCTGCCGGGCTTGCCGGTCTGGCGGCGCTTGTTCTTCTTTGGCGCGCGACCCGCGTGCCCCTGACCGGAGCCCCCGCATGACCCATCTGCCGCCCCTATCACCCGACCTGACCCAAGCCCTGCTTGCCGCCGCCGCCCAGCCGCATCACGCCACATCGGTGCCGATCTTCCAGACCTCCTCTTTTCTTTTCGACCGCTACGAGGAGATGGCGGCGGCTTTCGACGGCAGTTCTGACAGGTTCATCTACACTCGCGGCAACAACCCGACCGTGGCAGAGCTGGAGCGCCTGATCGCCGGGCTGGAGGGCACCGAAGCCGCACGAGGCTTCGCCTCGGGCATGGCCGCGATTGCGGCGGCGGTGATGCCTTTCGTACAGTCGGGCGACCGGGTTGTCGCGGTGGAAAACCTTTATTCCGATGCGTTCCGGCTGTTCGAGGTGGTGCTGAAGAAATTCGGTGTCACCACCACCTATGTGGATGGCAGCGACAGCGCGGCGGTGATCGCCGCCCTGCCGGGCGCGAAACTGCTCTACCTTGAAAGCCCGACAAGCTGGACCTTTACCCTGCAAGACCTGCCCGTGATCGCCCGTGCCGCGCGGGCGGAAGGTGTGATCTCGGTCATCGACAATTCCTGGGCCACGCCGCTGTACCAGCGCCCGGCCGAGGCGGGGATCGACCTCGTGATCCATGCCGCCTCCAAATACCTTGCCGGGCACAGTGACACGATTGCCGGGCTGGTGGCCGGGCCGAAGCATCTGATCGCGCGCATCAATCACGAAGCCTACCACTACCTTGGCGGCAAGATGTCGCCTTTCGATGCCTGGCTCGTCCTGCGCGGGATGCGCAGCCTGCATCTGCGCATGGCCCGGCATATGGAAAACGGCCTTGCGCTGGGGCGGGCGCTGTCTGACCACCCCGAGGTGACTGCCCTGCGGCACCCGGCTTTCCATCCCCATCCGGGGCGGGCCGGGTTGTCGGGGTTCGGCGCGCTGTTCGCCTTCGATCTGGCCGAAACTATCGACATCCCCCGTTTTGCCAATGCGCTGCGACTGACGAAGATCGGCGTCAGCTGGGGCGGGCCGGAAAGCCTGATCATCCCGGCTAAGGCCGCGCTGGATCTGGCGGGCAGCGCCAATTCCTTCCGGCGCTTCGGGGTCAGCGGGCGGTCGATCCGTTTTGCGGCAGGGTTGGAGGAGACCGGGGCGCTTGTCGCCGATGTGCTGGCAGCCATCGACGAGGCGCGGCTGTGATCCCGGTGGCCGAGGGCCTGGCGCAATGCGGCGGCGCCCGCTGGTTCGATCTGGCCGACCGCGTGACCGGCGTCGTACGGCGGGTGTTCCTTTGGGTGCCTCCGGGCGAGGCTCCGGCGGAGGGTTGGCCTTCGCTTTTGATGACGGATGGCAATGCGGTGATCGGCACGGCGGTCGATGCGATGCGGGCGCAAGCCTTCTATCCGACCGGCACCAATCTGGGCTGGGGCGTGCTGATCGCGGTCGGCTATCCCACCGATGACGCCTATGACCCGTTTCGCCGCAGCTGGGATCTGGGGCCGCCGCCCGGCGCCAGCTATCCGCCCTTCTGGCCCGATACGCCGGAGGTCAGAACCGGCGGCGGGGCCGAGATGGCGCGCTTTCTCCTGGAGGATCTGCGCGATTTCCTTTCAACCCGCGTGGCACTTGATCCGGCGCACGCCGGGCTGTTCGGCCATTCCTTCGGCGGGCTTTTCGCGCTTTGGCTGCTGTTCACCCGACCGGATGCCTTCACCCACTGGATCGCGGCCAGCCCGGCCATCACCTGGGAAAACAGCTTCCTGCTGACGCACCGCGACGGCTTCGATCCCGCCGGACGACGGTTGGTGGTGCTTCTGTCAGCGGGCGAATGGGAAGGCGATGATCTGGCGCCATTCCAGCGTGCGGCACCGGATGCCGAAAGGCGGCTGGCGGAAAAGGCGACAACCCGCACCATCGCGGCCGCGCAGGAGATGGCCGCTCATCTTGCCGCTTTGGGTCTGGCTGTCCGCTATGAAACTTACGCAGGTGAAACCCATATGTCTGTTCTGCCGGTGGCGGTGAACCGGGCGCTGCACTGCGTCTTTGCGCTGGGGGCGCCGCAATGAAAATCGCCGCGCGGGGTGAATATCCCCCGGCGTCGCGCGTCACAGGGGTATGACCCCTGCAAATCCGAAGGATCATTCATGAGCTTCGACGCTATTCCTGTTCCTCTCCTCGCGCGGCGCGACGGAGACCGCATCCTGATCGGCGACCCGGTGGAAGAGGTGCTTTCACTGGCCGATGACGGGGCGGGTCGCCTGCGGCTTGCGGCCCCCGCAGGCGGCCTGACCACCGCACTCGCGGCCTTCGAGGCTCTGACCGCGACGGGCGATGAAACGGTGGTCCTGCTGGAGGGGCCGGGATGGGAGCGGTTGGCACCCGACCTGACCGAACGCGGGATCGCTGTACCCTTCGACGGCACGCTGGCGGTGTTTCCGGCGCTGTTCTGGCAGGTGCCTGACCGCTGGCTGATGCACCCGGCCCCGGCATGGCCCGAACTTTTCTGCCGTGGCCCGCACGGCCGTCACCCCTTGCGTCCGCCCAAGCCGCAGGGGCTGCTGTATCGCCGCCATATTCCGTGGCTGGACCAGTGGTTCACGCTGCGGGCCCTGCATATGGGCGACCTGCCAGCCTTCCATCGCTGGCAGAACGATCCCCGCGTTGCGGCCTTCTTTGAAGAGGCGGGCACGCTTGAGGATCATCGCGCCTATATCGCGCGCCTCGCTGCCGATCCGCATATGCTGCCGGTCATCGGGGCACTGGACGGCCGGGACTTTGCCTATTTCGAGCTTTATTGGGCGCGCGAGAACCGGCTCGGGGCTGTGCACGACTGTGGCGCATGGGATCGGGGCTGGCATGTGCTGATCGGCGAGGAAGATGTGCGCGGCGCCGATTATGTCACCGCCTGGCTGCCCTCGCTGATGCATTACATGTTCCTTGCCGAACCGCGCACGCGCAGCCTTCTGGGCGAGCCGAAGGCCAGCCATGCGCAGCAATTGCGAAATCTGATGCGCGGCGGTTTCGCCCGGCTGCGCGATTTCGACTTTTCACACAAGCGCGCCACGCTGGTGCAGCTTGATCGCCAGCACTTCTTTGAAAGCAGGCTCTGGGCCAGGCCGCCTGAAACCGACGGCCTGCCGCTGCGCCTGTCCCCCGCCACGTTACTTTGAGGCAGATATGACCGAGACCATTCACGATCTGATCGGCGTGGGCTTCGGCCCGTCGAACCTTGCACTGGCCATTGCGCTGCACGAACGTCAAAGCCCGGTTGACGCGCTGTTTCTTGAGGCGCGGCCCGGCTTTGCCTGGCATCCGGGCATGATGATCCCCGGTGCCGACATGCAGGTGTCGTTTCTCAAGGATCTTGTCACGCTGCACAATCCCGCCTCGGGGTTTTCCTTCCTCAGCTACCTGCACGAAAGGGGGCGGCTGGAACGCTTCGTCAACCGTAAAAGCTTTTTCCCCAGCCGGGTGGAGTTCAACGATTATCTCGGCTGGGCGGCGGCAAAGCTGGGCACCATCTGCGCCTATGACCAGCGGGTGACAGCCATCGAGCCGGTGGAACGGCAGGGGCAGATCACGCTGTTGCGCATTCGGGCCGAAGACGAATGTGGCCGCGTCACCACCCGCCTGGCGCGGCAGATCGTGCTGGCGCCCGGTGGGGCACCGCATTGGCCCGCCCCTTTCGCCGATCATCAGGGCGTGCCGGGGCTGAGCCATTCCAGTGATTTCACCCATGCCGTGCTGCCCCGTGTGAGGCCGGGCCAAAGCGTCGCGGTGATCGGCGGCGGGCAAAGCGCCTCTGAAATCTTTGCCGCGCTGGCCGCGCATCCGGCGGGCCTTTCGGTCGATCTGATCCTGCGGGGGCATGCGCTGAAACCGGCGGATGACAGCCCCTTCGTCAATGAGATCTTTGACATTGCGCATACTGATCTTCTGTTCGGAATGCCGCCCCGGCAGCAGCAGGCGTTCCGGCAGGATTTCGCGGCGACCAACTATGCGGTGACGGATATCGACCTGCTTCAGCAGATCCATGGCCTGCTCTACGAACAGTCGGTCATCGGCGAAGAACGGCTTGCACTGCGGCGTGATACGGCGGTGGCGGGCCTCCGGCCTGGCCCGGCGGGGCTGGCTCTGACACTGAAGACCCCGCAGGGGCGGCAGGACCGGCATTATGACCATGTGATCCTGTGCACCGGCTACCGGCGCGAGGCTGAAACACTTGGCCTGACTGGTATTGCCTCGTGGATTCAGTGCGGGCAGCCCGACCGGCAGTATCGCCTGCCGATGCGGCCGGGGTTCCTTCCGGCGATCCATGTGCAGGGCTATAGCGAACAGACCCATGGTCTGTCGGATACGCTGCTATCCGTTCTGGCCGTGCGTGCGCAGGAAATCGCCGCTTCGGTCGAAGCGGCGCACCGGGGGCAGCTTCTGGCAGCGGAATAGCTGGATAAGGGCTTGAGCGCAGCCTGAGGTTGTGCAATCTGGCGGTATCCACCCACGCAGAGCGTCGGCAGACAGCAACCGCCTCGCCGTCCGTTCCCCGGACGGCCCTGCCCGTGGAGTCTGGCTGTGACCTCTGTCGCCCCGCTGCCCGTGCGTTCTGCACCGGCCCTGCCTTCGTCCTTTGCCCATCTCTTGCAGGAAATGATCGACAAGCGGCAAATGCTGCTGTGCGACGCCATCCGCATCCTTGGCGCGACCGACCGCGCCGAGGATGTGCTGCAAGAGGCGATGTTGCGCTGCCTTGACCGCAGCGACCCGCCCCGGATCGACCGGCCCACACAATTCGCCCGACGGATGGTGCGCAATCTTGCCATTGACCGGCTGCGGCGCGAACGTCATCTGGTGACGGGAACGCAGGAAGAACCCGCGACCAGCATCGACAATCCCGAGGCGCGACTGGCTGGCCGGCAAGCCCTGCGCCAGCTTGACGCCCGGCTCAGGGACTGCCCGCCCCGCGACCGTGAACTGTTCCTGCGGCATCGGCTGCTGGGCGAGCCGCAGAACCGTCTCGCGGCCGAATTCGGCCTGTCGACGGCGCGGGTCAATGCGATCATCGCGCGGCTGCACAGCCAGCTTGCACCTTTGCGCCCGGAGCCTGTGCCGGAATAGGCTCACAGCCCCGCAGGCAGCACCACCGGACCGCCGCTGCCCGGCAGGTGCAGGCAGTCAAAGCCGATGCCGAAGGTCTCGCGCAGCGGGCCATCGGCCAGCACATCGGACGGTGGCCCGCTGGCCACCAGCCGCCCGTCACGCAGTGCAAGCACATGGTCGCACAGCCGCGCGGCAATCGTCAGGTCATGCAGGATCATCACAACGCTGCGGCTTTCTCCCAGACGCCGCAGCATCTGCACTAGCCCGGCCTGATGCGGCAGATCCAGAAAGTTCAGCGGCTCGTCCAGCAGCAGGGTGCCGGAGGCCTGCGCCAGTACCAGCGCAATCCAGGCCCTTTGCCGCTGCCCACCCGACAGGCTTTCGACCGCGCGATCCGCAAGCGGGGTCAGCCCAACCTCGTCCAGCGCCCCCGCCACCGCGGCCTCGTCCGCGCGGGTCATTGGCCGAAAGGGCCGCAACCACGGTGTACGACCGCGCGCGACCAGCTGACGGACAGTCAGGCCCGGCGGTGCGATGGCGCTTTGCGGCATCAGCGCGATGCGTCGCGCGCGGTCGCGGTGGGTCAGGCTGGCGACGGGCTGGCCCGCGTGGTGCAGGCTGCCGCTTTCCGGTGGCAACAATCCGGCGAGGCAGCGCAGAAGGGTGGTCTTGCCACAACCGTTCGGGCCGATGATGCCGGTGATCCCCCCTTGTGGCAGGGCAAAGCTCAGCCCGTGCAGCACTTCGGTGCGGCCAAGCCGCAGGGTCAGATCCTGCACGGCGAAAGGCATGGCGGTCTCCTAGCTCGACTTGTCAGACATCTGGCGGCGCAATACGACCAGCAGGATCGGTGCGCCGATCAGCGCGGTGTAAAGCCCGGTCGGCAACAGCGCTGCGGGGGCCAGACCGCGTGCCAGCACATCGGCCAGCGTCACGAACCCGGCGCCCACCAGCGCGGCCAGAAACGGGTCGGGGCGCCCGCGTGCGAGCCAGCGCGATACCGGCCCCGCCGCCAGCGCGACAAAGCCAAGCGGCCCGCAGAGTGACACCGCGCCCGCCGCGATCAATGCGGCAAGCAGACCCAGCGCGGCGCGCAACACCCCGACCCGCAGGCCCAGCGACCGGGCCAGATCATCACCCAGTTCCAGCCGGTCAAGGATGCGCCGCGCGGTAAACAGCGGCGCCAGCAGCGGCACCAGCCAGAGCGCGTGGCCCACCTCGGGCCAGCCTGCGCCATTCAGCGTGCCGGTCAGCCAGGCCATCGCCATCGAGGCATTGCCGTCGCCCGCCCGCAGGATCAGTGCCTCGGTTCCCGCTCCGGCCAGCAGGGCAAGGCCCAGCCCCTGAAGCACGACCGCGCGCGGGGCCAGCCCTTCGCGCGGATGTGCGGCCAGCCAGCCCAGCAGGATGATGGCCGAAACCGCCCCCACCCATGCGCCTGCCATCGGGGGTAATCCCGCCATAAGCGCCGCCACGGCGCCAAAGGCGGCGCATTGCGTCAGCCCGATGACATCGGGCGAGGCCAGCGGATTGCGCAGCAGTGTCTGGAACACCAGACCCGCCGCGCCAAGGCACATGCCCGCAACCAGCCCGGTGATCAGGCGCGGCAGCCGCAGCGACCACAGCATCCGTCCCACCCCCTCGGGACCGGAGAACAGCGCCTGCATAACCTCGACCGGCCCAAGCCAGCTTCGCCCGGCGGCCAATGCCAGACCCGCGAGGGCGACCAGTACCAGAAGTATCAGAACAAGCCGCATCAGTCTTCCTTTCGCAGGATCGACCGGATGAGCAGCATGAACATCGGCGCCCCGATCATCGCCAGAACGATGCCCAGCGGCAGTTGTGCGGGGCGCATCAACCAGCGCCCGGCAATATCGGCAAGCAGGGTCAAACCGGCGCCCAGCGGGCAGGCCAGAAGCATTGTGGCCCCCAGCCCCGCGCCCGATGCCAGCCGCCGTGCCAGATGCGGCGCAATCAGGCCGATGAAGCCAACCGGCCCCGCGATGGCGACCGCCGCCCCTGCTGTCATCGCGATGGCGGCCAGCGCGAGGCTCAGCACCCGGCCCGGATGCAGACCAAGGGCGGCCCCCAGATCCTCGCCCAGCATCAGCGATTCCACCTGACGTGAAACGGCAAGGCCGAGGCAGATGCCCGTAAGGCCCAGCGGCGCGAGGGCGGCCAACCGCCCGGTATCGGCCAGCGCAAGCGAGCCCACCATCCAGAAGCGATAGAGGTTGCGGGCCTCGGGGTTCATCAGCACGACGAAAGACACGACCGACAGGCAGAGGCTTGCGAAAGCTGCGCCCGCCAGTGGCAGCCGCAGCGTGCCACCGCCGGAACCGGCCAGCAACCGCACCAGCACGGCGGCAGCGGCCGCCCCGCTCAGCGCGAAGGCCGCGGTTGCGGCCGATCCCATCGGACCCAGAAACCACAGCCCTGCGACGACGGCCAGTGCTGCCCCCGCGTTGACGCCGGTCAGGCCGGGATCGGCCAGCGGATTGCGCGTCAGCGCCTGCATCATCAGGCCGGAAACTGCCAGCGCCGCCCCGATCATCAGCGCGGCCAGTGCGCGGGGCAGCCGCATCTCCACCACCACGGCCTGCGCAAGATCCTTCGGGTCGCGCGCGACCAGCGCCTGCCACAGCAGGCCGGGGCCATAATCCTGTGCGCCCAGGCACAGCGCCGCCACGAATACCACGGCAACCCCGGCGCACAGCAGCGGCAGGGCAGGGGGAACGGAGCGTTGCGGAAGAACGGAAGAGGGCACGATGAAAACCTGCGCGGGGAAGGAGGGGCGGCTGGCTTCGTGCTGACTGCGGAATGATCCATGCCCGCCCGGACGGCGCGGGTCAACCCCTTCGCTTGACCCGCGCCGGAGATCACGGTAGCCCGGTCCTGTCCCCAGCCCGTCGCCAGGCATTCCGTCAACTGAAAGGTCGACCATGCCCCGGCTGCTGCCTGCCCTCTGCCTCCTGTTTCTGCTTTGCCTGTTTTCCGCGCCGCGCGCGCAGGCCGATCCGGTGCAATTGCGCCATGCCTTCGGCGAAATCACGGTCGATCCGGCCAAAGTGCGACGCATCGTATCGGTCGGCTACCACGAACAGGATTTCCTCTATGCGCTGGGGCTGGCCCCGGTAGGGGTGCATGAATGGTTCGGCGGCCACCCCTATGCGACCTGGCCCTGGGCGGAACCCGCGCGCATCGCGCTCGGGGCACGGCCCGAGGTGCAGACTGGGTTTGAAATCGACGTCGAATGGGTCTGGATGATGGAACCTGACCTGATCGTGGCGACCTTCGCCCCGATGGATGCCCAGACCTACGCCCTGTTGTCGGAGATTGCCCCGGTGGTTGGGCGGCCCGAGGGCTATCCGGCCTGGGGCGCGCCCTGGGAAGAGGAGTTGCGCCTGATCGGTCGCGCGACAGGCCGGGAGGCGGCAGCCGAAACCGTCATCGCCCGTACCGGCGCGCGGATTGCTGATGCGGTCGCGAGCCACCCTGAGTTTCGCGGGCTGAGCGGCACGGCCGCTTTTTTCAACGACGGACAGATCATCGGCTATCGCCCCAGTGACGGGGCGAACCGTCTGCTGGGCCAGTTCGGTATCCTGACGCCGCCTGCCTTTGATGACATGGCGAGTGCGGGCGGCAATTTCATGGTCAGCTCCGAACGGTTTGATCTGTTTGATCTGGATGTCCTGCTGTGGCTTGTGGATGGTCCGATGCAGTCCGAGATCGAAGCGCTGCCGACCTGGCGCAATCTGCGGGTGGCACGGGAAGGGCGGGCGATCTGGGCCGACCAGATGATGACCGGGGCGATGAGCTTCCAGTCTCCGCTGTCGATCGACTGGGCGCTGGAGCGTCTGGTGCCGATGCTGGCCGCAGCGGTGGATGGCGATGCGGCAACAGCCATCCCGGCGGGTCCGGCAGAGATGCCCGGCGCGCCTTGACATTTGCGTGAGGGGTGACCACAACCGCCCCACCAAGGCAGCGCCCCGGCGCAACCACGGCAGGAACCCGCGTGCCCGCACGCTTTCAGACCTCGCGCCGTGACTTGCCGGGACTTTCCCCGCCCCTGATGCTCGCGGCCCTGCCCGGATGGACCCGTCATGTCAGGACCTATGATCTTTTCCCGCTGCCGACGCCCGCTGCTCGCGTTTGCCCTTTGCGGCGCGGCTTTCACCCCCGCATCGCTTCATGCTGAAGAGGCCGTCAGGCTGGGCACGATCTACCTTGAAGGCGGGGACGGTGGCGCGATCTCGGGCGGAACGGGCTATACTGTCAGCGAAACCGCGACCGGCATAAAGGCTGGCGTGCCGGTGACCGAAGTGCCACAGGCCGTTGGCGTGGTGACCGAGCAGGAACTGAAAGACCGTGACCCGGTCCAGATCGAGGATGCGCTGGCCTATGTGCCGGGTGTGACGGCATCCGTCTGGGGGGTGGATGACCGCTATGACCAGTTTGCCCTGCGGGGATTTGATCTGGGCACTTCGGGCATCTACCGGGATGGCCTGCTGAACAAGGCGATGAACTTTTCGGGCTTCAAGGTCGATCCGTTCATGGTGCAGCGCATCGACGTGCTGAAGGGGCCGTCCTCGGTGCTGTACGGGTCGAATGATGCGGCAGGCATGGTGAACATCATTACCAAACGGCCGGTCTTTGCCCCCTTTACCGAGGCGCGTCTGTCCTATGGCTCGCATGATACGGTCGAGGCGGGTCTGGACACCGGCGGCAGCAACGCGGATCAGACACTCGCCTGGCGTCTGACCGCGCTGACCCGCGAGGGGGCCAATGCCGAGAAGAACACCCGCGACGACCGCGATCTTCTGGCGCTTGGCCTGACCTGGGCGCCGACCGACCGCACATCGGTCACCTTCCTTGGGCACATCCAGCGCGACCGGCTGGCGCCCAACAGCTTCATCCCGGTCGCGGGCGAGGATTATCCGGCGGAAAAGGGAGAGCTGCCCGCTTCCTTCACCAATGCCCAGCATCCGTGGAACCGTTTCGACACCGAACAGGCCTCGATTGGCTGGCAGGCGGAACATGCCTTCAACGATGCGCTGAAGCTGCGGCAGAATTTTCGCTATGCCCGGCAGACCACCGACTACCGGCACATCTATTTCAACGGGATGATCCTGCCGGATTACACGCCTTCGGACGACACGATGAACTTCGCGGCCTTCTCGGTGGACGAGACGGCGAAGACCGCCGCGCTGGATACGCAGCTTGAGTATCGCTCGACCCTCGCGGGGGGCGAGAACATCCTGACCTTCGGTATCGACCTGTCGCGGCGCGAGGTTTCGGGCAGGATGGGCTGGGACAACAGCTATTCCGTGCCGGTCAGCGATCCGTCCTATGATTTCGTGGTGACCGCGCCCGGCATCTATCAGGACAACACCACCAAGGTGATCGAGAAGGGCCTCTACCTGCAGGACCATCTCCGGTTTTCCAACGGGGTGACGGTGACCGGCGGATTGCGGCGGTCGTGGGTGGAAAATACCACCGACAACCATCTGTCGGGCTCCACCAGCCGGCAGGACGATACTGCCACCACCGGCATGATCGGTGCAACCTGGGATCTGGGCAACGGCTTCGTGCCCTATGCGAGCTATGCCGAAAGCTTTACGGTGAATATCGGCAGCAGCTTCAGCGGTGAGCAGTTCCGGCCGACCGAGGGCAAGCAGGTCGAGGTCGGTCTGCGCTATCGCCCCGAAGGCAGCAACCTGCAATTCGCGGCGGCGCTGTTCGACATCACCAAGACCAATGTGCTGACCTCGGACCCCGGCAACCCCGGCTTCTCGGTACAGACCGGTGAAGTCCGGCATCGGGGCGTGGAGCTTGAGGCGCGCGGACAGGTCACCGAACAATTGTCGGTGGTGGCAGGCTACACCTATCTTGATGCCAGGATCACCAAATCGAATGACGGCGATGCGGGCAACCGCACTCCGCTGGCGCCCAAGCATCAGGCTTCGATCTGGGCGGATTACGCCTTCGCGGGCAAGGCCGAGGGGCTGAGCCTCGGGGCTGGTCTGCGCTATGTCGGTGAAACCTGGGGCGATACGGCGAATACCCGGTCAGTGGATTCATATGTTCTGGCCGATATGGCGCTGCGCTATGACTGGGAGGGTTATTCCGCCGCGCTTGGTGTGACCAACCTTTTCGACAAGGATTATGCGGCGACCTGCGATGCATCGGTCGGTTGCATCCGGGGCGAGGGGCGTGAAGTGACACTGACCCTGTCGAAACGGTTCTGACACAAGGCATGACCGGGCGGAGCGACCCGCCCGGTCAGACCGGGATGGCGGTGGTGTGCTTCACCCGCCGCAATACGAAGATCGACGATGAACTGGCGATCGCCTCGTGATCCAGAATTCCGTGCATCAGCACCCGTTCATAATCTGCCACGTCCTGCGCCACGATATGCAGTAGATAATCCCAGTCGCCGCTGATCGAATAGCATTCGATCACAGCCTCCTGCCGGTCAATGAACGCCTCGAAGGCGGCGCGCATTTTGCGGGTCTGAGCGTTCAGCCGGATCTGGCAGAAGATATCCAGCCCGCGGCCCAGCCGGGCCGGATCGACCAGTCGGATTTCGGGGCCAAGAACCCCCGCTTCCTCAAGCGCCTTCACACGCCGCCAGCAGGATGCGGCAGAAGATCCGATCCGTTCGGCCAGGTCCTGATTGGACAGGCCGGCCTCGCGCTGCAAGGTTTCAAGGATTTTGCGATCCATCGCATCTATCTGGGTCATATGGTTCGCATTCGTGGCATGAGTGAACTGTCTGTATCGAATTTATCCTGAATCTTGGAAGATATGAAAGAAAATTTCGCGTTTCCTGCTGTAGAATCCTTCAAGGATGAAGGAGGGCGCGATGGCAGGAAACACGGCAAGGATCATGCGGCGCAATGCGCCCGAGGTTGCGGTGGACTGGCAGGCGGTGTTGCGACACATGGCTCTCAGCCGCGCGCTGGACGCGATGGAGGAAACCCGCCTCGTCCCGGAAAAGAAGGTGCTTTACCAGTTTTCGGCGCGCGGGCACGACATGGCGCAGATCCTTCTCGGTCTGCGGCTGGACGGCAGGCATGACGCGGTCTGCGGCTACTACCGCTCGCGTCCGCTTCTGCTGTCGCTGGGGGTGGACCCGGAAGATGCGCTGGGGTCGGCGATGGGCCGGGCAGGGGGCTATTCCGACGGGCGCGATATTGGCGTGGTGTTCAACCATCCGAACCCGAATGGTGCAACCGCCCTGCCGATGTGCGGCGGGGTCGGCGCGCAATACACGCCGACCGCAGGCTGGGCGCAGGCGCTGGAGTTTCATGCCCGCGTGCTGGGTTCCGCCGAACATGGCAGCTCGATTGCCGTCGTTCTGGGCGGCGATGGCTCGGTTGCCTCCAACGGGTTCTGGTCGGCGCTGACCATGGCTACTACGCAGCGCCTTCCGATGCTGTTATATATCGAAGACAACGGTTTCGGCATTTCCGTCGCTTCGACCATGCAGACGCCGGGCGGCAATATCGCAGCCAATCTTGGGTCATGGCAGGGGCTGAAGATCTTTGCGGGCGATGGCACCGATCCGGCGGAAGCCGCGCAACTGACGGCCGATGCGGTGGCCTATGTGCGCGAGGAACGTGCGCCCGCCATGCTTCGCCTCACCGTGCCGCGCCTGCAAGGCCACAGCTTTCAGGATACGCAGGCCTACAAATCCGAAAAGCTGGTGCAGGCCGAGCGAGCCCGCGACCCCTGGGACAAGTTGAAGGCCTTCCTCGTCCCTTCGCGGATGACTGCGGCAGAGTGGGAAGCGGCGGTGCAGACTGCCGCCGAAACCGCCGAAGCCGCGCGCCTTGCCGCCGAGGCGCGTCCGGTGGCCGAGCCGACCACCGTGTTGCGGCATGTTTTTGATGATGGCGAAATGCAGCAGATGGGCGGCTTGCGCCCCGCTGGCTGGGAGCCGCCGCCGATGTCCGACACGCCCCGGCCCGAAGGCCAGCGGCTGAATATGGTCACCGCCATCCGCCGCGTACTGGAGCAGGAGCTTGCCTCCAATCCCCGCATGGTGGTGTTTGGCGAGGACGTCGGGCCGAAGGGCGGGGTTCACGCCGTAACGCTGGGCTTGCAGGACAAGTTCGGAGGCGAGCGGGTGTTCGACACCTCGCTGTCCGAAGAAGGTATCATCGGCCGGGCGGTCGGCATGGCGCTGGCGGGTCTGTTGCCGGTGCCGGAAATCCAGTTCCGCAAATATGCCGAACCGGCCACAGAACAGCTGAATGACTGCGGCTCGATGCGCTGGCGCACCAACAACCGCTTTGCTGCGCCCATGGTGGTACGGATGCCGGTCGGGTTCTTGAAATGTGGCGACCCCTGGCACAGCCAGACCAACGAGGTCGCCTTCATCCACAGCCCGGGCTGGAAAGTGGCGGCGCCCTCGAATGCCGAGGATGCGGTGGGTCTGTTGCGCAGCGCCTTGCGTGGCAATGATCCGGTGATCTTTCTGGAACATCGCGCCATGCTGGATCACCCCTGGGCGCGGCGCCCCTGGCCGGGTGACGATTACGGTCTGCCCTTCGGCAAAGCGCGGCTGGTGGCGGAAGGGCGGGGGGCCACGCTGGTCACATGGGGCGGCATGGTGGATCGCTGTCTTGAGGCCGCGAATGGCCTGTCGGTCGATGTGATCGACCTGCGCACGCTGATGCCATGGGATCGCGCGGCGGTTCTGGCCTCGGTTGCGCGGACCCATCGCTGCCTGATCGTGCATGAAGACCTGCAAACCGCCGGCTTTGGCGCAGAAATTGCGGCGGTGGTCGCCTCGGAAGCCTTCACTGCGCTGGATGCGCCGGTGGAGCGTCTGACCATGCCCAATATTCCCAGCCCGCATAACCCGGCTTTCCTGAATTGGGCCGTGCCCTCGGTGGCGGCGATCCGGGCGAAGCTCGAAGATCTGATGGGGTTCTGACATGATCGATGTTCTTGTCCCGCTGGAGCAGGAAGGCACTGAGGCGGTGATTTCCAACTGGTTGAAGGCGGTGGGCGATCAGGTCGCGCTGAACGATCCGCTGGTTGAGCTGGAAACCGACAAGGTTTCGGTCGAGGTGCCTGCGCCCGTGGCCGGGCGGCTGGCGGAAATTCTGGTCGCGGCAGGCAGTCAGGCGACTCCGGGCATGGTGCTGGCGCGGATAGATACCGCTGACGCTCGGGTCGAAGTGGCGTCGCCGCAACCGCAGGCGGCGCCGGATCAGCCGGATATGTCGGGCTGGCATTCGCCTGCGGTGCGCAAAGCGCTGGCCGAAACCGGGCTGGACCCGGCGGCGATCACCGGCTCGGGCCGGGGCGGCAGGCTGACGCGGGCCGATGTGGACCGGGCGGCAGCCAGCGCACCCGTTGTCGCCTCACCGGCACCCCGGCCGAAACCCGCGCCGGTATTGCAGGGCCAAAGCGTGCCGCATGATACCATGCGGCTGGCCATTGCCCGCAACATGCAGAAATCGGTCAGCGAGGCGCCGCAGGTGACAGCGGTGTTCGAGGCGGATTTCAGCGCGATCATGGCCCATCGCACCGCCCACCGGAAAACGTTCGAGGCGCAGGGCATCGCGCTGTCTTACACTGCCTATATCGTTCTGGCGGCGGCACAGGCGATGCAATCTGTACCTCAGGTCAACAGCCGCTGGCATGACAGCCATCTGGAGCTGTTCAGCGACATCAATATCGGTGTCGGCACAGCCCTGGGCGACCGCGGACTGGTGGTGCCGGTGCTGCGCCGGGTACAGGATCTTTCGCTTCAGGGGGTGGCCGCACAGCTTCAGGATCTGACCGGCCGCGCGCGTGAGGGCAGGCTGACCCCCGAGGATATGCGGGGCGGAACATTCACCATCTCGAACCACGGGGTCTCGGGTTCGCTGCTCGCCGCGCCAATCCTCATTCACCAGCAACAGTCCGCCATCCTTGGGATTGGCAAGCTGGAAAAGCGTGTTGTCGTACGCGAAGTTGGTGGGATCGACACCATCCAGATCCGCCCGATGGCCTATGTCTCGCTGACCATCGACCATCGTGTGCTCGACGGGCATCAGACGAATGCATGGCTGACACGTTTTGTGGACGCGCTGGAAAACTGGCGCGGCTGAGCGGAAGAGCGGTGCGTAAGAGGGTCGACGACAGGCGCGGTGCCGATTTTCCCGGCCAAAGTACCCTGGATGACAGTCCCGTCATATCGCGGGATGCGGTGCCCGACGATCTGCGTCGGGTGACTGCGGCTTTACGGCGAAGCAGATTGTATCCCGATCTGCCTTGCCACCTGAACGAAGGCTTGCACCTGAGGCGACTTGTTTGCACGTTTCCAGACCAGCACCGTCCGGCTGCGGAACGACGGATGCATGATTTGCCGGACTTCTACGGCGCGGCCGAGAAACCCGATCAGGCTTTCGGGATAGATTGTTATACCAAGCCCGGCAGCCACCAGGCCGTTGAGAGCCAGGGTATTTGACGCTTCAAGCGCCACGTTCAAAGCAATGCCCTCGGCCGAAAACAGATCGTTCAGGCGCCAGCGGTATTCCTCCCATTCCCGCATGTTGCCCAGGATGACCGGCTGGTCTGCAAAATCTGAAGGGACGATTTTGGGGCGTAACAGAAGCGGATGGTTGCGGGGGGTCACGACATAGAGCGGTTCGGAGGTCAGCTGAAGCGCGTGGAAATCCGGGTGATCGAAGGGACCGATCATATAGCCGACATCCACCTCTCCGTTTGCAAGGGCGATCTTCTGGCCCTGCGTGCGGATATATTCCAGCCGGACATCAATATAGGGATGCGCCCGCCTGAAGCGCAGGACGGCCGAGGGCATCAACTCGGTCGCGGCGAATGCCATGTAGGCGATACGCAAAAGCCCGGACTTGCCTTCTGCGAGGCGCCGGGCAGCCTGAATGGCTTCATCATAGCCGCGCAGCAATTCGGAGTTGTCGGTGAAGAATCTCTGGCCCGCCTGCGTCAGCGAGACTTCCCGTGTCGTCCGGTCCAGCAGGCGGAAGCCGAGGCTTTGTTCCAGCTTCTGAATGCGGCGGCTGAGGGCCGATTGGTCAAGGTTCAGCCGCTCTGCCGTACGCCGGAAATTCAGGTCCTGTGCAAGGGCAAGAAATGTCTGGATGTTTTCAAGGCCAGGCAGTGTCTTCATGCGATTGGTCCCGTTCGTCGCGGTGATTTGAGTGATGCAAATTATGCATCAATAAAGGATGAAGCGTCATTTCACAGCCGTCAATCTGCCTGCCAAATTCTGTTTCAGGGCCGCCGAACCCAAGCTCCCCAAGGTCGTCGGCAGCTCGGAACATTCGATTGCGCTTGTGCGTGATCGGCATCAGAGGATGACAGGAGACTAGAATGAGCGATGTTGACGCGAAGGAACTGGACCGGCTGTTGCAGCAGGCTTTCGACACGGCCAGCAAGCTGTATCAGCAGCGTGGCTTCCAGCGCCGCGTGGGCTTTGGCAGGCGTCCTGCACTGGTGAGCGTCGACCTCGCCAATGCCTGGACCCGTCCCGGCAATCCCTTCACCTGCGATCAGGAGAAGATGGATAACGAGATCATCCCCGGCATGCAGAAACTGCTCAAGGCCTTCCGCGCCGCGCACCTGCCGGTCGTGCATGTGACCACGGCCTACGAAATCACCGACCGCAAAGCCGATTTCACCGACATGGGCCTGTGGCACAACAAGATTCCTGTCGATGTGGTGGATCTGAAGAACAAGGATCTGTGGGCGATCGACAGCCGCATTGCGCCGGTCGATGGCGAATATACCCTGCTGAAGAAGCGCGCCTCGTCCTTCCATGGCACAGAACTGGCGGGTATCCTTCGGGCGAACAATGTGGATACGATCCTCGTGACCGGCGTGACGGCCTGCGCCTGTGTGCGTCAGACCATCTGCGACGGCATTGCGGACGGCTTCCGCACCATCGCGGTCAAGGAAGCCATCGGTGACCGCGTACCGGGCGCGGTGGCGTGGAATCTGTTCGATATCGACGCCAAGTTCGGTGACGTCCACACCGTCGATGAATGCGTGGCCTATATCGACAGCCTCGCTGCGCAGAGGGTCGCTGCCGAGTGATCGTCATGCCGGGCCGGAAGGCCCGGCATTTGCCATTCGCCCGAAAGAGGCGAGCAAACGACAGGAGAGCTGAAATGGCCAGAATTGGCGTCGACGTCGGCGGAACGAACACCGACCTCGTGCTGGAATGCGCGAAGGGCGTATTCTACCACAAGATTCCCACGACCCTGAAGAACCAGTCCATAGGCGTGGTCGAAGGCGTGCAGGGCATCTGCCGCAAAGCGGGCATTGATCCGGCCGAGGTGGAAACCATCGTCCATGGCACCACCACCGCGACGAATATCACGATCGAACATAACGGTGCCGAATGCGGGATGATCACGACCGAAGGGTTTCGCGACATCCTGCACATCGGGCGGCACAAACGGCCCTATAACTTCTCTCTCCATTTCGATGTGCCGTGGCAAAGTCAGCCTCTGGTCAAGCGGCGCAACCGGATTCCGGTGGCCGAGCGTATCCTGCCCCCCACGGGCGAGATCGCGACCCCTCTTGACGAACGGGCCGTGCGCGATGCCTGCGCGGTGTTCAGGAAGCGCGGGATCAATTCGGTCGTCATCGGCTTCATGTTCGCCTTCCTGAACGACGCGCATGAGGTACGGGCCAGGGAAATCGTGCTGGAAGAGATGCCCGACGCCTATGTCACCCTGTCGTCCGAGGTTGCCAAGGTGATGCGGGAGTATGAACGTTTCTCGACCGCCGCGATGAATTCCTATGTCGGACCCAAGACCGCCTTCTACCTGCGTGACCTCGACTCGCGGCTGCGCGAGGCGGGGGTGAAGTCCAAGCTTCGGATCATGCAGTCGAATGGCGGTGTTTCCACGGTCGAATCCTGCGCGAGGCGGCCCATTCGCATCCTGATGTCCGGCCCGGCGGGCGGGGTTATCGGCGGCGCTTCCGAAGGCGCGATGGCGGGTGAAGCCAACATCATTACCGTCGATATCGGCGGAACCTCGGCAGATATTTCCACCATTCCTGCGGGCGCGGTGAAGATCATGAACCCGCGCGACACCTATGTGTCAGGCCATCCCGTGCTGACGCCGATGATTGACCTTGTCACCATCGGTGCGGGCGGCGGATCGGTTGCCTATATCGACGAGGCGGGGGCTTTCCATGTCGGCCCGCGTTCGGCCGGATCGGAACCGGGGCCTGCCTGCTATGGCCGTGGCGGCACCGAACCCACTGTAACCGATGCGCAGATCGTGCTGGGACGGCTGGACCCAGATATGGCGCTGGGGGGCGATCTGAAGCTGGATGCAAGCCTGTCTCACAAAGCGATAGAGGAAAAGATTGCCGTTCCGCTGGGCATGACGGTCAAGGAGGCGGCGCTGGGAATCATCCGTATCATCAACAACAACATGGCGCTGGCGATCCGGTCAAACTCGGTCGCCCGGGGCATCGACCCGCGTGAATTCTCGATCATGCCGTTTGGCGGGGCGGGTCCGCTGCATGGTGTCGCGCTGGCCGAGGCGATGTCCTGCAAGGACGTGATCGTGCCCGTCGCGCCAGGCATCACCGCCGCAGTCGGGCTGTTGAAGACCGATCTGCAATATGAACACACCGAAGCGGTGATCGTCGAATTGCTGAAGGCGGGAGAGGCGGAATTTGTGCGCATCAATGCTGCCGTCGCCTCCCTGCGGGACCGGGTTCAGGCAGAACTGGACAATGACGGCATTCCACGCGACCAGCAGACCATCACCGTGATTGCGGAATGCCGCTATCATGGGCAGGGTTTCGAATTGCGCGCGGTGATGCCCGAAGGGCCGGTTGTCCGGCAGAATGTGCATGTCATCACCGACAGCTTCCACGACCAGCATCAGCAGGATTATGGCTACAGCTACCGCAAGGCCGAAGTGGAACTGATCACGCTTCGGGCCATCGGGTCCGCTGCGGTCCGAAGGATCGAGATCCCGGCAATCCCTCGGACCGACGGTTCCGGCATCGACCGTGCGCTGATGTTCGTGCGCCCGACGACCTTTGATGATGGCCGGACGCTGGAAACCCCGCGTTATGACCGCACGAGGCTTCTGGCGGGTGACCGCGTTCCGGGACCGGCGCTCTTGCACCAGCACAACGCGACGACCCTCGTCCCGCCCGGCTATGTGGCCGAGACGCTGGATTACGGGAACACCCGCATCCGCCTGATCGGCGCGTAAGGAGACACGCCCATGAATGTCATGACCAATCCTGATGCCATCACCGTCGATCCGATCACGCTGCAGGTGATCCGCGGCAGCTTTGAAACCATTGCGGAAGAGATGGGGCACGTCCTCTATCGCATGTCCTTTTCCTCGATCATCCGAGAAAGCCAGGATCTTGGTGCGGGTCTGTTTGATGTGAACTTCAACACGCTGTGCGAGTCGGAATCGACGCCCATGCATATCGGGTCGATCCCCGGCTATCTGCGGGGCATCGCCGAAACGCTGGAGGATGACACATGGTACGAGGGGGATGTGGTCGTTCATAACCACCCCTATTTCGGGTCCAGTCATACGCCCGACCTCGCCATCGTGGTGCCTGTTTTCTATCAGGGACGGCTGGTGGGCTTCGCGGGCAACACGGCGCACCATGTCGATATTGGCGCCGCGACGCCGGGCCTGATCATCGATGTGCCCGACGTCTATGCCGAAGGTATGCTTTTCGCGGGGACCAAGCTCTACCGCAAGGGTGAACCCAACAACGCGATGTGGAACTACATCCGCCGCAACAGCCGCGCCGCACAGCAGCTCGTGGCGGATATCGAAGCGCAGATTGCCTCGGCCCGGCTGGGGGCGAAGCGGTTTGTCGAGCTGCTCGACAAATATGGTGAGGCAACGGTCTTCGGTGCGGCGAACCAGTTGATGGATTATGCCGAACGCATGACGCGACAGCGCATCAGCGAAATTCCCGATGGCGACTATACCGCCGAAGGCTGGCTGGACGATGACGGGCGCAACCGCGACAGGCAGCTGAAGGTCAAGGTCACTGTCCGCGTGCGGGGGGATGAGGTGGAGGTGGATCTGACGGGTTCCGCCGATCAGACGCCGACCGCCTATAACGTGCCCTTCGAGGGGTCGACCAAGGTCGCGGCTTATGCAGGGTTTCGCAAGCTCCTGCTGGATGCCGCCACCTCGGATGTGCGTGTCCCGTCGAATGAAGGGTCTTTCCGCCCGATCAGGGTGACAGCGCCTCTGGGGTCGATCTTCAACCCCCGTGCCCCCGCCAGCGCGGAGGCACGCTTTACCCAGTGCAACCGCATGATCGACCTGATTATCCGCGCGCTGGCCCCTGTGATGCCGGAAAAAGTGATTGCAGGGTCTTCGGCCTCGATCAGCTTCGCGGCCTATTCGGGCGTGCGGCCGTCCGGTGAATACTGGGTGTTTCTTGAGGTCAACGAAGGCGCCTATGGCGGGCGTCCCCGTTCGGATGGTCCTGACAGCATTGACAACCTGATGGCCAATACGCGCAACAACCCGCTTGAAGATCTTGCGATGCATATTCCCATGATCTGCGACCGCTATGAATTGCGCGACGACCAGCCGCCCGGCGCTGGAGAGTTCCGTGGCGGTATCGGGGTGGTCAAGGCTCAGCGGGTGCTGACGACCGCCTTCATCACCCACGAATCCGAACGGCACACGGATGCGCCCTGGGGCATCTTTGGCGGGCGGGACGGGACGGTGGGCCGCTGCACCATCACCAACCCGAACCGCCCCGGAGACCTGCGCGAGATGCCGTCGAAGTTCTCGGGTCTGGCTGTCGAGGCCAATGATGTGATGACCTACTACAGCCCGAACGGCGGCGGGTACGGCGATCCGCTGAACCGTCCGCCCGTAAAGGTGCTGGAAGACGTGCTTGACGGGTTCTGCACCGTCGCCGATGCGCGCGAGGTATATGGGGTCATCCTCGACATTGACGCCGAAACGGTGGACATGGCCGCGACTGAAAAGCGCCGTGCCGCCATGCAGAAAGCCAGCTGACAGCGAAAGGGGCCGCCGCATGCGGCCCCTTCTCTCATCCAGGGATGACACGGGCCCGCGTGAAGGCGGTGCACGAAGAAAACACTCATCCCGACAACAGGGAAAACGTGACCATGACAACGACAGACAACACGGGCGCTCAGTCATCTGACCGAACCGCGCTTATCGAGGAAAGTATCCTGCCCACAAGGGCCTGTCAGAGGCCCATCGGGATGCTGGGCTATGCGTGGATCTGGGTCGGCATCGCTGTGATCATCGCCACCTATTCGCTGGGCGCGAGCGGCGTTGCCGGGGGATTTTCGCTGACCACGGTGATCCTGACTATCTTTGCCGCGAACCTTGCCATAGGCGCTTTCATGATCCTGACCGCGGATATCGGCACTGAACACGGCCTGTCCTTCGCCGTGTATCTGCGCGCGCCCTTCGGTATCCACGGCACACATCTTCCGGCGGTGTCACGCGGGCTGGTTGCCGCGATGTGGTTCGGTATCCAGACCTATCTGGGGGCGTTGGCGCTGAACGGGATCGGAGAATATTTCCTGGGCTTTTCCAACTGGTTCGTCTGGTATCTGGTGTTCGGCCTTGTCCAGATCGGCAACACCATGCTGGGAATGAAGTCGGTGGAGCGCCTCGCCGCCCTAGCAGCACCTGCGATCATCGCGATTTCGGTGTGGATGTATTTCTCGCTGGAAGGGCTTGCCCGGACCAACGGGCTGAATATCTGGACCTTCCGCGCCGAAGGGCAGATATCGCTGCTGGTATTGTTCATTGCGAACATGGGCTTCTGGTCTACTCTGGCCATCGATATTCCCAACCTGACGCGCTTTGTGAGAACCGGGACACGTCAGCGCGGCTTCTTCGCCCGCAACCGCAACATCTTTGCGGCGCAGCTTCTGGCGCTGCCGGTAACGCAGGCGATGATTGCGGGGATCGGGGCGGTGTCGTTCATCGCAACCGGCAACTGGAACCCCGTCGAGGTGATTCAGGGCGATGCGCAGGGAATGGCGCTGGTGATCCTGCTGGCTCTGGTCGTTCTGGCGCAGTGGTCTACCAACAACTCTGCCAACCTGATCCCCGCTGCGCTGACCTTCATCAACCTTGCGCCGCGTGCCATCACCTACAAGACTGGCGTGGCGCTGGCAGGTGTTGTCGGTACACTTTGCTTTCCGTGGGAAATTCTGGGCAATCTCTTTGTCTTCCTCGGCTACTATGGCGCCTTCCTGTCGGCCATTGGCGGCATCATGGTGGCGGATTATTACGCGCTTCGGGGTCGCAAGCTGAACGTGCCGGATCTGTTCAACTCAAACGGACAGTACCGTTACACGGGGGGCTTCAACATTGCGGGCCTGCTGGCGTGGTTCATTGCTGGCGGCCTTGCGGCCTGGTGGTCACAATACGCCTTCGTCATCGGCTTTCCGGCAGGCTTTACAGCCTACCTCTTGCTGATGAAGGCGCTGGTATTGCCGAACCATCCGCAGGCCGAACTGGGTCGCGGCAACGGCGATGAGTTCCTTGCGGCAACTGTGGGCAAAGACTGGGTCCATACCGGCTTTGGGGCCTTTGCCCGTGTGGACTGCGATGCCGGGCATGAACTGCCGGCGCGGGAAGATCTCTGATTAACGGCGCTGCCTCCCTCCCCGGAGGGCGCCCAAACTCCGGCTCGCCGCGCGCGAGCCGGTTTTTTTGCAGACAATTCAGGGCAGTTCTGTCGAAAGCCCCGGAGACATCTGGCATGCGAAGGGCCGGACAGAGCCGGCGGGAAGATGCGATGGAACTGGATGAATCGGCAGGGCGATCCGTCACCGCTGCGCTTTCGGCGCATCGGCTGCGCAAAATGCGCCGCAGTTTGGTGTGACTGCCAGGTGGTGGAAGCGGTGGCAGCAGGCCAGCCTTGGTTCAGGCATGCACAGCAGGGAGCGACACCGTGACAGCCACCACCTACAGCATTTCTCTGATCGGGTTTGGCGGCGTGAACCGCGCTTTGGCCGAACTGATCGTCACCCGGAACGATGTCTGGCAGCGCGAGCTTGGCTTTCGGCTGATGATCGTCGGGGTCAGCGATCTGACACTGGGCTCGATCATTGCGCCGGGTGGCATTGACCCGCGGGTTCTGACCCGGAGCCGGTTCGAGCCGGGTGGCTTTGCGGCTCTTTCGGGGGGCAGCGCCGATCCGCGCAGTCTGATCGTGGTGCGCAACGCCCCGGCCGATATCGTGGTCGAGGCCACTTTCACCGATGCGCAGACGGGGGAGCCTGCCATCTCGCATTGCCGCGCGGCGGTGGCGGCAGGGCGCCATGTCGTCACCAACAACAAGGGGCCGGTGGCGCTGGCAGCCCGCGCGCTGACGGAACAGGCCAATCGTCTTGGCCTGCGGTTCGAATGCGAAGGCAGCGTGATGAGCGGCACGCCGGTGCTGCGCCTTGCGCGTGAGGCTTTGGCGGGATCACAGATCACCGGATTCAAGGGCGTGCTGAATGGCACCTCCAATTTCATTCTGGGCCGGATGGAGGCGGGGCTGAATTTCGCGGCAGCGCTGCACGAGGCACAGGCCGCAGGCTATGCCGAGGCCGACCCGACGGCGGATGTGGAGGGCCATGATGTGCGGCTTAAGGTCGTGATCCTGGCAAATGAGCTGCTGGGGGCTGATCTTCTGCCTGCTCAGGTAGAGTGTTCTGGGATCACTGCCATTACGCCTGCGCATCTGGCCGAGGCGGCGGCGCAGGGGCGGCGCTGGAAACTTATCGGCTCTGCCATGCGGCAGGCGGATGGTCAGGTAACGGCGCAGGTGCAGGCGAAATGCCTGCCGCTGTCGCATCCACTGGCGGGGATCAGCGGCGCAGTGAATGCGGTGACCTTTGCCACCGATCTTCTGGGGGATGTGACGATCTCGGGTCCGGGCGCCGGACGGGTGGAAACCGCCTATGCGATCCTCTCGGATATCATCGCGCTGCATCGCGACGGGGTTGCCGCCAAATGCTGCGAGGCCGCAGAATGACGTTGCAAGCCCCGCTCACCCCGCGCGAGATGACTCTCACCCCGACCATTGCAGTCCGCTCTCCCTTTGATGGAGCCTGGCTGGCGGATGTTCCTGAAACCCAGGTCGCCGATCTGCCGGCCTTGCTGGCGCGGGCGCGGATCGGGGCCGGGGTGGCGCGGGCCTTGCCCCGTCATGCCCGCGCCGCCATTCTGGACAGGGCGGCGGCGCAGATCGCCGCTGACGCCGAAATCTTTGCCCGGCGCATCGTGCTGGAGGCGGGCAAGACCATCCGGCAGGCCCGTAAGGAAGTGGCGCGCTGTGTGAACACGTTGCGCCTGTCGGCGGATGAGGCGCGTCGCGGGGGTGGCGAGGTGATCCCCTTTGATGCCTTTCCGGGGTCGGAAAGCCGTCAGGGCTGGTTCACGCGTGAGCCCCTGGGAATGATTGCGGCCATCACGCCCTTCAACGATCCGCTCAACCTTGTGGCGCATAAGCTTGGCCCCGCCATTGCCGGAGGCAACGCGGTTCTGTTGAAACCGTCGGAACTCGCGCCGCTCTCGGCGCTGGCGCTGGTGGATGCGTTGGTTGCAGCCGGTTTGCCGGAGGTGGTGGTGACGCCGATGATCGGCGGGGCCGAGCTGGGCCGGGCGCTGGTGTCGGCCCGCGATGTTCGGATGGTCAGCTTTACCGGCGGCTTCCGCACCGGCGAGGCGATTGCAGCGGCGGCGGGGCTGAAAAAGCTGGCGATGGACCTTGGGGGCAATGCCCCTGTGATCGTGATGGCCGATGCCGATCTGGACAAGGCGGTGGCGGGTTGTGTGTCGGGGGCGTTCTGGGCGGCAGGGCAGAATTGCATCGGCGCGCAGCGGCGGCTGATCGCCCGCCCGGTCTATGAGGCCTTCCGGGATCGCTTTGTCACGGCCACACGGGCGCTGGTGACAGGCGATCCGATGGCAGAGGACAGCGATATGGGGCCGATGATCTCGGAGGCGGCGGCAGGTCTGATCGCCGCGCGGACAGAGGCAGCGGTGGCACTTGGGGCGACAGTCCTGTGCGGGCACCAGCGGCAGGGCGCGCTGCATGCCCCGACCGTGCTGGAAGGTGTGCCGCATGCGGCGGCGCTGTGGCAGGAAGAGGCCTTTGCGCCGGTCGTGATGCTGGAGCCGTTCGATAATTTCGAGGAGGCGATTGCCCGCGCCAATGCGATCCCGTTCAGCCTGCATGCGGGGATTTTCACTGCGAGCCTTGAAACCGCACTGGCGGCAGCCGAGCGGATCGAGGCTGGCGGTGTGATGATCAACGACAGTTCGGATTACCGTTTTGATGCCATGCCCTTTGGCGGGTTCAAATATGGCAGCCTGGGGCGCGAAGGTGTCCGGTTTGCCTATGAGGAGATGACCGAGCCGCGCGCCATCTGCCTGAATCGGGGGTGACACCGCATCGCCGCGCAGGTTGTCGCGTCTGCGCGGGAAAAGCCCGGAACTGGCTAAAAGATTGCAGATTTTCGGCGGGTGGGGCCGGTATTCTGCCGGAAAGGAAGGGATATCCCGATGCCGGTCTTGCTTGAAATCATCGGAGAGGCGGGTCAGGCCGAACGGATTGCCCGTGAGCTGGATGGTGCTGGTCCGTTTCAGGCACGCGCCTGTGATCTGCACGCGCCCGTGCCTGTAGGGGAAGCATCGCCGGACTTTCTGTTGTTTTTACGCGATCGCGGGCAGGGGATGACCCTTGTCGCCGGGAAGGAGAAGCTATGATCTTTACAAGCACGCGCGGCCACGCGGCACCCGTCCCGCTGCGGGCCTTGTTGACGCGGGGCACGGCACCGGATGGCGGGCTTTACATGCCGCAAAACTTTCCCGCCCCGGACCTTCAGTGCGCGCTGGCCCTGGGGGCGCTGCCCTTTGCCGATCTGGTGGCGGCGCTGATCGCACTGTTTGACGACCGGCCTGAAGCCGGGTCCGCGACACGGGCAGCGATTGCCCGTGCCTATGCGCGCTTTTCCACAGCCGGGGCGCCGCCGGTGACGGCGCTGACCGAGCGTTGTCATGCGCTGGAGCTGTTTCATGGCCCGACGCTGGCCTTCAAGGATTATGCCCTGATGCCGCTGGCCGAACTCATCTCGGAGGAGATGCAGCGCAGCGGTGGGGAGGCGACCATTCTTTGATGGCGCTTGAGGAAGCGACGAAGCAGGTTTCGATCCGGCTGGCCATCCGCGAAGGGAAAAGATGCGCGCCTCACGGAACGACGGATGCGATAACGGGCGCAACGTTGAAGGCATGCGAGCCGACGAGCGCCATCATCAACAGATAGCTGCCGATCAGGGCTGGTTCGACGCTGGTGCCGCCTAACGCGCCGAATTACAAAAGAATTCCGGCCGGCAAGGCGGCAGCAATGGCGGACGGGACCGCGTGTTTACCTGTTGTATATGAGCCGCCTGCGCTGGCCGGATTCACGCGTTCTTTACGCTGCACCCGACACTTCCGAATAGCCCCTTTGCGGGCCAGCGCCGGAAGCTCTGCCAGTAAACCCTTGGGGGAGAGCTGCAATGGCTGACCTGATTTATCTTGCGCTGGGGCTTGGCGGGTTTGCCGCCTTCTCCGGCCTCACCTTTCTGATCGCGCGGATCTGAGGGGGTATCCATGTTTGACATCATCCTTGGCCTCGCAGCCGCTGTTGGGGTCTTCGGCTTTCTGGTGCTGGCGCTGATCCGCCCCGGCCGGTTCTGACGGGGGCATCATGCAGGATCTTCTTGGATATACCCTGTTTTGCGCGGTTCTGACTGCGGCGGGCTGGGCGCTGGCCGCGCATATGTCCGGCGTCTTTGCCGGGCGCCGCAACCTGATGTCGCCGGTTCTGGCGCCGGTGGAACAGAGGTTCTACCGGCTGGCGGGCATCCGGCCCGACAATGCGCAGGGCTGGAAGGCTTATGCGCTGGCGGTTCTGGCGTTCAACGGCCTCGGGTTTCTTGCGCTTTACGCGATCCTGCGCCTGCAGGGCGTGCTGCCGCTGAACCCTGCCGCCATCTCCGGCATGCCCCCGGATCTGGCCTTCAATACCGCGATCAGCTTCGTCACCAACACCAACTGGCAGGCTTATTCCGGCGAGACACAGCTGAGCTATCTGTCGCAGATGGCCGGGCTGACGGTGCAGAACTTCGTGTCTGCCGCGACTGGCATGGCGGTGGGTGTGGCGGTCATCCGGGGCTTTACCGGGCCGAAAGGTGCGGGGCTGGGCAATTTCTGGGCCGACATGACGCGGTCGGTGCTTTATGTGCTTTTGCCGCTGGCCGCGATCCTCGGATTTGCGCTGGTGCTGCAAGGCGTGCCGCAGACTTTACAGGGGGCTGCCCATGTCACCACGCTGGAGGGCGCCGGGCAGATACTCCCGCGAGGGCCGGTGGCGGCGCAGGTTGCAATCAAGCAACTGGGCACGAATGGCGGCGGTTTCTTCGGTGTGAACTCCGCCCATCCGTTCGAGAATCCCACGATCCTGTCGAACATGCTGCAATGCTTTTCGATCCTGCTGATCCCGGTCGCCTTCTGCTTCCTGTTCGGGCGCATGGCGGCGGATCGGCGGCAGGGCCGGGCGATCTTCGCGGCTATGGGCCTCATGTTCGTTGCCGGGCTTCTGATCATCTGGTGGGCCGAGACGGCAGGAAATCCCGTGCTGAACCCCGGCCCGAACATGGAAGGCAAGGAACTGCGCTTTGGTGCGGGCCTCTCGGCCCTCTGGGCGGCTGCGACCACCGCCGCCTCGAACGGGTCCGTCAATGCAATGCATGACAGTTTCATGCCGCTGTCGGGGCTGGTGCAACTGGTCAACATGCAGGTGGGCGAGGTGATTTTTGGCGGCGTGGGGGCAGGGCTTTACGGTATGTTGCTTTACGTCGTGCTGGCTGTGTTTCTGGCGGGCCTGATGGTGGGACGTACGCCGGAATATCTGGGTCGCAAGATCGAGGGGCGCGAGGTCACGCTGGCCATGCTCGCCTTTCTGTCGATGCCGCTGGGCATCCTGGGCGGGGCGGCGCTTTCGGCCACGGTCCCCGCCGCGCTGGTCTCGCTGCAAGAAGCCGGTCCGCATGGCCTGAGCGAGATCCTCTACGCATATTCCTCGGCCGTGGGGAACAACGGTTCGGCCTTCGCCGGGTTTGGCGCGGCAACGCCCTGGCAAACGACGGCGCTTGGTCTTCTCATGCTGATGGGGCGCTATGCGATCATCCTGCCGATGCTGGCCATCGCCGGATCGCTGGTCGCGAAATCCCGCGCTCCGGTGACGGCAGGCACCTTCCCAACGCATGGGCCGCTGTTTGTCCTGCTGCTGGTGCTGACTGTGCTGGTGCTGGGCGCCCTGACTTTCTTTCCGGTTCTGGCGCTTGGTCCCATCGCCGAACAGGCCGCGCTGACTGCTGGCCAAAGCGACTGACATTCCGGGCGGCCGGGACGCGGCCGCCTTTTCCCCTGACAGGATTCAATCCCATGTCCATCCCGTCCACCGCCCGGTCCGGGCTGTATCCGGCGGCGCTGAAGACCGCGTTTGTCAAGCTTCACCCCCGCGCCCTGATCCGCAATGCGGTGATCTGCGTGACCGCTGTTACTGCGGCGCTGACCACAATTCTTGCGCTGCGTGACCTGATGACCGGCGCGCCCGGTTGGGGTGTCACGCTGCAAATCGCCTTCTGGCTCTGGGTCTGCGTGATCTTCGCCAATTTTGCCGAAGCCCTGGCCGAAGGGCGCGGCAAGGCACGCGCCGACAGCCTGCGGGCCACCAAGGCCGAAACCATGGTGAAACTGCTGGCCAGCGAGGATAGCCCTGAGCCGAGCCTTGTGCCATCGGCCACTTTGCGCGCGGGACAGCTTGTTCGCGTCGATGCGGGCGACCTGATCCCCACCGATGCCGAGGTGATCCGGGGCGTTGCCTCGGTCGATGAAAGCGCCATCACCGGCGAAAGCGCCCCGGTGATCCGTGAGAGCGGGGGCGACCGATCCTCGGTCACCGGCGGCACAAGGATCGTGTCTGACAGCCTGATCCTGCGCATCGTGGCAGAACCGGGCAAAAGCTTTCTGGACCGGATGATCGCGATGGTCGAGGGTGCAGAACGTCAGAAGACGCCGAACGAGATCGCCCTGAACATCCTGCTGTGCGGGCTGACACTGATCTTCCTCATCGTCACCGTGACGCTGGACCCTTTCGCACGCTACTCGGGCATCGTGATCCCGGTGGTTACGCTGGCCGCTCTTTTCGTGACCCTGATCCCGACGACGATCGGCGGGCTTTTGTCAGCCATCGGCATCGCGGGGATGGACCGTCTGGTGCGCGCCAATGTCATCGCGAAATCCGGGCGCGCGGTCGAGGCGGCGGGCGATGTGGATACGCTGTTGCTGGACAAGACAGGCACGATCACCTTCGGCAACCGCATGGCTGATGCCTTCCTTCCCGCACAGGGCGTGGCGGAGCGGGATCTGGTGCACGCAGCCTGTCTGGCATCTCTGGCGGATGAGACGCCCGAGGGCAAAAGCATCGTAGACCTCGCGCGCCGGATGCAGCCGGAACTGGCCGCTGCGGAGGCCGGGGGACAGCCGGTCCTGTTCAGCGCCGAGACACGGCTTTCTGGTGTTGATCTGCCTGGCCGAACACTGCGCAAGGGCGCCGTGGATGCCGTCGAGCGGTTTGTCGGGCACCGGCTGGATGCGGCGCTGCGGGCGCGGGTCGATGAAATCGCGCGTTCCGGCGGGACACCCTTGCTGGTGGCCGAGGGCGACCGGCTTCTGGGTGCCATCCATCTGAAGGACGTGGTGAAACCCGGCGTGCGCGAACGGTTCGCCGAACTGCGAGCCATGGGGATCCGCACGGTGATGATCACCGGCGACAACCCCCTGACTGCCGCTGCCATCGCCGCCGAGGCCGGGGTAGATGATTTTCTGGCCGAGGCCACGCCCGAGATGAAGCTGGAGTATATCCGCCGGGAACAGGCGGGCGGGCGGCTGGTGGCAATGTGTGGCGACGGTTCGAACGATGCGCCCGCGCTTGCGCAGGCCGATGTGGGTGTTGCGATGAACTCGGGCACACCAGCCGCGAAGGAGGCGGCGAACCTGATCGACCTTGACAGTGATCCGACCAAACTGATCGAGGTGGTGCTGGTGGGCAAGCAACTGCTGATCAGCCGGGGCGCGCTGACCACCTTCAGTATCGCCAATGATGTCGCCAAATATTTCGCCATCCTGCCGGCGATCTTTGTCGCCGCCTATCCGGGGCTGGGTGTGCTGAACGTTATGGGTCTGTCCAGCCCGCAAAGCGCCATTCTGGCGGCGGTGATCTTTAATGCGCTGATCATCGTGGCGCTGATCCCCCTCGCGCTGCGCGGGGTGAAATATGCGCCCGGCAGTGCGGCGGCGCTGTTGCGCCGGAACCTGACGATCTACGGCCTCGGCGGTCTGATCGTGCCCTTTCTGGGGATCAAGGCCATCGACATGGCCGTGTCCGCCCTCGGTCTGGCCTGAACGGAGATTTGTCATGCTGACCCAACTTCGCCCCGCTTTCGTCCTGCTGCTGGCCATGACCCTGCTGACCGGGCTGGCCTATCCGCTGGCCATGACCGGGATTGCGCGGCTTGTCGCGCCCGGTGCCGCAAGCGGCAGTCTCGTGTTCCGCGATGGTCTGCCTGTCGGGTCTGATCTGGTCGGGCAGGCCTTCGCGCGGCCTGAGTACCTGCACCCCCGTCCGTCGGCCAGCGATTACGGGGCCATGCCTTCGGGTGCATCGAACCTTGGTCCTGCCTCGGCCGGTTTGCGCGACGCGATTGGCGCGCGGCGCGCGGCATGGCAGGCGGAAAACGGTGTATCGCCGCCGGTTGATGCGGTGACAGCCTCTGGCTCGGGGCTTGATCCGCATGTGTCGCCGGAAAATGCGCAGGGGCAGGCGGCCCGGATCGCCGCCGCGCGGGGCGTGCCGGTGGCCGATGTGCTGGCGCTGATCACGGCCGCGACCGAGGCGCCCTGGCTGGGGCTTTACGGCCAGCCGCGTGTGCATGTGCTGCGGCTCAATCTGGCTCTTGACGCCGCCCTGCCGCTGCCGCCTGCTGGCACGAACTGAGGAGCGCGCCTTGCCCGACCCCGCCCGCCCCACGCCAGAGGCCCTTCTGCCCGCCGCCCGCCGCGAAGGCCGGGGGCATCTCAAGGTCTTTTTGGGTGCGGCGCCCGGGGTCGGCAAGACCTATGCCATGCTTCAGGCCGCGCGCAGCCGTGCGGCCGAGGGCACCAAAGTGCTGGTCGGCGTGGTCGAGACCCATGGCCGGGCCGAGACAGAGGCGATGTTGCGCGGGCTGGACGTGCTGCCCCGCCGCCCGGTCTATCACAATGGCCGCATCCTTCAGGAAATGGACACTGAGGCGCTGATCGCACGGCGGCCTGATCTGGCGCTGATCGACGAGCTGGCGCATTCCAACCTGTCCGGCGGGCAGCATGACAAGCGCTGGCAGGATGTCGAGGATGTGCTGGCGGCGGGGATCGACGTCTATACCACCCTGAACGTGCAGCATGTCGAGACACTCAATGACACCGTGGCCCGGATCACCGGGGTACGCGTGCGCGAGACAGTGCCGGATTCGGTGCTGGAATCCGCCGATGAAATTGCGCTGATCGATCTTTCGCCGGACGAGCTGATTGCCCGCCTGCGCGCGGGGAAGGTCTATGTTCAGGATCAGGCCGCGCGGGCTGTGGCGAATTTCTTCGCCAAGGGCAATCTGACGGCGCTGCGCGAACTGGCGATGCGGACGGCAGCCGACCGGGTCGATGCCCAGTTGCAGGAGCACATGGCCGTCCATGCCATCGAGGGGCCGTGGCCCACGCAGGAGCGCATTCTCGTCGTGCTGCCGGAAGGTTCGATCGGGCGCGACGCGGTTCGGATCGCCAAACGTTCGGCCGATCGGGCGCGGGTGGAGTGGCTGGCCGTCGCCCTGACCAGCCTGCGCGCCGAGGCCCGCGCCGAAGACAGCACCAGCCCCGCCCTGCGGCTTGCCGAACGGCTGGGCGCCGAGGTGACTGTTCTGCAGGCCGACGGCGCGGCAGAGGCAGAGTTGCTGGATTTTGCCCGCCGCCACAATGTCCGCCGGATTGTGGTTCCGCGTCCGCCCGTCCGCGGGTTTCTGGCCCGCCGCCTGATGCCCCGCCCGCAGGAACAGGTGGTGGCGGGTCTCCTGCGCGGTGCGACCCGGTTCGAGCTTACGCTGGTGACCGACGAAGATAGCCCCGGCCGCCGGACGCCCCGCGCGGCGGGCCCTTCTTTGCCCGATGCCGGTCGCAATTTCGCGCTGGTGGCCGGGGCGGTGGCGGCAACCACGCTGCTTGCGGTTCTGGCCGACCGCTTTATCCCGGTTTTCAGCCTGTCGCTGCTGTATATGACCATGGTCGTCGCTGTCGCAGCCCGGCTTGGGCGCTGGCCCTCTGTCGCGGCGGCCGTGCTCAGTTTTCTGGTCTACAATGTCCTTTTCACCGAGCCGCGCTTCTCATTGAGGATCTGGAGCCAGGGCCAGTTCCTGACGCTGCTGCTGTTCCTGGCGGCCTCGATCCTGACCGGCAATCTGGCGGCCCGGCTGCGGGACCGGGCCATCCTGCAACGGGCGATTTCTGACCGCACCCGCAAGCTTTACGATTTCTCGCGCCGCGCGGCGGCGGCGGCTTCGGTCGATGATGTGGTCTGGGCAGCGGTCAGCCATGTCGCTGCCGTGCTGGAATGCGAAACCATCCTGCTGCTGCCCGATGATGCGGGGCAACTGGCCGTTGTCGGTGCCTTCCCGCCCGAAGACCGGATGGAGCCGCGCGAAACTTCGGCTGCGCGTTACGCATATGACAAGGGTGAACCGGCGGGCCGGGGATCGGCCACCTTGCCTGCCTCGCGCTGGCTGTTCCTGCCGCTTTCGGCGGCAGAGCGACGTATCGGTGTGCTGGGGCTGACTTATGCCGACGGGCGTGAACCCGCCCCAGGCGACCGGCATCTGGTCGAGGCGCTGGCCGATCAGGTCGCGCTGGCGCTGGAGCGGGTGCGGCTGGCCGATGATCTGGCGCAAAGCCGGGTGCTGAGCGAGACAGAGCGCCTGCGCGTCGCGCTGCTTTCCTCGGTCAGCCACGATCTGCGCACGCCGCTGGTGTCGATCCTCGGCGCAGCCGAGGGGCTGGATCAGGCCGGGCTGGCGCCCGATGGCCGCGCCCAGTTGGTCGATACCATTCGCGAAGAGGGTGAACGGCTGGACCGCTATATCCAGAACCTGCTGGACATGACCCGGCTGGGTCACGGCGCGCTGAAGCCGCGCACCACCACGGTCGATCTGCGTGAACTGGCCGGTGCAGCCCGCCATCGACTGCGAGGTGCGCTGCGTGATCAGCCTGTTGAGGTGGCGATCCCCGCTGACATGGCCCCGGCCGAGGTGGACCCGGTGCTGATCGAACAGGTTCTGGTCAATATTCTCGACAATGCGCGCAAATATGCCGGGCCCCGCAGCCCGATCCGCATGTCGGCCCGGACCGAGCGTGGCCGCGCCGTGCTGGTGATCGAGGATGACGGACCCGGCCTGCCTCCGGGCGCCGAAACACAGGTGTTCGACATGTTCTGGCGCGCCGATCAAGGCGATGGAGGGCAGTCCGGCACCGGGCTGGGCCTTGCCATCTGCAAGGGGATCGTCGAAGCCCATGGCGGGCGTATCCGGGCCGAAGCCGTTCATCCTGACGGGCATGGCACGCGGATCACGCTTGACCTGCCGCTCTGGAATCCCGAGGTATCTGCATGACCGCCCGCATCCTGATCGTCGAGGACGAGGCTCCGATCCGCCGTTTCCTGCGTATCGCGCTGGAGGCCGAGGGGCATCTGGTGTCCGAAGCGGCAACGGCGCACGAGGGGCTGGCCCTGGCCGCGAAAGAAGCTCCGGCCGCGATGATCCTTGACCTCGGTCTGCCGGATGCTGACGGGATCAGCGTGCTGCGCGGGGTGCGGGAGTGGACGCAGATGCCGGTTCTTGTGCTGTCGGTGCGCAACGACGAGGCGGGCAAGATCGCCGCACTGGATGCCGGCGCGCAGGATTACGTCACCAAACCATTTTCAACAGGCGAATTGCTGGCGCGGCTGCGCGGCCTGCTGCGCGACCGCGCGGTCGAGGGCGGCAGCGCGTTCCTGACGCTCGGCCCGCTGGAAATTGACGCCGCAGACCATCGCGCCAGCCTTTCCGGCGAGGATCTGCGCCTGACCCGCAAGGAATTCGACCTCCTGTGGCTTCTTGCCAGTCATGCAGGGCGGCTGGTCACGCAGGACATGATCCTCCGGGCGATCTGGGGGCCTGCCCATGCCGGGGACAGCCAGTATCTGCGGGTCTACATCCGCCAGTTGCGCGTCAAGCTGGGCGACGATGCCGCCGATCCGCGGTGGATCTTCACCGAGCCGGGCGTAGGCTATCGACTGGCGGCGGGGTAGGTCGCGGGAGTGGTGGCCGGGATGTGCTCCTCTTGTGATCTTTCCAGATCGCACAGGGATTGGAGAGGAACGGGTTTCACAGGGAAGTTCGCATTGAAGAAGCCGGACTCCGGGATGGTTGCGCCGCGTGTGGTGGCCAGACGAGCAGCCACCGTCCCTTCGCAATATCGGCCCTGACAGGGTCCCATACCCGTGCGGCATTCAAGTTTCACCGCGCTTGCGGTGGACAGGAAGGGGTTCTTGCGCAGCGCTGCATCCAGCGCACCGCTGCGGATCAGCTCGCAGCGGCAAACGATCACGTCCTCAGCCCCTGACAGCCGTGCCAGTGCCTCGCGTTTCGGTTCGAACATGGTCTGGATCACGCGGGAAAACCGGCCCGCCCGTGCCAGAATGCGGCCCGCCCGCCTGCGCTGCGTCGGATCTGCCGCAACCCCAAGCGATGCGGCGATGCCCAGACCGGCCATCTGCCCCTCGGCCCGGGACCGTTCGGCCCCGGCGATCCCGGTCGGCTCTCCGGCGACAAAGACGCCTTCGGCCGAAGTCTGGAACGTCTGGTCATGGGCCACTACCCAGCCACCGAGATCCGAGGCCCATTGCATCCTGCAACCCGCCTGACGCGCAAGTTCGGTCGAGGGGTTGAAGCCATAGCCCAGCACCAGAAGGTCGGCGGCGACATGTCGCGGCTTCCCCGTGCGCATCCAGCCTTCATCGACCTCCGCCAGCCGGACCCCGGTCACCTCTGTCGTGCCTTCGACCCCGTCGATTATGGTCCGGCGCGTGACGGGTATCCCCCGTGCAATGATCTTGCCCATCGCCCGGAACGCATCGGCAAACAAGGTGACATGGCCGGGAAGGGCAGGGACCGCGCCGATCATCTCGGCAAAATTCGGCAGGCCGCGGGCAAGGGCGATTTCGGCGATATCGGCGCGGGCCTCCAGCAACTGTTCGGCGAGGATCAGGAGGATCGGATGCGACCCCGCGAGAACAAGGCGGCGCCCCATCAGCAGTTTCTGACTTTTCAAAAGCGACTGTACCGCCCCTGCCGTCATCACGCCTGGAAGTGTCCAGCCGGGGAAGGCGACCGGCATGTCATGCGCTCCGGTTGCGATCAGCAGACGGCGGGCCGCAACAAGGCGCCCGCCTTCGGGTGTGTGCAAGGCAAGCCGCAGCGGCGCGTGGTCGTCGGGGTCGCGCAAGACCCCAAACGCGGTGCTTCGAAAGGCGGTCGTGATACCCGGATGGTCTTCGAAACGTTCGATCAGGTCTTTGGCCCAGGAATAGGGGCGGTAATTGCCGTGCCGCTGGCCCCATTCCTGCGGTGGGCGACGAAAGATCTGCCCGCCTGCCCGCGCCTGTTCGTCGACCACCAGTACCGAAAAACCGGCATCCGCCACCGCGATGGCGGCGGCCATGCCGGCAGGGCCTGCGCCTATGACCGCGAGATCCATCATCATGTCGCCTGGTGTCGGGTGACACAAAGACCGTCGCGCGCCTCTGTCAGGCAGGCCCGCACCAGCCTCTGTCCATCGACGGTGACAACACAGTCAAAGCAGGTGCCCATGTTGCAGAAGGGCAGGCGTGGAGTTCCTTCGCGCGTCAGGCCAAAAGCGGATACCTGCGCAGCCAGAAGGGCCGTTGCCAGCGTTTCGCCGCAGTAGCCCGTCACCGGCTGCCCTTCGAAATGGAAGGTAACAGCCGGGCCTCTGGTCGCCGTCATGCGCCTTGCTTCTGTCATGTCCTACCCCCTGCCATATCTGGCCGCGTCGAATTTCGTGAGATCCATGCTGGCCTGCCGTCCCGCGATCAGATCGGCCAAGACCTGTGCGAAACAGGGCCCAAGCGTGAAGGCCGATCCGCCGGTTGCGACGAAGGCACCGGGATATCCGGGCACCGGACCGACCAGCGGCAACTGGTCGGGTGTGATCGTCGTGGTGCCAACCCAGCTGCGCAGCGTCGGCACCTTCCCCAGTTCGGGCAGAACCCGGATTGCCATGGCAGCGTTCCCGGCAAGCGACGAGGCCAGAAGCTCGGGCCTGGTGTCGAGATCGGGTTGGCCATCGGGCAAAAGCGGCAGTCGCGCGGGCCAGCCGCCGCCAATCAGGATATTGCCGTCAAGCGCCTGTTTCAGAGACAGTTTCCCCCCGGCATGCTGCACCAGATGGGGAACCAGTTTGGGGATGCGCATTGTGACCGTCATGGTCAGGGCCAGCGGGATCGTCGGCAGATGCGCGCCCATCATCTGCCCCAGCTGTGTTGTCCAGACGCCGGCGGCGATCACCACTGCACTGGCGCTCACCGTCCGGGCTGTGTCGCCCTGCAACTGCACCTGCCAGACCCCGCCCTGCCGCGACAGGCCGGTAATCGCGCAGCCTGTCCGGATTTCCGCCCCCAGCCGCAGGGCGGCACGGGCCAGTGCCGGCGCGGCGGTGCGGGCATCGGCCTTGCCCTCCAGCGGGCAATGCGCTGCCGCAATCACCCGGTCCGAGAGATAGGGCGCGATGCGGTCGATCTCTGCGCGGTCGATCAGTTGGTTGTCCAGACCCCAGGAGCGTTCGATCTCTGTCTTCTGCTCCAGCAGCGCGACCTGCCCTGCATCCTCGGCGATCATCAGCCCGCCGGTCTGTCGGACTTCGACCGGCTCACCGCAGAGCTGGGGCAGCGCGGCCCAAAGCCGCGCCGCCTCAAGATGAAGGGGCATGGCCTCAGCCGCCTGCCGCGCCGCTTCGATGCCACGGTCGATCATGCGGTATTCCAGCTGAAAATGCAGGCTGCCCGCATTTCTGCCCGACGCGTGCTGGTTGATCTGGTCGCGTTCGACCAGCAGCACGCGACCGCCCTCGCGGGCGATCATCCAGGCTGTTGCACAGCCCAGAAGCCCCCCGCCGATCACAACAGCATCAAACGGCGCATCCATCAGATTGCCACGGTCTCAATCCCGAGCGCGCGCAACGTCTGCTCGATGCGCAGCACTTCAGGGGGTGTCAGTTCCAGCAGCGGTTCGCGTACGAAACCGGCGGGCACACCGCGCAAACGCAGGGCGGTTTTCATGATCGCCTGCTGATTTCCGAAGCGCACCCCGTAATCCGGTGTGAACCAGGCCTGCATGACGACCCGGTCCCGAGCGCCAAGCCGGATTGCCCTGTCGCGGTCACCCGCCGCAATCGCACGCCAGAAATCGGGGTGATCGGCTCCCAGCACACCGCCGGACCCCATAAGCCCGTCGCCATGCCCCAGAAGCGCCAGATCGACGCCAAGTTCGCTCGTGGGCAGGCCGAAATAGCGCACCCGCCCTTCGACCCTGTACATCGCGGCAAGAAAGCCTGCGAAATTTCCGGTGGAATTCTTGATGGCCACCACGTTTTCAATGTCGGCAAGCTCATCCAGAAGATCGGGGTCCATATCCACGATACAGCCGCGCGGCCAGTTGTATACCGTCATCGGAATGTCGGTGGCATCCGAGACGGAGCGGTAGAATTGCACGATCTCTGCCCGGTTCGGCACGACATAGGGCGGCGGCGTCAGCAGGATACCATCCAGCCCCGCCTTTTCCGCCGCCCTTGCATGCAGGATTGCCTCTTGCGCCGTGAAGGCATTGCAGGCGCCGATCACCGTCAGCCCGGCCTTGCGATAGGGCGCCCCGGCCTCGAAGAGCTGTGCCCGTTCCCCGGCCGACAGGCTGAACCATTCGCCGCTGGTCCCGGCCAGGATCACCCCGTGCATCCTTTCCGTGCTCAGCCAGTCCATCTGGCCGGCAAAGGCCTCGAGGTCCAGCTGGCCCTTGCGGGTGAACGGGGTGGTGATGGCGGGAATATATCCTGTCCAGTCCACACTTGTCCGGTCCATTGCGACGTCCTTTCACTTGCAGTCAGAGTAGGTTCAGTTCGCCGGATTGCCAGCGGCGACTGGTTGCGGCGAGGTGACGGCGGAACCGTCCTTCGCCTCATAGGTTCGTCCCCAGCCGGTGATCACCGACAGAATCATGATCGCGGTCAGCACCAGCGGGTAGAGCGTGACCGGGAACAGATCGAAGGTGGACAGCGCCGGGGCGGCTTCATAGCCCGAGGTCAGCAGGGCGCCGATGAACAGATAGGCGCTCAGCACCGGCACGACGGAGGCCAGCCCCAGCGCGAAGCAATCCATCACATTGGCCCGGCGATAGGGGTGCAGGCCGACACGGGCGCCCAGTTCGTCGGCAACCGGGCCGAAGGTCAGCATGGCCGCCGAGTTCACGCCGCCGAACAGCAGGGTCGTGGCCGTGACGCCAAGGCCAATGGCGGTTTCAACCCCACGCGGCGTCGACGACAGTTTGCCCGAGGTGATCTTGTCCACCATCAGTTCCATGACGCCCGCGCCGCGCAGCACGCCCATGATGCCGAAGACCGAAAGGACCAGCGCCACCGTGCCCAGCATCGAGTTCACGCCATCGTACAGGAAGCCGCTCAGCGCACCGTCCTTGACCCCTACGATCATCGCGGGCGTCAGAAGTCCGGTGGCAAGTCCGGTTGCCGAACCAAGGACAAGACCCACCGTCACCGCCATGAAGATGTCGCGCGTGACCATGGCCACGATCAGCATGATCGCCACTGGGATCAGCATGAACAGCGGCATTGCCGAAGCTGTGGCGCTGAACTGGCTGACGATGCTGGTATCGGCGGTCTGCGACTGGCCGATCACCAGGAACAGGGCGGCCGAAATCAGCGCGGCCGTCAGGGCATAGCGCGCCCGGTGCCGCACGACGCCACCGATATCGGCGACCGCAGACCGGCTGCGGAATCGCTGGCTAGAGGAAGAAATGATGGTGGTATCCGAGATGGGCGCGAGATTGTCACCCAGAATGGCCGCCGACAGAATTGCCCCCGCCAGCAGCGCGGGGGGCGCGCCGATCGCCAGCCCGGCGGCGTAGAAGATCGGGAAAGCGGTAAACATCGTGCCGATCGACGATCCGGTCGCCATGGCAACCACACTGACTGCGATGAATACGAAGAAGGTGTAATAGCCCGCACTCAGGCCGATATCCTGGGCCAGCCAGACAAAGCCATTGGCGACGCCCGTCGCCTTGATCATGGCCGAGATCATCCCAACCAGAAACAGGATCACCACGATGGCAACAGAGGTTTCACTGCCGATGCCTTTCAGCACCTGCTCCCAGAACTTGCCATAGTCGCGGGCGAAGACCGCCCCCACCAGCAGCGAGACAAAGCCGCCCATTGCAAGGGCGGTCATGTCGAAGGCCTTGAACACGATGAAAAACAGGACGCACATCACCAGAAAGATGACGGGCGGCAGAAAGGCGAGGGCCAGCCCGCCGCGAAAACGCAGGATCGGTTCGCTCATGAAGTCTCTCCTTCATTGCAGAAAATGGTCGCACGACTGGTCCCGCGCCGTGGGCACGATCATGCCAGCGGCGGAACCCTTGCGGAAACAGTTTGGCAGGGCGGTTTGTCAGCCCGGAACCGACCGCAACACCATGTCGCTGGCCGGATCGGTGATCTGTTGCAGTTCCACGAAATTGCCGTCGGGATCGCGGCAGAAGCACAGCCGCATGGGGCCGACATCCGTCGGGGGCGTGTTGAAGGTGACGCCCGCCGCACTCAGTCTCGCGTGATCGGCAATCACGTCATCGCTGTCGAAGCACAGATGCGCGAAGCCCTGCTGTGACAGGCTCCGATCATCGCTGCGGGTCGAGACCGGGGTCTGGTATTCGAAGACCTCCAGAAAGGCGTTGCCTGCGTGCAGCAGGACCGACCTTGCCGTGGACTCGGGAATGCCGATGATCCGGCCTGCGAAGGCGGACATCTCGGTTCCGGCCTCCCAGCCGAAACCCGATACCTGCCGGAAGCCCAGAAGACCGCAATAGAAGGCCAGAGACCGGTCCAGATCGCCGGTGGTGATGCCGGGGTGGTGAATGCCACGGATCATGTCGGGCTTCTCAGGCGCAGGCGGTGGCTTCGACCTCGACCAGAAGGTCGGGCGAAAACAGCCGGGTCACACCGGCGAGCGTGCTGGCCGGGCGGTGCCCCAGCGCGGCGAAAGGCCCGATCAGCGCGCCCCAGTTGGCCAGTGTTGCATCCATGTCGGTCGTCAGTACCCGGATGCCCGTGACATTGGCATAGGTCATCCCGGCAGCTGCCAGGACCTCACCGAGATTGGCCACGCAAAGGGCCAGTTGTGCCGCCATGTCGCCCTTGTGCTGCGGCGCACCGGTGGCGTCGGTGGCACACTGGCCCGAGAGGGTCAGGATGCGGGTCGCCCCGCTGACCTCGCGGCCATGGGCAAAGCCGAAGCCTTCTTGCCAAGACCAGGGATTGATTTCTCGCGTTTCCATGTCGTCCTCGCTGTTGGAATGTTCTTGCTGTTCTTGGCCGCGGTGTTTGCCGATCTTGCGGGGCAACTTTGCCCGCAGGATCAGAAAATTCAGCGACTTGATACATTTCATGCTCAAAACATGTTGCAGTCAATGCGACGTTTATCTGTTTTAGATTGCAATAAACGCAACAAATTTGCATTGATGACAAATGGATACCGCAAATATCGGTGACTCATGATCTTCACCCGGCCTGTCCTGCGCTTTGCGGATGGTGGCGCGCGCCTGTTTGCGCGGGGCGAAGACCTGCGCAGCAGGAGGCGGCATGCAGATCAATGACCGGCGGATTCACTTCCTTTACGAGGCGTGGCGCAGCGGTTCGATGCGTCAGGCCAGCGAAATCCTTGAGATGGCGCCGTCCTCGATCAGCCGCCAGATCGCCCAGCTTGAACGAGAGATCGGCAGCACCCTGATCGAGCACGGACGCCGCGAAATCGTTCTGACCGAAGCAGGCCATGCTGTGCTTGAATACTACCGGAACCGGCACAGCAGCCTTGAGATGCTGAATGCCCAGTTGCGTGACCTGTCGGCGGCGCGGACCGGGCATGTCAAATTCGCCATCGGCGAAGGCTTTCTGGGTGAAGCGCTCTATCGCACGCTGGACGAGTTCATGGATGGTTATCCGGGCTTTACCCTGTCTCTCAGCGTCACCGACACGACCGAAATGGTGCGACTTCTGCTGGAGGATGAGGTGCATTTCGGGCTTGGTTTCCACCCGCTGTCGCATCCACAGGTCGTGTCGCGGTTTCGTGCGGCGGTTCCGCTGAAGGCAATCATGCATGCCGCGCATCCACTTGCGGATCGCTCCAGCATTTCTATCGCCGAGCTTTGCGCCGAGCCGCTGGCCCTGATGGGGCAGGCGTTCCGTATCCGCCAGATGATCGATCTGGCGGCAGCGGATAGTGGTCAGCTTGTTTCGCCGGTGCTGGTCTCCAACTCGATCCCGGTCCTGATCCGCAGCGCCTGCGCCCGCCGGGCGGTGACGGTCCTGCCTGAATTCAGCGTCAGGTCCGAGCTTTCGAACGGTCAGCTGGTCGCCGTAAGGATCGTGTCGTCCGCCATGCAATCGGTCTATGTGCACCTGATAACACGCAGAAACCGGATTCTTTCGCCGCAGGTGATGGCCCTGACCGAACAGATGCGCAAACGGCTGGCGCCGACGGCACTCTATGCGCCGACGGATGGTAAGGAGCCGGCGGCTTCCTGACCCAGCGCTGGCCTCGCGAATGATTCTGGCCGGGTCCGTCCGGCCGCTGTCGGCGCGATCAGTGCAGCGCAGTGGTGCGGCAGGGTGTTGCAGTGTATATAGCGGCGTCAGGTGGTCCTGGGGGGAGCGCGCCATGCATGTCGGCTTGATTACCGGGCTGGGGCCTGCCGCGACGGTGGTTTACTATCAACGTTTGAACCAGATCGCGGCTGATCGCGGGTGCCGGCTGGAACTGACGATGGTTGAAGCGAATATTCGTGAGGTTCTGGCCAATAACCTTGCCGGTCGGGCACAGGAACAGGCAGAGATATTTGCCGCGCTGCTGCACCGGCTCAGGGCGGCAGGTGCTGATTTTGCAAGCATCACCGCCATCGGCCCGCTTTTCTGCTGGGAAGAAACACGCGCCCTCAGCCCTTTGCCTCTGCTTTCGGCCGTGACGCCATTGGATCTTTACTGTGCCGGGAAAGGATACTCGCAGGTCGGGCTTCTGGGAACCGCAAGAGCCATGCGCACGAAGCTTTTCGGTCAGATGACGCGCACCGGAGTTCTGCTGCCTGAGAACCTCGAACCCGTGGGCAAGGCTTATCAGGACATGGCCGTCGGAGGCCGCTGCGACGAGGCCACCCGCAAGCTGCTTTTCGATGCAGGCCGGAAAATGATGGAGCAAGGGGCCGAAGCCGTGGCTTTGGCGGGAACCGACCTCCTGCTCGCGTTCGATGGCCGTGATCCGGGCTTTCCGGTTATTGATGCTCTTGAAGTGCATGTCGCAATGCTGGCCGATCTGGCGACGGGCAGGATTTCCCTCGCGGATATCCGGCAAGAGACCGGCGCGGGAATTTTCTGACGGCGCGTTGCGACGCGCACTGCCGCGTCCGCCCCTTTTCCTCTGTATCCTGTCAGGGCGGGGTGCTTCGCGCGCGCGCAGATCTTCCGGCCATTCGCGCGTCAGATCATGGAATCGGCGTTTCGCCTCTGTCACACGCCTGCAGTTGCAACCAGTCCGTGAACGCCCCGGAGACAGAGCCGCTTTTCGGCGCATGGGCCGATAGCAGGAAATAGGCGCTCCCGTCCTCGCGAAACCCTTGCGGCGCCACGAGAAGCCCATCCCGGATGTCGTTTTCTACCAGATGCCAGGGCCCGATGGCCACGCCGATGCCTGCGACGGCAGCTTGCAGGCTGAAATAGAAATGCTCAAAGTCCTGTCCGGCGCCGGTGGGGTAGGGCTGGCCGAAAACTTCCGCCCATGTATGCCAGGCCGACAACCGCGTGCGTGTATGCAGCACCTTCGCATCCGCCCGGAGCCGGCCATGATCAAAGTAGATTGCCGCCTTGTCAGGGCGGCAGACCGGGCCAATCCGTTCGTTGAACAGATGTTGTGCGAAATGGTTTTCCGGCCATGTGAAATCATTGCGGCGGATCGCGAGGTCGATCCCTGATCCAAGCAATACCGGCCCGCCACCGGCCAGCAGGCGAATCTCTGCTGACGGATGTGCCGCATGGAACCGGGGCATTCGCGGGATAAGCCAGCGCATCATCAGCGTCGGTTCGCAGGACACTGTGACGGGGGCATTGGCGTGTCTGGTCCTGATGCGCTGCACCTCGTCCTCGATGTCCGCCAGACCCCGCGTCACCACCTCTGCCAGCCTGCGCCCGGTATCGGTCAGAAAAACAGCACGATTGCGACGATCGAACAACGGGACGCCCAGGTCATCCTCAAGCAATCGCACTGCGCGGCTGACCGCGCCATGCGTAAGATTAAGCCGGTATGCGGCCTTACTGAAGCTTTCCAGTTCGGCGGCGACCCGGAAGCAGGCGAGGGCGGGGAGCGAGGTGACGGACTGTCTCATATGTCATTTATCTTCACAGATATTGTCAGAAGTCATCGTTTTTCAGATGGCCGTGGCCGCGTTACCCAACCGGAAAACCGAAAGGATACGCATATGGCCGAATGGCTCGCCGTGATCACCATAACCCTCTTTGCTGTTATCAGTCCGGGGCCGGATTTTGCCATGGTGTCGCGGAATTCCCTGACGCTTTCCCGCCGGGCGGGCCTCGTGACGGCGCTTGGAATTGGTGCGGGGGTGCTGGTGCATGTCAGCTACACGCTGCTCGGCATCGGCGTGCTCATTCGGGAAACACCGACCCTCTTCGATGTTCTGAAGCTGGCCGGAGCGGCCTATCTCGCGTGGCTGGGATGGCAGATGCTGCTCAGCCATAAGACAGAGGGGGCAGTTTCAGCAAGCGAAACAGCCCTCTCTGATATTGCGGCCTTTCGGATCGGCTTTCTGACGAATGCTCTGAACCCCAAGACGACAATCTTCATTGTCAGCCTGTTCATGCAGGTCATTCAGGCGAACACTCCTCTGGCAACGCGGATCTGCTACGGGCTGTTCATCTCTTTCGCCCATGTGGTGTGGTTTTCGACTGTCAGCCTGTTCTTCGGCGCGCCATCCGTTCAACAGCGCATCCTGCGTCTGCGCCCCTGGATTGACCGGATTTTCGGTGTATTGCTGATCGGCTTTGCCATCGCGCTGGCCGCGACTGATCTGGCCAGAACAGCTGTGTGACTGGCCAGCGGCTGCAACGCCGGCAGGCGCAGCCCACCAGCGGTGGCGCCGGCAGGATGCAGGTTCCGGGGGACCGCGCGCGTATGCCCCATTCGTTGTCAGGGGCAGGCGGCCATGGCTCAGCCAAGAGCCCCCTGAATCGACACTACATGCCGGGCCAGATCATGTGCGGCGGCAAGGCTGGCGTCTGCGTCGAGACCGCGATGTCGGGCGGCGATCCAGCCTGCGTTGAAGGCATCCCCGGCGCCAGTAGTGTCGACCGGGGTCACGGTGTCCAGCGGCCAGAGCGTCCGGGCCCCGTCGACCGCCAGCAATACGTCCTGACCGCCGTTCTTCACCACCACGTCGCGCCCGGCATCCGCGCCGTAGCGACGGGCGCAGGCGGCAAGGTCAGCATCGCCGAAATGCTGGGCTTCATCCTCGAAGCTGGGCAAAAGTACATCGGCCAGCCCGGCGGCGCGGGTAATCGTCGCGCGCATGGTTGGTGCATCTTCCCACAGCCGGGGGCGCAGGTTCGGATCGAAGATCAGCCGCCGCCCGGCGGCATGCGCGGTTTCAAGTGCGCTCAGCAGGCGCGCGCGCGCCTCCGGTGTCAGGATGGCAAGGGTGATGCCGCTGAAATAGATGGTCCCGGCCCAGTCCAACGCCGCAGCGAGGTGCTCAGGATCATCAGCCAGCAGCCGGGCTGCGGAGCGGTCGCGCCAATATGTGAAATTGCGTTCGCCATCTTGCAGCGAGATCGCGTAAAGCCCCGGTCCACGCCCCGCGTCCCGGCGCAGAAAGCGCGTTCCGATACCCGAAGCCGCCATGAAGCGTGCAATCCGGTCCGAGAAAGGATCTGTGCCGAGCACGCTCAGATATTCGACCTCGGCCGTATCGCCCAGCAGGCGTTTCACATGCCAGGCCGTATTGAACGTGTCTCCGGCAACATTCAGCGCCCAGAGCGGGGATTGCTCGGACAGTTCCAGCATGGCCTCGCCAATTGCCAGAAATCGCATGGTCAACCCTCCTGCGCCAGGGCTTCGCGGGCGATCACCGCCTGCATTCCTTCGGTCAGGATCATGCCCAGCAATTCGCGCAGCGCCATGCCGAAGGGGCCGCTGCTCAGCTTCGGGGGCAGGATATCGGGGCAGACCCCGGCAACGGCCGAAAGGATGTCTGAAGCGGCGGTATGGCGTCCGATTGCGGCCGCCAGTGCCCCGGCCTTCGGATCGTCCACGGGCACCAGCTTGCCCGCAGCATCGCGACGGGCGAGCCAGGCCAGCCAGGATGCCAGCGCGAAGGCGAAGGGACGGACAGGCGTACCTGCCTCCAGCGCTTCGATTGCGGGGGCGGTCACGCGCTGCGGCAGTTTCTGCGTGCCGTCCATGGCGATCTGTGCGGTCGCATGGGCGATGGCCGGGTTGCTGAACCGCTCCGCCAGCGCCGTGGCATAGGCTGCGAGATCCAGCGAAAGCCCCTGCACGGTGGCTGCTGCTGCCAGATGCGCGCGCACCAGTGTGGCATGGGTGGGATCGGCCATCACATCGCGCACATAGGCCCGACCGGCCAGCTGACCACTGTAGGCCAGCATCGAATGCGCCCCGTTCAGCATGCGCAGTTTCATCTGTTCATAGGGGGCGACATCCTGCACGAACAGGACTCCGGTCTGTTCCCATGCGGGGCGGCCCGCGCTGAAATCATCCTCGATCACCCATTGCGAGAAGGGCTCCGTCTCGACCGCCGCCAGATCCTGGCAGCCGGTCAGGCGCAGGGCGGTTTCTGTGGTTTCCGGGGTTGGCGCAGGGGTGATGCGGTCGACCATCGTAGAGGGAAAGCGCGCCCCGGCGGCGATCCAGTCGGCAAGATCTGAACCGTGGGCGCGGCGGGCGAAATCCAGCACTGCCCCACGCAGCTTTGCACCATTATGCGAAAGGTTATCACAGGAGAGCACGGTGAAGGGCGGCACCGACGCCGCGCGCCGCGCGGCCAGCGCGGCGGTGATCAGCCCGATGACCCCCGTCGGCGCATCCGGGCGGGCCAGATCTGCCCGCACTACGGGATGATCAGGATCAAGCCCCCCGGCGCTGGTGATGCCATAGCCCTTTTCGGTTACGGTGAGGCTGACAATCCGGCAGCCCGGCGCAGCCATGGCGGCCAGGGCCTGCGCCCCGACATCCGGCCCGGACAGCACCGTCGCCAGCGCTCCGATCACGCGGGCCGATACTTCGGCTCCGCGGGTGATCAGCGTATAGCGGCCATCCTGCTGCATCAGACCCTCCGCGACCGAGGTGCCGCGCAGCGAGACCCCGGTGACGCGCCAGTCGCCACCCTGCAAGGCCAGTGCCCGGTCGGTATAGGCGAGAAGGTGGGCACGGGCGAAATTGCCAAGGCCAAGATGCACGATGCCGGGGGCATGATCCTCTGGCCGGTATTCCGGCCATGCCGCAGCCCCCTGTGGCTCGGATCGCGCCGAAAGCCGGGTCATGCCAGGGTACTCGTGGCGGGCTTAGACAGCATGGGATGGGCTAGGGCGGTCATGATGCCGCGCAGTTCTGCCAGACCCTTCAGCCGACCGATCGCGGGATAGCCGGGCTGTGCCTTGCGCTTCAGATCGTCCAGAATATCCTGCCCGTGATCGGGCCGCATCGGGATCTGCCAGTCGGCGCGACCGGCGGCCTTGCGGCGGGCCTCCTCGGCCAGAACGGCGGCGATCATGGCCACCATATCGGTATTGCCCTCCAGATGCGCCGCCTCGTGGAACGACCCGCCCAGGTGGCGTTCTTCCAGTGCCACGTTACGCAGATGCAGGAAATGCACGCGGTCGCCCAGACGCTGCATCATGCCGGCCAGGTCATTGTCGGCCCGCGCGCCCAGCGATCCGGTGCAGAGCGTGATGCCATTTGCCGGAATGTCCACCGCTTCCATCACCGCGCGGTAATCGGCTTCGGTGGACATGATGCGGGGCAGGCCGAGCAGCGGGAAAGGCGGATCGTCAGGATGGCAGCACAGCCGCATCCCGATCTCTTCGGCCAGCGGCGCGACTTCGGCAAGGAAATCGACCAGATGCCCGCGCAGCCGGTCTGCGGGAATGCTGTCGTAGCGGGCCAGATGGGATTTCACATCCTCCATCGACATGCGCTCGGCTGCGCCGGGCAGGCCGAATACCACATTTCCGGCCAACCCGGTCTTGCGCGCCTCGGTCATGTCGGCAAAGCGCGCCCGCGCGGCTTCGGTCACCTCGGGCGTATAGCTGTCTGCGGCGCCCCTGCGCTGCAACAGGAACAGATCGAAGGCAGCAAAGTCGATGGCGTCGAACCGCATGCAGGTCGCGCCATTCGACAGGCGATGGGCCAGATCGGTGCGCGTCCAGTCGAGGATCGGCATGAAGTTGTAGCAGATCACCTCGATCCCTGCGGCGCGCAGGTTCCGCATCGAGGTTTTCCAGTTGGCGATATGGGTTTTCCAGTCGCCGGACTGGCGCTTGATATCCTCGGAAACGGGCAGGCTTTCGACCACCTCCCATTTCAGGCCCGAGGGGCCGCCATCCTGCATCACCGCCAGCATGTCCTGCCGGGCCGCGATTTCACCGGGCGACCAGACCGCGCCGGTCGGAATGTGGTGCAGCGCGGTGACAACGCCTTCCACACCGGCCTGCAACATGTCGTCGATGGAAACCAGATCTTTCGGGCCGAACCAGCGCCAGGTCTGTCTCATGGGGTGTCTTTCTGTCTGGAAAAGCCGCGCGCTCAGGCGCCGGCGAACGAGATCTGGACCTTGACCGCACGGGCGCGGTCACGGGCGGCATCGAAGGCGTCAAGTGCTTCTGTCACCGGATAGGTGCCGGTGATCATCGGGCGCGGGTCGATCCGGCCAGAGCCGATCAGCGCCACGGCATCCGCGAACTCGGCATCAAACCGCTGCGAGCCGATGAACAGGATTTCCTTGCCCACCATCACATTCAGCGGCATCGGGGTCGGCCCGGCCACACCGACCTGCACCATGGTGCCACGCGGGCGCAGGCAGGTGATCGCATCTCGGATCGCCGGGGCCGCAGCCGAACATTCAAAGACCAGATCGGCCCGGCCCTTGCCCGCCTGCCAGGGGGCCAGGCCGTCCGGAGTTTTCAGGGTGTTGACCGCATGATCGGCCCCCATCCGCAGGGCCACCGCAAGCGTGGTATCCTGAATGTCGGTCACCACGATTTCGGCCGCGCCGCGCGCCCGCGCAACCGCAACACACAGCGCGCCGATCGGCCCGGCCCCGGTAACCAGCACAACCTTGCCCGCCAGACTGCCCGCCACACTCTCGCCGCGGTTCGCGGCATGCAGACAGACGGCGAGCGGTTCTGCACAGGCGGCTGCCCCCGGATCGGTGCTATCGGGCAGCACATGGCATTGCGCGGCGTCGATCACCATCAGGTCGCGGAACATGCCCTGCTGATGCGGCAGATACATGGCCGAACCCTTGAACTTCATCGCGGTGCAATGGATCGTCAGCCCCTGCTGGCAGAAGTCACATACACCGCAGGGATGCGAAGGGTTCATCGCAACCAGTTGCCCGACCTCCAACCCGGTGACACTGGCGCCCAGAGCCTCGATCCGCCCGGCGGCCTCATGGCCGAGGATGATCGGCTCGCGCACGCGGATGGTGCCGATCCCGCCCTCCAGCCAGTAATGCAGGTCCGAGCCGCAGATACCCCCGGCCAGCACCGAGACGCGCACTTGGCCCGGTCCGGGCTGGGCGGTCGGCTCGGTTTCAACGCGCAGGTCATCCTGACCGTAAAGACGTACGATGCGGTTTTCTGTCTGGGTCATGTCTTGCCTCAGGGCATCAGCAGTTTCGGAAGCCAGGTCGCCAGCGGCGCCCAGTAGCTGACCAGCAGCAGCACTGCGATGTTGGTCACGATATAGGGGGTGATGGCGCGGATCACCGGCGACAGCGGCAGCCGTGCAATGTTCGAAGCAACGAAGAGGCAGACCCCGACGGGCGGCGTGGTCAGCCCGATCATCAGGTTCAGCACCGCAAAGCAGGCGAAATGCAGCGGGTCGATCCCCACGGCCATGGCCAGAGCCTGAAGCGGCACGAACAGGATGATCAGCGCGGCGATGGTTTCCATGAACATACCGACGAACAGCAGCAGCAGGTTGATCAGCAGGATCACGAGGAATTTGTTATCGGTGACCGAAAGAACGGCATCTGCAAGCATCTGCGGAATCCGCTCTGATACCAGAATCCAGCCGAAGACATTCGCCGTGCCGACCAGAACCAGAATACCCGCCGAGCTGACCGCGCTGTCGATGATGATCTTCGGGATGCGGGCCACCGGCAATTCCCGGTAGATGAACAGCCCGACGAGCGCCGCATAAAGGCAGGCGACCACGGCAGTTTCGGTGGGTGTGGTCACGCCGATCAGCAGCCCGCCAACGATGAGCCCGGTCATCGCAATGGCCCATATCGCGCCGGTGAATGAGGTGAACAGCTCGCGCAGGCCCTGCCAGGGTTCGCGCGGGAAGTTCTTTTTCTTCGCGATGAAATAGGTGGTGATCATCATCGCAAAGCCCATCAGCAGGCCGGGAACGGCCCCGGCAAGAAACAGCTTGCCGACCGACAGGCCGGACAGCGATCCGACAATGATCATCGGAACGCTGGGCGGGATCATCGGCCCCACGGTGGACGAAGCCGCCGTGACCGCCGCCGAGAAATCGCCGGGATAGCCTGCTTTCTTCATCCCGGGGATCATCATGCCGCCGACCGAGGCCACATCGGCCACCGCCGTGCCGGAGATGCCGCCGAACAGCATCGAAGCGGCGATATTGGCCTGCGCCAGCCCGCCGCGCATCCAGCCAACCAGCGCATTGGCGAAGCGGATGATCCGTTCAGTGATCCCGCCCGAATTCATCAGATTCCCGGCGAGGATGAAGCCCGGAATGCACAGCAGAACGAAACTGTCCATTCCCGCATACATCTTCTGCGGAATGACCACGAGCGGGATGTCGGCGAACAGTAGATAGGCCATCGAGGACAGCCCCAGCGTCACCGCAACGGGCAGGCCGATGGCAAGGCCCAGCACAAAGACGCCCAGCAGCAGGGTCAGACCCATCACAGTTCCTCCGAATTCGGGATCGGGCGGCCGTCATGCCGGCCGGTCAGCATCTCGAACACGCGCACCAGCGCCCAAAGCGCGAGCGTCAGGAACAGCACAAGCATCGAGATGTGGATGAAATCCATGCGCCAGCCAAGCGACGGGGCGGTCTGGCGTTGTCCGACAACCGTATAGGCCCAGGCCGCGGGCAACAGCGTCAGCGCGAAACCCGCCGTCAGAACGGCCGACAGCAGCCGCAGCAGGCGCGGGCCGTGACCGGGCAAATTTTCGCACAGCAGGTCCACGTTCACCATGTCACCGCTGCGCAGCGCCAGTCCCGCCCCGAGGGCGCCAATGTAGATCAGGCAGAACCGCGTCAGCTCTTCGGTCCAGACCGGCGCTGTCGAAAGGAAGGTGCGCGCAAAGACCTGCAACAGAACCGAACCCGAAAGGACTAGGAACGCCGCGAGGATCAGGAGGCGGCACAGCCCCTCCAGCCACTTGAAAGCATGTGTCATGGATGCCTCCGCAAGGGACCTGCCGCGTGAAACGGCAGATCCCGTCGCGTTGTCAGTTGTTGAAGATCTGCTCGGCCAGAGGGCGGATATCTTCGGGAACCGCCGCGATGACGGCATCTTTGGCCCTGGCGGCAAAGGCGGCCTGATCGACCTCGACGAACTTGACGCCCTTCGATTCCAGATCCGTGACCAGCGCCTGTTCATCCGCAAGGAACAGTTCGCGCTCGAAGGCCTGGGTGCGGTTTGCCGCCTCCTGAACGGCGGCCTGATCGGCTTCCGACAGCTTGTCCCAGCTGCTTTCCGCGATGGTCAGGTAGATCCACGAACGCACATGCTCGGTCTTGTTGACGACCTTCTGCACCTCGTAGAAGCCACCGGACTTGAACAGCGCCAGCGGGTTTTCCTGCCCTTCGATGGTGCCGTTCTGAAGCGACGTGAAGACCTCGGAGAAGGCCATCGGCGTCGGATTTGCGCCAAGTGCCTGCCAGGCGGCCACGAAAATCGGCACGTTCGGCACACGCAGCTTGAACCCGTTCAGCTGATCGGGCGAGGTAATCTCGCGGTTGGCCGACAGGTTGCGCGGACCACGGGCGAAGTAGGTCAGCGGGCGGATGCCGGCATTCGCGATGATCTCGGCCTCGATCGCATCACCGATCTCGCCCGACGCGACACGGTCCATGTGTTCAAGCGATTTGTAGGCATAGGGCAGCGCCAGAAGCGCGGCTTTCGGTGCCCAGTTCTGAAGGCTTTCGCCGGTGATCGTCATGTCGGCAGTGCCAAGCTGCATACCGTTGATGACGTCGATTTCCTTGCCCAGCGTCTCGTTCGGGTAGACGACAACCTCGACGCGGCCCTCGGTCAGGGCGGCAACCTCTTCGGCGAATTTCAGCGCGGCCTTGTGCCAGATGTTCTCCTCGTTGGCGAGGTGTCCCAGTTTGAGCGTGACTTCGGCGGCCATTGCCGAAGTGCCCATCAGTACGGCCAGCGCACAGCCCGCGGCAAGGCGGGTCAGCTTTGTGACAAACATCATTTCCTCCTCCAGGATGATGTGATCACGGCAGATGCCGTGATCAAAGAAAATATTCGGGGCGTTCCTGCTTGATCACCGGCAGGTCGGACAGGATGCCTTGCAGGTGCTGGCGCATCTGCGTCTCGGCGGCGGGCCTGTCACCGCCCGCTATGGCATCGACAATGGCGCGGTGCTGTTCGATCAGGCGCGCAACGGAAAAATGCATGCTGGACAGAAAGCGGACGCGGTCCATCTGCGCCTTCATCTCGACCAGCACGCGCCAGGCATTACCCTTGTCCGCCCCTTCGGCCAGGGTGCGGTGGAAGATTTCATCCGCCTCCATGAAGTCGCGTGCGGAGCCGCCAATCAGCTCCTGCTGCCGGGCCAGCTGGCCCCGCAGATCCGCGATCAGCGCGGGATCGGGTGTGTCCGCCAGAAGCTTCACGATATCGGCCTCGACGGCCTCGCGCACGAAGCGGGCATCCAGCACCGCCGCGAGCGAGATCTTCGCTACGAAAGAGCCGCGCTGCGGGCGGATATCCAGCAGCCCTTCATTCGCGAGCGTGATGAAGGCCTCGCGCACGGGTTGGCGACTGATGCCGTATTGCTGCGCGACCTCGGATTCGGAAATCCGGGTGCCGGGCGACAGGTCGTTGCCGATGATCGCCATGCGCAGGGCGGCGTGAAGCTGGTCCACCACACTGATGCGGACAGGCTGAAGGGCGACGATTTCGCGTTTCCGGTCAGACATGACAGTTCCCCCTTGGGGATTCGATACACCATACTACCATACAAGTAAATGCCCGGCTTGGTTCTGGAAGCAAATCCTCAAACGGGCGAGGAAATCCTTTGTGGTTTCCGACCAAGGCATTTGGTGGTTGCAAACGGCTTCACTGGCGGCAGCCGGCCTCGTCGTATCGGAAGCTGACGCTGGTCAGGTGCTTGGAGTTGACAGGTAAGGGGCTGCGCCGATGGCTGCTGAGAGGGCTTCTGGATATCCTGCATAAAATTGTTGACTCGCAGGATATCCTGCATGATGCTTGATGGAACACTAACAGGATATGCCGCCGATGACCCTGCTCAGCCGTATTCAGCACACATCCCAGAAACTGACCGCAGCAGACAGGAAGGTCATCGAGGTCTTGCTGGGTCAGCAGGCGGAGGCGGTGTTCCTGTCAGCGGCCCAACTGGCCGAGCGGGCGCAGGTGCATGAAACGACGGCGACGCGGCTGGCGCAGAAGCTGGGCTTCAGCGGCTACCCGGAACTGCGCGCGCAATTGCAGCGCGAAGTGATGGAAGGGCAGGATGCGGCGGCGCGGATGCGCCGGTCGGTGTCGAAAGTGGCCGATGGCAGCTATCTGGCTGATCTGGTGCAAAGCGAAATCTCCGCGCTGGAACAGCTTGCCCGCAGCATCGACCAGCGCGATGTCGATACCGCATCGGACATGATCTTTGCGGCGCGGCGGGTGTTCATCTTCGCACAGGGCCATGCAACCGCCGTATCCGCCTTCTTGCAACGGCGGCTGGATCGTTTCGCCATGACGACGGTGATGCTGACCGGCCGCGGCCGCGACATTGCGGAACGGCTGACCAGCCTTGGGCAGGATGATCTGGTTCTGGTTCTGGCGTTTCGCAAGCAACCGACAGACTACGCGGCGATCATGGGCCACGCCGCGCAGGTGGGAGCGCGCACCTTGCTGATTTCGGATCTGGCGGGTCCAACCATGACCCCGCCTGCCGAACATCTGCTGGCGGCGCCGAGGGGGCGGTCGGGCACGGAGTTCCAGACCCCGATCGTCCCCATGACCATCGTCAACGCCATTCTGCTGACCATTGCCGGTCGGCATGAGCCGCAGATCGTCACCAAACTCGAGGAACTGGCCGATCTGTTCGACCGCTTCGCCTGACGGCGTTGCCATCTCTGGGAGGAGAGAAGACACAATGTGGAAGAGCCTGAAGGCAGCGCTTCTCGCGGCGGCCTGCGTCCCTGCTTTGGCTGCGGCGCAGGATCTGGATGCGATGTCGACCGCAGAACTTTATGATCGGGCCAAAGAGGAAAAGACGGTGACCGTCTTTTCGTTGTCCAGCCGCATCGCACGGGTGGAGAAGGCCTTTGAGGCGACCTATCCGGGTGTTGATCTGATCGGGCTGGATCTCAGCTCCGCCAAACAGATTGCGCGCGTTGTGGCGGAACAGCAGGCCGGGGTGTATGCGGTGGACGTGCTTTATCCGACATTCCCCAAGTGGCCTGCCGCTTGACTTCAAGATCGCCTGATTTTGCTCGCTGGGCAAGCGTTTTTCGCCCCGAGCGGTGTCTGTCGTCGCGCAAAC
>NZ_BMYI01000005.1:0-190877 GCF_014652195.1 Gemmobacter nanjingensis
GGTGATCCATGAAACGCGCCCCTCGCAGCCGTCAACGCCATGATTTATATGCGAAATATCACGATTACGACAGCGAAATCAGCGACTTACTTGGAGAATGTGGGCTCAATCCTTCGGCCTGTGCTGCTGATGGAAAAGCTGGGGCGGGCGGGCTTTGGCGCGATCTCCGGCGCGGCGGCGGTCGCGCCCATTCTTGCGATCGCGGCAGCGCCTTCTGTCGGCGCGGCGCTGCTGGGCCTCGGTGGCGTGCCCGCCCTGCTGGGCACCGGCACCGCGCTCGCGCTGGGGGCGCTTTGTCTCGGCGCATTCGTCACGCGACAGCCGTTGCAATGAGTATTTGGGCAAGAAGCAAACCAAGGCCACCGGCGGGGCGGTGAACGGCGCGCCACGACTGCGCCGCGCCTGAGGGCCGTTCTCCGTCCCCTTGCCGCGGTCTGCTCTTGCTTCTTGTCCAAATACTCGAAAGCCGACCGCGCAGCCTGGCTCAGCCGATGGTGCGGCGCAGCAGGTCTATCCAGTTGCCCCAGCACAGCCGCGCGATCAGGGCTTCACCATAGCCCGCGCATTCCATCGCGGTGGTCAGCAGCGGCAGATCGGCCGCCGATCCCATCCAGCCGGGGATGGTGGTACCGTCGAAGTCCGATCCGAGCGCCACGCCGCCTTCGCCCAGCCGGGCGATGAGGTGGTCAAGGTGGCGGATCATCTGTTCGACAGGCATGTCGGGGTTCTTCACCCCATCCTCCCGCAGGAAGCCCACGCCAAAATTCAGCCCGCAAAGCCCGCCGGTTTCGGCCATGGCGTCCAGCTGGCGGTCGGTCAGGTTACGGGTGGCGGTGCACAGCGCATGGGCGGCGGAATGGGTGGAGACAAGTGGTTTGGTGCTGATCTTCGCGACATCCCAGAACCCGGCCTCGTTCAGATGCGCGAGGTCCAGCAGCACGCCCAGCCGGTCACATTCGGCGACCAGCCGCTTACCCGCATCCGTCAGGCCGGGGCCGGTATCGGGCGAGGCGGGGAAGTTGAAGGGCACGCCGTGGCCGAAGATATTGTCGCGGCTCCAGACCGGGCCGAGGCTGCGCAACCCGGCGGCATGCAGGACATGCAATTCGTCCAGCCCGGCGCCGATGCCTTCACAGCCCTCGACGTGCAGGATGGCGGCGATGGCGCCCTCGGCGCGTGCGGTTTCGATCTCGGCCACGCTGCGGCAGAGGCGAAAGCTCTCGGGGTGGTTTGCCGCCATGCGGATCAGGATGGCGGCCTGTTCCAGCGTCACGCGATGGGCCTTGGCAGTATCTACCGGGGGAAAAGCGCGCAGGGTGGCGGCCGGGTTCGGGGCGTCCTGCGGCTCGCCGGGCACCCAGATCGCGAAGAACCCCCCTGCAAAGCCGCCCGCGCGGCAGGCGTCCAGCGAGATGTCGCCTTTGCGCCCGGTGAAGAAGCTTTCGCCCGTGCTGTCACCTTCAAACCAGAGGCGCGACAACAGATCGTTGTGGCCATCGAAAATGGCGAAACGGGTCATGGGTTGCTCCTTTTTCCGGCGTGTTGCGGGGCCGATCTGCCCATGTTTCAGGGCTGTTGACAAGCCCGGTGCAAAATTGCCCAATCGGTCAGGATTTCCCGGCAAGGGCCGCCGGAATCGCCACGATAATCACAACAAGAACCAGGGAGTTCACCATGACGTTTGACCTGACCGCGCGTCGCTTCGGGCTGGCTGCCGCCGCCGCGCTGATGCTGGGTGCGGCGCCTGCCGCGCTTCTGGCCGCGACGCCGCCTGATGCGCTGGTGATCGCGGATGCGATTGACGATATCGTGTCGCTGGACCCGCAGGAGGCCTACGAATTCTCTGGTCTCGATGTGGTGAACAACATCTATGACGGTCTGGTGGAGCTGGACCCGTCGCAGCCCTCCGGGCCGCAGCCGGGTCTGGCCGAAAGCTGGGAGGTCAGCGAGGACGGCCTGACCTTCACCTTCAAGATGAAGTCGGGCATCACCTTCAGCAGCGGCAATCCGGTGACGGCCGAGGATGCGGCCTTCTCGCTGCGCCGTGCGGTGAAGATCAACAAATCGCCCGCCTTCATCCTCAACCAGTTTGGCTGGACGGCCGAGAATGTGGACGAGATGGTGAAGGCCGAGGGGGATACCGTGGTGCTGAAGGTTGATCAGCCCTATGCGCCGACCTTCCTTTACAACTGCCTCACGGCCGGTGTGGCCTCTGTCGTCGATATGAAGACGGTGATGGAGCATGAGGTCAACGGTGACATGGGCAACGAATGGCTGAAGACCAATTCGGCTGGTACCGGCGCCTTCATCCTGAAAAGCTACAAACCGAACGAGGGTTACCTGCTGGAAGCGCGTCAGGGCCACTGGCGCGGCGATGCCAAGGTGAAATCGGTGTTCATGCGCCATGTGCCCGAGGCCGCGACGCAGCGTCTGCTGCTGGAGAAGGGCGATATCGACATCGCGCGCGAACTGACGCCGGTGGACATTGAAGGCATCGCCGGAAATGCCGATCTGAAGATCCAGAAGGATGTCGGCGGGCAGATCTTCTATCTGTCGTTCAACCAGAAGAACGAGAATTACAAGAACGAGAAGTTCCTCGATGCGATGCGCTGGGCCATCGACTATCAGGGGCTGGCCGACACCGTGCTGAAGGGCAACATGGTGGTGCATCAGGCCTTCCTGCCGAAGGGCTATCTGGGCGCGCTGGAAGACACGCCCTATAGCCTTGACGTGGAAAAGGCGAAGGCGCTGCTGGCCGAAAGCGGCGTGCAGAACCCCAAGGTGGTGATGGATGTGCGCAATGCTGCTGACCGGATGGAAATGGCGCAGTCGATCCAGAACACTTTCGGCCAGGCCGGGATCGAGGTGGAGCTGAACATCGGCGAGGGCGCGGAACAGCTCAAGCGCTATCGCGCGCGCCAGCATGATGCCACGCTGCAAAGCTGGGGGCCGGATTACCCGGACCCGCAGACCAATGCCGGGTCGTTCGCCTGGAACCCCGACAATGCCGACGAGGCGAAGGTCGGCACGCTGGCCTGGCGCAATGCCTATGATCCCGGCAAGCTGAACGACATGACCTCGGCCGCGGTGATGGAGCGGGACGGCGACAAGCGGAAGGCGATGTATGAGGAAGAGCAGAAGCTGCACCGTGAAACCTCGCCCTTCATCGTGATGTTCCAGATCGGCTACAACTCGGCCATGCGCAGCAATGTCAGCGGCTTCTACACCGGCGGCGCGATCGACTCGGCCGCTTACTGGCTTGTGACCAAGTAAGAGGATGGCCCCCGGCCGTACGGGCCGGGGGCCGCCCTGACCGATGACTGTATCGCTTTCCTCCTCCCGCTGGATGGCCCGCCTGCGCGGCCTTGGCGGCGCGGCCTTTTCACTGGCCGTCACGCTGCTCGGGCTTTTGTTCGTCACCTTCATCATCAGCCGTGTCGTGCCCATTGACCCGGTGATCGCCATTGTCGGCGAACGCGCCTCGGAGGCGCAGATCGAAACCGCGCGCGTGGCGCTGGGGCTCGATAAGCCCCTGTGGCAGCAATTCTTCATTTTCGTCGGCAATGCGTTGCAAGGTGACCTTGGCACCTCGATCCGCACCGGCGAGCCGGTGATTCAGGCTGTGACGCGTGCCTTTCCGGCGACGCTGGAACTGGCAACGCTGGCCACCATTCTGGGCGTCATCGCGGGCGTTCCGGCAGGTGTGCTGGCGGCGACTCGGCCGGGCAGTCTGGCCGACCATTTCGTGCGGCTGGTCGGGCTGATGGGCTATTCCATGCCGGTGTTCTGGCTGGGGCTGATCGGGCTTTTGCTGTTCTACGGCGTGCTGGGCTGGGTCGGCGGGCCGGGGCGGCTGGATGCGGCCTTCGACATGTTCTACGAATTCGAGGTGACGCCCTATACCGGCATGATCCTGATCGACACTGCGCTGGCGGGACGATGGGACATGTTCGTCAACGCGATCTCCCACATCATCCTGCCCGCCGGGCTGCTGGGCTATGTCTCCATGGCCTATATCAGCCGGATGACCCGCAGCTTCATGATGAATGAGCTGGGGCAGGAATATATCACCACCGCCCGCGTGAAGGGCATGCCGGAATGGCGGGTGATCTGGGTCCATGCCATGCGCAACGTGATGGTGCCGCTGATCACCGTCATCGCGCTGAGCTATGCCTATCTGCTGGAAGGTTCGGTGCTGACCGAGACGATCTTCGCCTGGCCCGGCCTTGGCAGTTACATCACCGACGCGCTGCTGGTGAATGACATGCCTGCCGTGCTGGGCGGCACGGTTGTCGTGGGCGTGGCCTTCGTGGTGCTGAACCTTGTTTCCGACCTGCTCTACCGGCTGGTCGATCCGCGTGCGAGGTAAGGCGATGAGCACATTGACAGAATGGCTGCGCGACCCAAACCCGACCTCGCGGCGGCAGGCGAAGCTTGGCCAGTTGTGGCTGGGCTGGCTGCGTCTGAAACGCAACCCGCTGGCCATGGCGGGGCTGGTGATCATCGGGCTTCTGCTGGTGATCGCCGCTTTCGCGCCGGTGCTGGCGACACATGACCCGATTGCACAGAACCTGCAAAACCGTCTGCAACCGCCGCTGACGCCGGGGCACTGGCTGGGCACCGACGACTTCGGCCGCGATATCTGGAGCCGGATCGTCTATGGCTCGCGTATCACGCTTTACATCATCGCGCTGGTGGCGGTGACGGCGCCCTTGATCGGGCTGATGGTCGGCACGGTTGCGGGTTATTTTGGCGGCTGGGTCGATGCTGTTCTGATGCGGCTGACCGACATCTTTCTGGCCTTCCCGCGTCTCATCCTCGCGCTGGCGCTGGTGGCCGTGCTGGGGCCGGGGATCGAAAATGCGGTGCTGGCCATCGCGCTGACCGCATGGCCGCCCTATGCCCGCGTCGCCCGGGCCGAAACGCTGACCGTGCGCAATTCCGACTATATCGCCGCAGTGCGCCTGCAAGGGGCGGGCGCGGGGCGGATCATCTGGGGTCATATCGTGCCGATGTGCCTGCCTTCGGTCATCATCCGGGTGACACTGGACATGGCCGGGGTGATCCTGATTGCCGCCGGTCTGGGCTTCCTTGGCCTTGGCGCACAACCGCCCTTGTCGGAATGGGGTCTGATGATCAGCGCGGGCCGCAAATACCTGTTCGAGCAATGGTGGGTCGCCACCATGCCTGGCCTTGCCATCTTCATCGTCAGCCTTGGCTTCAACCTGCTGGGCGATGGTTTGCGCGACGTGCTGGACCCGAGGAGTGCCGCGAAATGACGCTGCTGTCGGTAAAGAACCTGCGCGTGACCTTCGATACCGAAACCGGGCGGGTAGAGGCCGTGCGTGGCGTTTCGTTCAGCCTCGGGCGGGAACGGCTGGGCATCGTGGGCGAAAGCGGCTCGGGCAAGACGATGACGGGGCGGTCGGTTCTGCGGCTGATCCGGCCTCCGGGGCGGATCGAGGCGGACGAGATGCGCTTTGACGGGCAGGATCTGATGCGCCTCACGGAACGCGAGATGCGAGCCCTGCGCGGGCCGCGTATCGCCATGGTGATGCAGGACCCGAAATACAGCCTCAACCCGGTGATGCGGGTGGGCGATCAGTTGATGGAGGGGTTGCGCAAACGCGACCGTCTGGGCCGTGCCGAGGCGCGCGCCAAGGCTATCGCCGCGCTGGAGGCGGTGCAGATCCGCGACCCGGAACGGGTGATGGAGGCTTATCCGCATGAACTGTCCGGCGGGATGGGCCAGCGGGTGATGATTGCCATGATGCTGATCCCGAACCCCGACCTGCTGATCGCGGATGAGCCGACCAGCGCACTGGATGTGACGGTGCAGGCCGAGGTTCTGAAAATCCTTGACGATCTGGTGCGCAGCCGGGGCATGGGGCTGATCTTCATCAGCCACGATCTGCGGCTGGTGGCGCGGTTCTGCGACCGCGTACTGGTGATGTATAAGGGGCGCGTGGTCGAGGAACTGGCCGCCGCCGACCTTCTGCATGCAAAGCATCCCTATACACAGGGCCTGCTGAACTGCCTGCCGCGCATTGGCGGCGACCGGGGGCCGTTGCCCGGGCTTGACCGCGATGCCGCTTGGGCGAAAGAGGTCTGAGATGAGCCTGATCGAGATTGATGACCTTTCTGTCACCTTCACCGCACAGGGCCGCGAGGTGCGCGCAGTGCAGGGCGTCAGCTTGCGCGTCGATATGCGCGAAAGTTTCGGGCTGGTGGGCGAAAGCGGCTCGGGGAAGTCCACCATCCTGCGGGCGATCTGTGGCCTTGCGCCGGTGTCGGGCGGCAGCATCCGCATCGGCGGTGAGGCGCTGCGCCACGACCGCGCCTTTGCCCGCCGGGTGCAGATGGTGTTCCAGGACCCTTATGCAAGTCTGCACCCCCGGCACACGTTGGATCGAACACTGTCGGAGCCGCTGGCGATTCATGGCATAGGCGGCGCGGATCAGCGGGTGATGCGGGCGCTGGAGGATGTGGGCCTGCCGTCCAGCTTTCGCTTCCGCTATCCGCATCAGCTCTCAGGTGGGCAGCGCCAGCGCGTTGCCATCGCCCGCGCGCTGATGCTGGAACCGGAAATCCTGCTGCTGGACGAGCCGACCTCTGCGCTGGATGCCAGTGTGCAGGCCGAGGTGCTGAACCTGCTGGCGCGGCTGAGGGCGGAAAGGGGGCTGACTTTCCTGATGGTCAGCCATGACCTCGCGGTGATCGACCATATGTGCGACCGGGTGCTGGTGATGCAGCACGGCCGTGCAGTGGAGGAGCTGACGCGCGCAGAACTGGCCGGGGCGCGGATGCAGACCGATTACGCCCGCAGCCTGTTCGAGGCCAGCGCCGACCGGCTGATGGGGTAGGGGGCCGATGGCCCCCTTTCCGGTTCAGCCTCGGGCGGGGATTTTCATGCCGCGCTGCACGGCCGGGCGGGCAAGAAAACGCTCCAGATAGGCGGGCACGTTCTTCAAATCGTCCCAGCCGGCAATTCCGGCAGCCTTGTAGAAGTTCAGCAGCGTGTTGAGCCAGGGACAGATCGCAATATCGGCGATCGAGAATTCGCCTGCGACCCACTCGCGTCCTTCCAGCGCGCCATCCAGCACCTTCAGCAGCCGTGCCGCCTCGGCGCGGTAGCGTTCCTTCGGGCGGGGATCGTCAATCTCTTTCCCGGCAAAATGGTGAAAGAAGCCAAGCTGGCCGAACATCGGCCCAAGCCCGCCCATCTGGAACATCAGCCATTGCAGCACCTCATAGCGGCGGTCCTGCGGCAGCAGCTTGCCCGATTTCTCGGCCAGATAGATCAGGATGGCGCCGCTTTCGAACAGCGGCAGCGGCGTGCCGCCGGGGCCGTTCGGATCAAGGATCGCCGGGATCTTGTTGTTGGGGCTGAGGCTCAGGAATTCCGGGGTGAACTGGTCGTTGGTGCCGAAATCAACCAGATGCGCCTCGTAATCGAGTCCCATTTCCTCCAGCGCGATGGAGACCTTGACCCCGTTCGGGGTGGTCAGGGAATAAAGCTGGATTGCCTCGGGGCGGGTGGCGGGCCAGCGGCGTGTAATCGGGAAAGCGGCGAGCGTCATATGGGCAGCCTTTCTGTTGCGCTGTGACAGAGTTAGGCCCATTTTCCCCATCACAAAAGGTACAGGGCTGTGCGATACTGCGGTCACGTCTGTGCGGGCAGACGCCGGGGACATGGCGCCATGTGAAGTGCCAGCCGGTCAGGTCACAAGAAGGGACTGGGTAATGTTGAATGAATTCAAGGCGTTCATCGCAAAAGGCAATGTGGTGGACCTTGCGGTCGGTATCATCATCGGTGCAGCTTTCACGGCCATCGTGAATTCGCTGGTGGCCGATCTGATCAACCCGATCATCGGGATGGTGACGGGCGGGATCGACTTCTCGAACCTGTTCATCAATCTGGGCGATGGTGAATATACCTCGCTGGCCGCCGCGAAAGAGGCTGGTGCGCCTGTCTTCGCTTATGGTTCGTTCATCACTGCGGTAATCAATTTCCTGATCATCGCCTGGGTCGTCTTCCTGCTGGTGAAGGCGGTGAACCGTCTGAAAGAGGCGACTGTCCGCAAGGAAGAGGCGGCCGCTGCCGCTGCGCCCGCTGGCCCGACCGAGCTTGAGGTGCTGCTGGAAATCCGCGACGCGCTGAAGAAGTGATTGCGTGAAATTCAAAAGCCCCCCGCATCGGCGGGGGGCTTTTTCGTGCTCGGATGTCGGCTCTGTGCAAGGGTCAGAGTGCCAGCGCTTCTGTCGCGCCGATGGTCGGCAGGCCAAGTGCCGCGCCAACGGCGGCATAAGTGAGCTTGCCCTTGTGGGTATTGAGGCCCGCCAGCAGATGCCTGTCCTCGGCGCAGGCCTGTTTCCAGCCCTTGTCGGCCAGGGCCAGCATGAAGGGCATGGTGGCATTCCCCAGTGCCTGGGTCGAGGTGCGCGCGACCGCGCCGGGCATATTGGCCACGCAGTAGTGCATGATGCCGTCGACCTCGTAAATCGGGTCCTGGTGCGTGGTGGCGTGGCTGGTTTCGAAACAACCGCCCTGGTCGATGGCTACGTCCACCAGCGCCGCGCCGGGCTTCAGTTCAGCCAGTTGCGCGCGGGATATCAGCTTGGGCGCGGCCGCACCGGGGATCAGAACCGCGCCGATGATCAGGTCGGCCTCGCGGGCAAGAGCGATGGTGTTGCCCGCGCTGGCATAGGCATTCTTGAACTCGCGCCCGAACACATCGTCCAGATAGCGCAGGCGGTTCACCGAACGGTCGATCACCGTCACATCAGCGCCCATTCCGGCGGCGACCCTGGCGGCATGGGTGCCGACGACTCCGCCGCCGATGACCAGCACCTTGCCCGGCAGCACACCCGGCACGCCGCCCAGCAGAACGCCGCGCCCGCCATTGGCCTTTTGCAGGGTCCAGGCGCCGACCTGCGGTGCGAGCCGCCCGGCGACCTCTGACATCGGCGCCAGCAGCGGCAGCCCGCCGCGATCATCTGTCACGGTTTCGTAGGCGATGGCCGTCACGCCGCTGTCCAGCAGGTCCTTTGTCTGTGCCGGATCGGGGGCCAGGTGCAGATAGGTGAACAGCACCTGCCCCTCGCGCAGGCGCTTGCGTTCGATGGCCTGCGGCTCTTTCACCTTCACGATCATCTCGGCCTGCGCGAAGATTTCCTCCGCCGTGCCCAGAATGGTGGCACCCGCCGCCACATAGTCAGAATCAGAAAAGCCGGCCCCCGCGCCGGCATTCGTTTCGATCATCACGCTATGGCCGTGATTTACCGCCTCTTTTACCGCGTCGGGAGTCATCCCGACGCGGAACTCCTGCGGTTTGATTTCTTTCGGGCATCCGATCTTCATGTGTCACACTCCCTGAGCGCCGCCTTTTCCGGGGCATCCCCCGCGCGGCCTGTGCCAATCAGCCTGCCGCAGAATCGGCACAAGAAATTTGTTTTCAGGCTGTATCTTGCCCATGGCTGTGCAAGAATATGGATTGAAACCCGCCAATAACCGAAGAAATCTTCGAAACCATGGAACTTGACGCAACAGACCGCCGCATTCTTGCTGCATTGCAGAAAGATGGCCGTATCACCAATGCAGAGCTTTCGGAACAGGTGCATCTGTCCGCATCGGCCTGCCACCGCCGGGTGCAACGGCTGGAGGAGGAGGGGTTCATCGCAGGCTATGTCGCCCTGCTGGACCCGCGCCGCCTCGGTCGTCCGACGACGGTGTTCGTGGAAATTACCCTGCAAGGGCAGGCGGATGAGTTGCTGGATGCGTTTGAACGTCAGGTGGCGCGCATCCCCGACATTCTGGAATGTCACCTGATGGCGGGCAGCGCCGACTACCTGCTGAAGATCGTGGCCGAGGATACCGAGGATTTCGCCCGCATCCACCGCCAGTACCTCAGCCGGTTGCCGGGCGTGGCGCAGATGCAAAGTTCCTTCGCGTTGCGAACGGTGGTCAAGACCACGGCCTATTCGGTCTGATCGCGAAACCGGCTTGCGATGGCGGTTATATTTCGATATTTCGGGAATCATGGATATATTGGCCGCGCAAACCGCTTTTCAGGCCCTGGGACAGATCTCGCGGATCGAGGTCTTTCGTCTTCTGGTTCAGGCTGGCCCCGAGGGGCTGGCGGCGGGCGACATCGCCCGTCAGCTTGACCTGCGCCAGAATACGCTGTCTTCGCAACTGGCGCAGTTGCAGGCGGCGGGTCTGATCGTGCCCGCGCGCGACGGCAGATCCATCCGCTACAGTGCCAATATGACCAGCCTGCGTGCGCTTGTGGGCTGGCTGCTGGAGGATTGCTGCGGCGGCGATGCAACCCTTTGTGCGCCGGTGCTGGACAGCATCGTATGCGCCTGCGAAAGGCCCGCCATGTCGCGCAGCTTCAACGTGCTGTTTCTTTGCACCGGAAATTCCGCCCGCTCCATTCTGGGTGAAGGCATCCTGAACCATGTGGGGGCGGGCCGGTTCCGCGCCTATTCCGCCGGGTCGCGGCCGGGCGGTGCCCCCAATCCCTTCGCGCTGGATCTGCTGCGGCGAGAAGGCATCGACACCGGCTTTGCCCGTTCCAAAAGCTGGGACGAATTCGCCGGGCCGGAGGCACCGAAGATGGATTTCGTCTTTACCGTCTGCGACAGCGCGGCGGCAGAGGAATGTCCGTTCTGGCCGGGCCAGCCGGTGACGGCGCATTGGGGGCTGCCTGACCCTGCGGCGGTGGAAGGCTCGGATGCACAAAAGGCGCTGGCCTTCGCTGAAACCTACAGGGCGCTGAGCCGCCGGATCGCCGCATTCACCGCGCTGCCGCTGGACAGTCTGGACCGGATGTCGCTGCAAAGCCGCCTCAAGCAGATCGGCAACGAATGACCGCCCGGCAGCTTGTGGCCGAGGCGCTGGGCACCGCGCTGCTGGTGGCGGTTGTCGTGGGATCGGGCATCATGGCCAGCCGGTTGACCGAAGATACGGCGCTGGCGCTTCTGGCCAATGCACTGGCGACGGGGGCGGGGCTTTATGTGCTGATCACCGTCTTCGCGCCGGTTTCGGGGGCCGAGTTCAACCCGGCCGTCACGCTGCTCGGGTTGATGCAGGGGCGGCACCGTCCCTTTGCGGCGCTATTGCGCATCATCGCGCAGGTCGGTGGCGGGGCCGCAGGCACGATTTTGACCCATGCCATGTTCGGCCTTGCGCTGGTGCAGGCCGGGGCCACAGTGCGCAGTGGCGGGCCGCAATGGCTGGCCGAGGGAGTGGCGACTTTCGGGCTGGTGCTGGCAATCCTGGGCGCGGGCACGCGCGCGGCCCCGGTGGTGGCGTGCTACATCACCGCCGCCTACTGGTTCACCGCCTCGACCTCTTTCGCCAATCCGGCGGTGACGATTGCCCGCGCCCTGACCGACAGTTTCGCAGGCATCCGCGCCGTGGATGCACCGGGCTTCATTCTGGCGCAGCTTGTCGGGGCAGGGGGCGCGGCGCTTCTTGGGCCATGGCTGTTTCGCCCCGTTCCCGCCACAAAATGAAAAACCCCCGGCCTGGGCGCGGGGGTTCCTCGAAAGGCGGGTTACCCCGCCCAGAGTTCAGACACGTCTCTCAGAGAGCGCCTTCACGTTGAGCCTTCTTGCGCGCGAGCTTGCGCGCACGGCGGATCGCTTCGGCTTGCTCACGGGCTTTCTTGACCGACGGCTTCTCGAAATGCTGCTTGAGCTTCATTTCGCGGAACACGCCTTCGCGCTGGAGCTTTTTCTTCAGGGCGCGGAGCGCCTGTTCGACGTTGTTGTCACGAACGCTGACCTGCATGTGGTTGTCACCACCTTCCTAAGCTAGAGTTGCACTGATGTGCAGGCCCGCGGGCCATAGCAAAAGCCGCGGGACTTGTCTACCTTCCGACGGGAAAGGAGCCGCCATGACCGAGGAAAACCCGCTGAATGCCGCCCGCGAGGCGGTGATCGGGGCCGCACTGGCCCATGTGCCCTTTGATGGCTGGTCTGAAACCACGCTGAAGGCCGCGCTGGCCGATTCGGGGGTGGAACCTGCTTTGGGCGCCGCGCTGTTCCCGCGCGGTGCTCTCGATCTGGCGCTGGCCTATCACCGGCAGGGCGATACCCGCATGATGGAGGCGCTGGCCGCGACGGACCTTGACGTCCTGCGCATTCGTGACCGCATTGCCCGCGCCGTGATGACCCGGCTCGATCTGGTCGAGGACAAAGAGCTTGTCCGCCGGGGCAGCACCTTCTTTGCCCTGCCGCAGAACGCGGCCGAAGGCGCGCGGGCGATCTGGGGCACGGCGGATGCGATCTGGACGGCGCTCGGCGATACCTCGGATGACGTGAACTGGTATTCCAAGCGCGCCACGCTGTCGGCGGTTTATTCCGCCACCGTGCTGTACTGGCTGGGGGATGACAGTCCGGGGCACGAAGCCACGCGCGATTTTCTTGACCGCCGCATCGGCGATGTCATGCAGTTCGAGAAGATGAAGGCGGCGGTGCGCTCTAACCCCTTGGGCAAGGCGCTGCTGGCCGGGCCGATAAAACTGATGGAGCAGATCAGGGCGCCGCGCGCGCCTGCGGATTTGCCGGGAAGCTTGAAGGACAGGACATGACGCTACCGCCCCCCCATGTGATGACGGCGATCGAGATTTCCGAACCCGGCGGGCCGGAGGTTCTGCGGCCGGTCGAGGTGACGGTGCCGGTGCCGGGCCATGGCGAAATTCTGATCCGGGTGGCCTACGCCGGGGTGAACCGCCCTGACGCGCTGCAACGGGCCGGGCTTTACGCGCCGCCCCCCACCGCCTCGCCCCTGCCGGGGCTGGAGGCCTCGGGCTGGGTTGCCGCCGTTGGCCCCGGTGTGACCAAATGGCAGGAAGGCGACCGCGTAACTGCGCTGCTGCCCGGGGGCGGTTACGCCGAATATGCCGTGACGCCGGAAGATCATGCCCTGCCAATGCCCGAGGGCATCGGGTTGAAAGAGGCCGCCTGCCTGCCCGAGACCTGCTATACCGTCTGGTCCAACGTCATGCTGCGTGGCGGCCTGCGCGCGGGCGAGCGGTTTCTGGTCCATGGCGGGGCGTCTGGGATCGGGACGACGGCGATCCAGATGGCCCGTGCCCTGGGTGCCCGTGTTTTCGCCACTGCCGGCAGCCCCGAGAAATGCGCGGCCTGCGAGGCTTTGGGGGCCGAGAAAGCGGTGAACTATCACGAAGAGGATTTCGTGAAGGTGATGAAGGCCGAGGGCGGCGCGCATGTCATCCTCGACATGGTGGGCGGCGATTACATCCAGCGCAACGTCAAGGCGCTGGCAGACGAGGGGCGGCTGGTGCAGATCGCCTTCCTCAAGGGATCGAAAGCCGAGTTGAACTTCGCCGAGGTGATGATGCGGCGGCTGACGATCACGGGGTCAACCCTGCGACCGCAAAGCGATCTGGCCAAGGCGCGCTATGCCCGTCACCTTGCGAAACACGTCTGGCCCATGGTGGAACGTGGCACGCTGCGCCCGGTGATTGACAGCGAATTTGCGCTGGTGGATGCCGCCAAGGCGCATCACCGGATCGAAAGCTCCGGCCATATCGGGAAGATCGTGCTCAAGGTCGCGTAAGGGCAACCAGATACGCAAAAGGGGCGCCGAGGACGCCCCTTTTTGTTGGGTTTTTGCAGCTTACTTGCGCAGCGTGCCGCCGGTCGCCTTGGCGACCTTCTCGACGATCTTCGCGGAAACCGCCTCGATGTCCTTGTCGGTCAGCGTGGCGTCCTGCGGTTGCAGGCGCACGGTGATGGCCAAAGATTTCTTGCCCGCACCCATTTGCGCCTCGGCCTTTTCGCCGGTGAACTGGTCGAAGACGCGGACGCTTTCGATGAGCGCCTTATCCGAACCTGCGGCGGCATTGACCAGCGTGAGCGCCTCTACGCCCGCATCCACCACGAAGGCGAAATCGCGCTCCACCGCTTGCAGGTCCGAAATGGCCAGCGCCGGGCGGGTCGGTGTCTTGACCTTGGGCTGCGGCACATTGGCGACCTGCACGGTGAAAGCCACGGCCGGGCCTTTCACGTCAAAGGCTTGCAGGATGCGCGGATGCACCTCGCCGAACGTGCACAGCACATTCGGCCCCAGCCCGATCACGCCCGACCGGCCGGGATGGAACCAGCCCGGCACCTTCCGGCTGATCTGCACCTTGGCCGGTGCACCGATGGCGGCCAGCACCGCCTCTGCATCGGCCTTGGCGTCGAACACATCGACCGGGCGGCGCGAGCCGTAGGGATCGCGCGGCGCCGAAGACCCGATCAGGAGGCCGGTCGCCACCGTCGCCTGTTCTCCGGGTTCACCACCCGAAAACACCGGGCCAACCTCAAACAGCGCCAGATCCATGAAGCCACGCGCCTGGTTGCGGGCAGCGGCGCGCAGAAGGCCGGGCAGCAGGTCAGGCCGCAGATGCGTCATTTCCGACGAGATCGGGTTGTCCACCTTCACCGCATCGGTCCCGCCGCCAAAGGCCGCCGCCGCCGTCTGGTCGATGAAGCTGTAGGTCACACATTCATTATACCCAAGCGCCGCGATGGTGCGCCGGGCGGCCTTTTCGCGGGTTTGCAGCGGGGTCAGGATCGGTTTTGGCACACCGGGCAGGGCGCGGGCCATCGGCTTGCCCACCAGTTTCGACAGCGAGGCAACGCGCGCCACTTCTTCCACCAGATCGGCTTCGCCCTGCACATCGGGACGCCACGAAGGCGGGGCGGCCTGATCGCCGGTGAGGGTGAAGCCCAAAGCCGCCAGCGTGGCGCGCTGATCGGCTTCGGGGATTTCCATGCCCACGAGCCGTTCGACACGTTTCGCATCGAAGCGATAGCTGCGCGCGGTATCCGGCACGGCGCCATCGACCACGATCTCCGACGCCTCTCCGCCGCAAAGATCAAGGATCATCTGCGTCGCCAGCTCCAGCCCCGGAAGGGTGAAGGCAGGGTCCACGCCGCGTTCGAACCGATAGCGCGCGTCGGAGTTGACCTTCAGCGCGCGGCCGGTGGTGGCAATGGTGATCGGATCCCAATAGGCCGATTCGAGGAACACATCGGTGGTGTCATCGGTGCAGCCCGAAAGCTCGCCCCCCATGATGCCGGCAAGGCTTTCGGGTTGGGCGTCGTCGGAAATCAGCATCATGCCGGGTTTCAGCGCATAGGTCTTGCCGTCCAGCGCCAGCAGCTCCTCGCCGCCCGCCGCCGGATGGATGCGCAGATCGCCCTTCACCTTGGCCACGTCAAAGACGTGCAGCGGGCGGTTCAGCCCGAAGGTGAAATAGTTGGTGATATCGACCAGCGCCGAGATCGGCCGCAGCCCGATCGCCTTCAGCCGCGCCTGCATCCAGTCGGGCGAGGGGCCGTTCTTCACGCCGCGAATGGTGCGGCCCGCAAACAACGGGCAGCCCTTGGCTTTCAGGCTGTCGTCGATCTTCACGCCGACGGGCGAGGCGAAGCTGCCCTTGATCGCCGGAATGTCGAGGGCTTTCAGCGTGCCAAGGCCGCGCGCCGCCAGATCGCGGGCCAGACCACGCACTCCCAGCCCGTCGGGGCGGTTGGGCGTGATCTTCACATAGATCATCGGGTCATTCAGACCCTTGTAGTCGATGAAGCGCACGCCCACCGGCGCATCCTCGGGCAGGTCGATGATGCCGTTGTGGTCGTCAGACAGTTCAAGTTCGCGTTCCGAGCACAGCATTCCGTTGCTGTCGACGCCACGGATATTGCCCGGCTTCAGGTCAACCCCGGTGCCTGGCACATGGGTTCCGGTCGGGGCGAACACGCCCACGAGACCAGTGCGCGCATTCGGCGCGCCGCAGACCACCTGCACCTCCTCCATTGCGCCTTCCGGCCCGTTCGGCCAGGTGGCGACGCGGCAGACCCGCAGTCGGTCGGCATTGGGGTGCTGCACCGCCTCTATCACACGGCAAATGCGGAAGGCGCCCAGCTTCACCTCAGGATTCTCGACCTCCTCGACCTCGTGGCCGAGATCGGTGAGAGCGGTCAGGATCTGATCCAGCGTTGCGCTGGTTTCAAGATGATCCTTCAGCCAGGACAGGGTGAATTTCATGGCACGCCTCTTGATTTTCGTGCCTTGGCCTTAGCGCATCGCGGCGCGAAGGGGAAGGGTGACGGGAGGCCGGTTTCTGCCGGGGAAACGGGCTGTCCACGTCGTGCATTGGGCTTGTTAATGATTGTGGTCGAAATGTGGTGTAAATGAGGCCTATGAGTGACTGGCTTGAAATCCCGCAGGATCGTCCGCAATCGCGCCCGCAGCGTCTGGCGGTGTTGATGGGGCTGACCATACTTCTGGTGCTGGTCTCGGGTCTGCGGGCAGGGGCGGTTCCGCTGCCCTGACCGGCTGTCAAAGCCGCCTTATCATGGTTTCGGCGCTTTCAAAGCCGAAGGCATGGCGCAGAAGGCCCAGCCGCATCACCTCGGTGCCCTCGAAACCGTGCCGGGCGTAAAGCGCGCGGGCGCGTGTATTGGTATCCACGACCTCCAGCCGCACCTCGCCATAGCCGCGCTGGCGGGCAAGGTCGCACAGGGCCTCGACCAGCGCGCTGCCGATGCCGTGGCCGCGCGCGTCTTCCGCAACACAGATGCCGTCGACCAGGAAGCGGCGATTGTCGACCTCGTTACCAAGGGCGGCCAGCAAAGCGATGCGCCATGCGCCCCCGGCCATACCGAAGGTGGCGCGCAGGTCAGACCATTTGCCATCGGCAAAGCCGCCCTCCGGGGATTTGAAGCCGGCAAGGCCCAGCAGCCGTCCCTGACCCACCGCGCCGATGGCGTGATCGGCGCGGATGACCCGGTTCAGATAGGCCAGCGCCATCGGTTCCGGCCCCAGCACGCGACCCAGCTTGCCGCTGAACGCCTGCCAGTACAGCCGCGCGGCTTCGGTGCGGTGTTCGGGGGCAATGCCAAGGGTCAGACGCAGGCTCATGCCAGTCCGGCCCGGAGCAAGGGCTCCTGTCCCGCGCCGAGCACCCAGCCCTCTTCCGACCTGGCTTCCGGCGGGCATTCCAGCAGCGCAGGCAGGTGCCCGGCCCCGGCAAGGCGATAGAGCGCACGCGCCAGAAGCCGCACCTGCGCGCGGTCTTTCACCGCGTCGCCCTCAGCGCGCACTTCGGCATCCAGGAGCGAGGGATATACCTCGGCCAGCGTGATGCGCGCGGGCGGCTCGAACGGCCAGACGGCGGTCCCGGGGCGCCGGGCCAGACGGGCGACCACCGGCAGGCCGGTCAGCGATTGTGACCCGACCGAGCCGGTGGTGTACAGCTTCCAGACCGGCTGGGCGCGCCGGATTCGCTGTTCCACCCCGCGCCGTTCGGTCAGCCCGAGCGCGGCATAATCCACGATCTTTCGGCGGGGCAGGCCGGGCAGGTCGACCGTGACCGGGCATCCCCAGAACGGGCCGCCGCCGCCCAGACGACGATTGATTGCCGCCGCCAGTTCGAAGCGGTTGTTGGCATTGTCCGGCCCGTCCTGCACCGCGCGTTCCAGCCAGTCGTGCAGACTGCGCGCCGTGGCCTGCCCGGTCAGCCGGGCGGCGAAACCGGCGGGATAACCCATCGGAAAGTCGAACCCCACCAGCCACTCGCCGGTCGCTGTTTCCGCGATGATCCGCGCCTCGGCCTCGGCCCTTGTCCGGCAGTAGATCTGACGCTCGCCCGCAGCGGTGCACAGGCCGATCCAGATGGCATCGGCGCTGTCGCGCGCCGGGGTGGGGCGGCTGGCCGCCGACCAATCCACCACGGCGATGTTCAGCCCGCGCATCGGATCGCCTGTTCCGCCGCTGCAAGGTCGTCCTGGGTGTTCAGGTTGAAGAACGGATCGGGTGTGCCGCCGGGGAAGGGGGCGGCGACGGCGCCATGGGCCGTGCAGAAGTCCATCATCCGCGCCTTGCCCGCAGCCAGCCAGCCCCGCAGGGCGGCGCGCAGCGCCAGCGGCCACAGCGCGAAGGTCGGATGCGCGCGGCCACCACATGTGGCATAGGCCAGTCCGCCATCGGCGGCCATCCACAGGCGCGGCACCAGATCGCCGGGGAAGAACGGGGTATCCACCGCCACGCTGACAAGCGCATCCGCGCCTTCGCTGGCCTCCAGCGCCGCCAGAATGCCCGACAGCGGCCCTTGCGACACATCATCGGCGAGCACGGGCAGGCCGGTGAAGGCCAACCGCGCCGGATCGCCATTGGCCGAAAGACAAAGCCTGTAAACTTGCGGTTCAAGGCGCGCGATGGCGTTCAGGATCAGAGGCTGGCCCGCCAGCGGCAGCAATGCCTTGTCAGCACCGCCCATGCGTCGCCCGCCGCCGCCTGCAAGGATAACCCCGTCGATGCGCATGACCTCCTCCGGGTTGCAGCCCGCCCCGCAAAGCCCTAAGCCTTCTGCACCGGCCGGTAAAGCCGGTTCCTCCGACATGCCGGATTGTCCCATGCCTTCTCCACTGCGCGCCGCTTTCCTGCGCGGCCTTGCCGCCTCCTTGCCTTTCGTGCTGGTCATCGGACCGTTCGGAACCCTGTTTGGCGTGGTCGCCACCGGGGCGGGGATGACGGTGCTTGAAACCATGGGGTTTTCGGTGGTGGTCATCGCCGGCGCCGCGCAGTTCGCGGCGGTGCAGCTGATGCAGGACGGCGCGCCGCTGGTGGTGGTGATCTTCACCGCTGCCGCCGTGAACCTGCGCATGGCGATGTATTCCGCCTCGCTGGCGCCGCATCTGGGGCTGGCGAAGCTGTGGCAGCGGGCACTGATTTCCTACCTTCTGGTGGATCAGAGCTATGTCGCTGCCATCACCGAGTTTACCCGCAACCCGGATCGCCCGGTGGCAGAGAAAGTCGCCTATTTCTTTGGCACGGTCAGCCTTGTCGTGCCGCTTTGGTATCTGTCCACCTGGGGTGGGGCAGCTTTTGGCAAGGCGATTCCGTCTGACCTCGCGCTGGATTTCGCCGTGCCCATCGCCTTTCTGGCGATGATCGCCCCGGTCCTGCGCACACCTGCGCATTATGCCGCCGCCCTTGTTTCGGTCGGGGGCACGCTGGCCCTGTGGTGGATGCCCTATTCCTCTGGGCTGCTGGTCGCCTCGGCGGCGGCGATGGTCGTCGGGGCGCTGGTTGAAACCCTGTGGGAGAAACGCGCATGAGTCCCGATCAACTGCCCGAGATCATCGCGGTCAAATGGAAGCTCTGGACCCTGATCGTGGCGCTGGGGGCTCTGACCTTCGCGCTGCGCTTTTCGTTCCTGGGGGTGATCGGGGCGCGGCCTCTGCCGCCGATGGTGCTGCGGCTGCTGCGCTATACGCCGATGGCGGTGATTCCGGGGCTGGTGGCGCCCGCCGTGCTGTGGCCCGCCGCGACGGGCGGCGAGACAGATCCGGTGCGGCTTGCCGCTGCGGTGATGACGGTGCTGGCCGGGGTGATCACCCGCAACACGCTGGCGTCGATCGGCGCAGGTGTTGCGGTGCTGTTCGGTCTGCCGCTGCTGCTGGGCTGAGCCCGCCGCGCCTTACTGCGCGGCGGCGGCATCCTGCTCCGCCAGACGGGGATCGCCCGCCTGCACCAGCAGAACGCCATGATTGTCGTCGGCATCATCGTCGGTGATCTTGCGTTCGGTCACGCCAGGCAACTTGCCGAATTCTTCCATCAGCTTCTTCGGGAACCAGGTGTGCGGCAGGGTTTCAAAGCCGGGGACGCCCCGCAGGATGGTCGAGACGGCATCGGTGCAATGCGCCTTCGGCACCGCGCCGTAGGACATCGCGCGCTGCATCGCCAGTTGCGCGGCCTCGGGCGAGACGATCTTGGTCTGCTCGACGACGTAGTAGGTTTCGCGGGCGTGATAGTCGATGTAGAAATTGACCATCTTGTCGGTCATGCCGAAATGCACGTCATTGCGTTCGGCCAGACGCGGCAGTTTCCAGCTTCCCGCCGGATCGAACATGATCCGCTGCGAGCCGTTGATCATCAGCCCTGCATGCGCGCCCGAGCCGTTGCGGGTGCTGATCACCGTAAACAGCGTGATCGCGGGCGGGCCGTCATGCACATAGCGCGCCTTTGCGACGGCTTCATCCGGTGCCCAGGTCGGCTCGGCTGCGCCGCAGGCGGACAGGGTTGCGACGAGGGCAACACAAAGCAGATGGCGGCGCATCGGGCGCTCCTTCAGGATGTCGGGCAGGAGGTCGGGGCCGGGCCGGGGTTCGACCCCCGGGGCCCGGTCCGCCGGAGACCGGGATCAGGAATTGGCCAGAGCCATGAAGATCAGCACGCCGATGGCGATGCCTGCGCCCCAGGTCGACATGCGGATGAAGCCCGCGAAGGTCTTTTCGTGTTCGCGGATGTCCATGCTGCCATGCTTGTGTTCGGCCATAGGTGCGTCTCCCGGATCTGCCGTGATTTTCCAACCCGATACCTGATTCACCGGGGGCTGTCACCTCCCCGCGTCACGCTTCGGGGGCAGGGTGTTGCGGCTCCGCCGGGGCCGGTTCGTCCCAGTCCTGCGCCAGACGAAAGCCGATGCGGCGTGGCGGGGCGTCGGGCATTTCGCGCGGGATGGCCCGCAGCGCGACATTCAGCTGGCTGACATGCTGCACAAGCTGCATCTTCGCCCCGTCCTCGTCCCGACCGTAGAAGGTGATCAGATCGGGGTCGAAATAGCCCAGCCCCTCGATCCGCAGCACGCCGACCTCGCCCCCCGCGAATCCCATCGCCACCTCATGTCTGGCATCAAGCTGGCTTTCGAAATTGCGGATATAAAGGATGAGCCGCTCATAGGCCCATTCGGCCGGGCTTTTCTGTTCCACGGGTTTGCGCGCCACGGCGGCGGGCAGGGGCTGCTGTTCTGCCGTTTCCGGCGCATCCGGGTCGGCATGGACGACATGGGCGCAAGGCAGGGCGCTGGCTTCCAGAACCTCGGCAGAGGTGGCGATTTCGTCGATCATATGCGGCTCCACATCCAGGCTCCTTCCGGGGACAGGTCGCGTTTCGCAAGCCCCCTGTGCAGAAGGTAGGTCAGATGTGCCATGGCTTCCACCATCGCAAGGCCATATTCCCCGTCACCGATGCTGCGGCGGAAGAGGGCAGGGAAGCACCCCGTCGCGGTCTGTGGCTGTTCCAGATGCGCCAGAAGGCGGGTGATGGCGCTGTCGTGGTTTTCCTCAAGCTGGTGCAGCCGCAGTGGCAGGCCGGTGAAGGGCAACTTGTGTCCGGGCAGCACCAGATGCCGGGGTTCGGCCAGTGTGGCGAAGCGGCGGCAGCTGTCGATCCAGTCGCCCAGCGGGTCGGCCAGCGGTTCGGTCGGATAGACCCCGATATTGGGCGAGATCGAGGCCAGAAGCTGATCGCCGCCGATCACCAGATCGTCGCTCTCGCTCCAGAAGGTCGCGTGTTCGGGGGCGTGGCCATCGCCGCAATGCACCCGCCAGCGCCGCCCGCCCATGGTCAGGCTGTCGCCGTCGGCGGTGCGGGTAAAGCCCAGTGGCAGCGGATGCACGACGTCGCAGAAGTTGAAGGGCCGTTCCGTCGCGCGCTTTTCCAGCAGTGCCGCATCCATCCCGGCACTGCGCCAGAAGGCGAGCTGTTCCGGCGTGGCGGCGGGCTGTTCGTCCAGCGTCAGCATGCGGGCATAAAGCCAGGCGGTGCGGGTGGTCACAAGCTCCGCCCCGCGTGCCATGAACCATCCGGCAAGACCAATATGGTCGGGATGGTGATGCGTCACCACCACCCGCCGCACCGGGCGGCCCGCCAGCGGGCCATCCAGAAGCGCCTGCCATTCGGTGCGCGCGCGGCGGGTATCCAGCCCGGTGTCGATCAGTGTCCAGCCGTCGCCCTCGTCCAGCGCGTAGACATTGACGTGATCCAGCGCCATCGGCAGCGGCAGCCGCAGCCACAGAACGCCTTCCGCAATTGCGACCGAGCCGCCCGCTGCGGGCGGCTCGAACGGATAGCGCAGGCCGGTGCTGCGGGTATCGATGCTCACGAGGCCAGCGCCTCGGGGGTGAGGGCATAAAGCCCCGCCGCCCCTTCGCGCATCTGTGCGATCAGCGCGCTATGTTCGGGCATCAGGCGCTTGATGGCAAAGGCCGCCAGCGGTTGCCGTGACGCATCGGCCAGCGCGGCCTTCAGGTGGTAATGTCCGCCCAGCACGCGGGCAAAGGCGCGCAGATAAGGCACGGCCCCGGCGTTGCGATCATTGGCCTCCTGCGCGACCAGCCATTCCGTCGCCTCGCGCAGCGCCTCGGCCGCCGCCCAGACATCGCCCGCCAGGTCGGGCAGCGTGGCGCGCGCCTCGCTGGCGTGATCCTCGATCTCTTGCAGCAGGCGGTAGGCCGCCGCGCCACCGTCCATCATCTTGCGGCCCACGAGATCCATCGCCTGAATGCCGTTGGTACCTTCGTAGATGGAGGTCACCCGCGCGTCACGGCTGAACTGCGCGGCGCCGGTTTCCTCGATGAAGCCCATGCCGCCGTGGACCTGCACGCCCAGATAGGCGACCTCGTTGCCCATATCGGTGCCGTAGGCTTTGGCGATGGGCGTCAGCAGGGCGGCGCGGGCCTGCCAGTCAGCGCTGCCAGTAGCGCGGCCCATGTCGATGGCGACCGCGCAGGCCAGCGCGATGGCGCGGGCGGCAAAGGTTTCGGCCTTCATCTGCCCCAGCATCCGCCGCACATCGGCATGATCGACGATGGCGGTGGCGCCCAGCGGCGTCTTGCCCTGCTTGCGGTCCGTCGCATAGGTCAGCGCGTGCTGGAATGCCGCTTCGGCAATCGCCACGCCCTGCATCCCGACGCCCAGCCGCGCATTGTTCATCATGGTGAACATCGCGGCCATGCCCTTGTGTTCTTCTCCGATCAGCCAGCCGGTCGCGCCGTCATATTGCATGACGGCGGTGGGTGAGCCATGCAGGCCCAGCTTGTGTTCAAGGCTGACGACGCCAAGGCTGTTGCGCTTGCCGGGATTGCCGCTTTCATCGGGGATGAACTTTGGCACCATGAACAGGCTGATGCCTCTGGTTCCGGGGGCGCCATCGGGCAGACGGGCCAGCACGAGGTGGCAGATATTGCCCGCGAAATCATTGTCGCCCCAGGTGATGAAGATCTTCTGCCCTGTCACCGCATAGGTGCCGTCACCATTGCGCTCCGCCTTGGTGCGCAGCGCACCCACATCGGACCCGGCGCCCGCTTCAGTCAGGTTCATGGTGCCGCACCATTCGCCCGAGATCAGTTTCGGGATGTAAAGTTCCTTGATCGCGTCCGAGGCGTGATGCTCCAGCGCCTCGATCTGGCCCTGCGTCATCAGCGGGTTGAGTTGCAGCGACAGGCAGGCGGAGCCGATCATTTCGTTCACGGCGGTGGTCAGCGACATCGGCAGGCCCATGCCGCCATGTTCGGGGCTGGCCGCCATGCCGACCCAGCCACCCTCGGTGATGGCCCTGTAGCCTTCGGCAAAGCCGGGCGAGGTGCGCACGACGCCGTTTTCCAGCTTTGCGGGCGTCAGGTCGCCCGCGCGGTTCAGCGGCGCCAGCACGGTTTCGCACAGCTTGCCCGCTTCGGAGAGAATCGCCTCGACCGTTTCTGGGGTTGCTTCGGCAAAAAGCTCGGTCGCGGCGACCTGATCCATGCCGACCACCTGGTCAAGGACGAAACGGAATTCGGAAACCGGGGCACGGTAGGGCATCTATCCTCCTTCCCGCGCTTGGCAACCGGGGCGCGCGGGTCTATCTGGGGTCATCTGTCGGGGGCGAGATTAACGCAAGGTCAAACCGCCTCAACATCAACGCTGCGTCACGAACCATGGAAACCCGTCTTATCGCCGCCACGTCAGAAGGGATCGCCGAGGCAGCCGGGGTGCTGCGCGCGGGCGGTCTGGTCGCGATGCCGACCGAAACTGTCTACGGGCTGGCCGGGGATGCGCGCGATGATCACGCGGTGGCGCGGATCTATGCCGCGAAGAATCGCCCGTCTTTCAACCCCTTGATTGTGCATCTGCCGGATCTTGTCGCGGTCGGGCGCTATGCGGTGCTGACGCCCGAGGCGCGTGCACTGGCCGTGGCCTTCTGGCCGGGGCCGCTGACCATGGTGCTGCCGCTGCGCGAAGGGGCGGGGTTGTCGCCGCTGGTGACGGCGGGGCTGCCCACGGTGGCGGTGCGGATTCCGGCGCATCCGGTGGCGCGGGCGCTGTTGCAGTCGGCCGGGCTGCCGGTGGCGGCACCTTCGGCCAACCCCTCGGGCCGGGTATCGCCGACGCGGGCCGCGCATGTGATGGCAGGCCTTGCAGGCCGGATCGAGGCGGTGCTGGATGGCGGCGCCTGTGCTGTGGGGTTGGAAAGCACGATTCTGGGGCTCGACGGCCCGCCCGCGCTGCTGCGCCCCGGCGGGGTGACGGTGGAGGCGGTGGAGGCGGTGCTGGGACATGCGCTGGTGCTGCCGGGTGATCCGGCGCAGCCCAAGGCACCGGGGCAGCTTGCCTCGCATTATGCGCCCGAGGCGCGGGTGCGGCTGAACGCGACCGGGGCACGGCCGGGCGAGATTCTGGTGGGTTTCGGCGCGGTGGCCGGCGATCTGAGCCTGTCCGAAAGTGGCGATCCTGTGGAGGCAGCGGCGCGGCTTTTCCACCTGTTGCGCGAGGCCGATGCGCTGGCCGGGCCGGGCGGCGCGATTGCCTTCGCCCCGGTGCCCGAGACTGGACTGGGCCGCGCGATCAACGACCGCCTGCGCCGCGCCGCCGCGCCGCGCTCCTGATATGTGTGCCTGACAAGAGGCGCCTTTCTCCGGGGCATCGAGCCCCTGCGAAAGGCGTTGCCACGGAAGGTTTCAGGGCTGGCGCCTTGTGCAATCGTGTTCGGGATCGGCACCGGGGACCGGATCGTAGCCCGATCCGCCCCATGGGTGGCAGCGGCAGATGCGGTGAACCGTCAGGTAGCCCCCCTTGATCCCGCCGTGGCGGGCCAGCGCATCCAGAGCATAGGCCGAGCAGGTAGGCTGAAACCGGCAGCCATGGCCGACCCAGGGGCTGAGCAGCAGCCGGTAGGCGCGGATCGGCAGGGCAAAGATCTGAGCGAGCGGCGACATGGGGAAAGGCCTTTGGCCGTGGCCTGGGTTTTGACCGGAGATATGAGTATTTGGGCAGGAAGCAAGGGCAGGGCGGTGCGCCGTGCTCAGGTCTTGGGGCGCGGCGGGCGGTGGATCTGGGCGAGCGCCTGCGCCAGATCGGCTTGCAGATCTGCAAAATCACGGGTGACCGTGGCGCCGGGGCGGCCGACCAGAACGTAATCCCAGCCGGGGCGGGCAAGGCCGGGCAGGACGGCGCGCACGATCTCTCGCAGGCGGCGTTTGGCGCGGTTGCGCATCACCGCATTGCCGATCTTTTTCGAGCAGGTGAAGCCGACGCGGATATCGGGGCGGTCATCGCCGCGTTCGCGGGCTTGCAGAAGGAAGCCGCCCGTGCCCTGCCGGCGCGCCTGAGCGGCGCGCAGGAAATCGGCGCGTTTGGCAAGGATTGTGTAGGGCGCATATGACGAAACCGCCGCGAGGCTTTCGGAAGCCCCGGTCGTGCGGTTTGCTTCCTCTGCCAGCGGCGGTGTCATGTCAGATCTTCCGAAGCGGCCCCGCAGGACAGGGCCGACCCTTCTTAGGCCGACAGCTTCTTGCGGCCCTTGGCGCGGCGGGCATTCAGCACAAGACGGCCACCTTTGGTGGCCATGCGGGCGCGGAACCCGTGGCGGCGCTTGCGAACCAGGTTCGACGGTTGGTAAGTGCGCTTCATCGCGGCTCTCCAGTAACGGCGGTAACATGCAGCCCGAACCCCGAAAGATTCGAGGGCCGCGGCAACTGAGGCCCGTCCTTTACGCAGGGCGCGGCGGCAAGTCAATTCCGGATGGGGCGTTTTTCGCAGCAATCTTGCTTCGGCCGGGGTTTCTGCCCGTTGTCCGGGGCATATATGGCGCTGTATTCGGCCCGGCGGGTTTGCTAGTGCTGGGAGAGAGGCGGGCGAGCCGCCACAAGCGGAGACGGATGTGCCGTGAGGAAGCTGACCAGCCGCATTCTCAATACGCTTTCGGGGCGGTTCCTGTTGCTGACCGTCGCTTTCGTCATGCTGGCGGAGGTGCTGATCTTCGTGCCCTCTATCGCGCGGTTCCGGGTGGATTATCTGCAACTGCGGCTTGAAAAGGCGCAGATCGCCTCGCTGGCCTTGCTGGCCAATGACGGGATGATCACGCCCGAGCTGGAGCAGGAGCTTCTCAACAATGCGGGTGTGTTCAACGTGGTGTTGCGGCGCGACGAGGTGCGCCAACTGGTGCTGTCGTCGGAAATCCCGCAGCCGGTAGCGGCGACCTTCGATCTGCGCATGGACGGGTCATTCGATCTGATCCGGGATGCGCTGGCGGTGCTTGTGACGCCCGAGGACCGGATCATCCGCATCATCGGCAATCCGGTACAGCAGGCCGGGCTGTTGATCGAGATCACCCTGCGTGAGGGCCCGCTGCGGACCGAGATGTATGATTACGGCCTGCGCATCTTGTTCCTGTCCGCGCTGATCTCGGTCATTACGGCGGCGATGCTGTTTCTGGCGGTGCGCCGGCTTATGGTGGTGCCGATCCGCCGGGTGGTGCGGCATATGCAGGCCTATGCCGCGGCGCCGGAGGATGCGCGTTATGTCATCACGCCCACGGCACGGGTGGTGGAGTTGCGGGATGCCGAAGAGGCGCTGCAACGCATGCAGACGGACCTGATCGCGGCGTTCCGGCAAAAGGAGCGGTTGGCCCAGCTTGGCGGAGCTGTTGCCAAGATCAGCCATGACCTGCGGAATATCCTGACATCCGCGCAGCTGTTTGCGGATAGAATCGAACAAAGTGCCGATCCGGCGGTGGCACGTTCGGCGCCTAAGCTGGTGAATTCGATCAGCCGTGCTGTCAATCTCTGCGAATCGACGCTGGCCTTCGGCAAGGCCGAGGAGCATCCGCCCCGGCTTGCCCGTTTCGCCCTGCGTCCGCTGCTGGAGGATGTGGCGGATGGCGAGGGGCTTTCGGCCCAGTCGGAGCCTGCCTGTCTGGTCGATGCCGCGCCGGGGCTGATGGTGCGGGCGGATGCCGAGCAGCTTTACAGGGTCGTCGCCAATCTGGTGCGCAATGCCCGGCAGGCCATCGACGCGACAGGGCGGGGCGGCACGATCGAGCTTTCGGCGGGCGAGGATGAAGCCGCCTGGTGGATTCGCGTGGGTGACACCGGGCCGGGATTGCCGCCGAAAGCGCGCGACAACCTGTTTCGCGCGTTCCAGGGATCTGCCCGCAAGGGGGGGGCCGGTCTGGGGCTGGCCATCGCGGCGGAGCTTGTCCGGGGCCATGGCGGCCAGCTTGATTTGGTCCGCAGCGACGAGGATGGCACCGAATTCCTGATCCGCCTGCCGCGGGCGGGCGGGCTGGATGCAGAGGAAGCGGCGGGCTGATTCTCTCGGGTGCGCTGTCCCTGGCCGGAATTCGGCCCCGATCACCGAAATCTGCGCGGCAGCTTTCCCAATGCAGCAAGGCCGGAACAGAGCGGCAGAAACAAAGTTGTCATCTTCCGCTTTTTCGCCCTTGCATCCCCCCGGCCCTGCCGCTAAATCCCCCCTCACAGCGGACCCGTAGCTCAGCTGGATAGAGCATCAGACTACGAATCTGAGGGTCGGGCGTTCGAATCGCTCCGGGTCCGCCATTTCCTGAAATTGTGAGAAACATCCCCACTGGGGGAAGTTGCGGTGTGTATCAGGCGTTGTGCGCGTCAGCCTGCGGGCGGTGTTGCTGCTGGCCTGTCGATCCGGGCGCGGCATTGTGTTTTGAACGGCCGGGGTGCCGGAAGGAACTCCGGCACGCGGTTCACCTCGCGTGCCGGGGCGGAATTTTGGGGCTTTGGCCCGGCTTCAATGCGCCATCAGGACGGTCGGGTCACTGCGCTTGTCATGGGTGGCGAGCCGGTCGACGATGGTTTCCGATGCGGCGTTCATGCCGATGATTTCAACCACTGTTCCGGCCCGGCGGAATTTCAAGACTGCCATATCCAGTGCCTGCACGCTGGAAATATCCCAGATATGTGCGCGGGTAACGTCGATCACCACGCGCTCGGGTGCGGCGCGGAAGTCGAAAGCCGTGACGAAATCCTCGACGGAGCCATAGAAGAGCTGCCCTTCCACGACATAGGTGCGGACCCGTCCGTCGGGTGAGAGGCTGGACGTGACCTTGAACAACTGTGCGATCTTGGCGGCGAAGAAGATACCCGACAGCAGCACCCCCACCAGCACACCGATGGCAAGGTTATGCGTCCAGACCACGGTCGCGACCGTCGCCAGCATCACCACCGAGGACGAACGGGGATGGGTGCGGAGGTTGCGCAGAGATGACCACGAGAACGTGCCGATGGATACCATGATCATAACTGCGACCAGCGCTGGCATCGGAATCCGGGCCACCCAGTCGCCCAGAAAGACCACAAGGATCAGCAGGACCGAGCCTGCGGTGAAAGATGACAGTCGGCCGCGCCCGCCGGATTTGACGTTGATCATGCTCTGCCCGATCATCGCGCAGCCCGCCATGCCACCGATGAAGCCGGTGGCCGCATTGGCGATGCCCTGGCCGATGCATTCCTGATTGCGGTCGGATGTCGTGTCGGTCAGCTCGTCGACGAGGTTCTGTGTCATCAGGCTTTCCAGCAGGCCAACCACGGCAATGGCGATGGAATAGGGCAGGATGATCAGCAGCGTGTCCAGCGTCAGCGGCACGTCCGGGATCAGGAAGACGGGCAGCGTGTCGGGAAGCGCGCCCGTGTCGCCGACGGTCCGCACATCCCAGCCAAACCCGAGGCTGAGCGCGGTCAGGACGATGATCGTGACCAGAGGAGAGGGTACGGCCTTTGTCACGCGCGGGAACAGGTAGATGATCGCTAGGCCCGCCGCCACAAGCGCATAGGTCAGGGGCGGCACCTTCCTCGGGTCCAGTTCTGGCAACTGGGCCAGAAAGATCAGGATGGCGAGGGCGTTGACAAAGCCGGTCATCACCGATTTCGACACATAGCGCATGACAGAGCCAAGCTTCAGCAGCCCCATGGCAATCTGGATCACGCCGGTCAGCACCGTGGCCGCCAGCAGGTATTGCAGCCCGTGATCCCGTACCAGCGTGACCATAAGAACGGCGGTCGCGGCGGTTGCGGCGGAAATCATGCCGGGCCGCCCGCCGGTCAGCGCGGTCAGAACGGCGATGGAAAAGCTCGCATAAAGCCCGACCTTCGGGTCTACGCCTGCAATGATGGAAAAGGCGATGGCCTCGGGGATGAGGGCAAGCGCCACGACGATGCCCGACAGCACGTCGGCCCGGATATTGCCGAACCATTCGGCACGATAGGTTTGTGGTGAAAACATGCAAATTTCCCGCACAGCCGGGGCATGGCCCGTCGGCTGTCATCCAGATCTGGGTTTGGTGAGGTTGTCCGGCGGATGGGCGGCCGGAAGAGCCAGCCGGGAATTGCACCCGGCTCCTTGTTCGCTGCCGCCCGCATACTGGTTTTGCTGCCAGATGCCAAGCCGGTGCGGGGAACGAGGGCTGCTGCATGGCGGCCATGTGGCCTCCGGGTCATCCTGCCTTTGCCGTCAGCTCCAGCTTACATCACCCAGAAAGATATATCCCGCGCCGTAGATCGTCTTGATCAGGGTCGGGTTCTTCGGGTCTTCGCCCAGCTTGGTGCGCAGGCGCGAGATGCGGACATCCATCGCGCGGTCAAAGCTTTCGCCCGCCACGCCGCCAAGGCTTTCCTGCATCTGGGCACGGCTGATCAGGCGACGCGGGCTTTCGAGGAACAGGCGCAGCACCTCGCCCTCGGCATGGCTGAAGGGCACCTCTGCTCCGTCGGCGGCGATCAGCAGATAGCGGTCGAACTGCGCCATCCAGCCATTGAAGCGGGCCGTCTGGGCACCGCGCTCCGGCTCGGCCCGGGTCTTGCGCAACCGGGCGCGGACGCGGGCCACCACTTCGGCCGGATCGAAGGGCTTGATGATATAATCGTCGGCACCAAGCTCCAGCCCGGTCACGCGATCCTGCACCTGTGCGCGGCCCGATATGATGATGATGGCCGCCCCGGATTCCAGCGCCAGACGATGCACCACAGCCAGCCCGTCGCGGTCGGGCAGACCCAGATCGACAAGGCAGACGTCCGGCGTCATGCGCTTCAGCGCCGCCTCGAATTCGGTGGCGCGGGCGTGGGTGGTAACGCGGAAGCCCGCTTCATCCAGAGCGTCGGCCAGCATGCGGCGGATTTCCGGCTCGTCGTCCAGAATGGCGATATGCGCGGGTTTGCTCATGCGCGGGCAGCTCCGATGGCGGTGGCAAGGGCGGCGGCGTCGAAAGGTTTCGACAGGACCGGCACGCGGGCGGCGGCGCGGCGCGGATCGCCGGCAGGCAGGGCGCTCATCAACAGGACCGGGGCAGGGTGCCTGCGTTCGGCGAGCGTTTCGGCAAGCACGGTGCCCTGCGCCGCGCCCAGCTGAATATCCGACAGGATCAGCCCGATGCCCGGCACCTCGGCCAGCGCCAGCGCCTCGTCCACGCTGGCGGCCTCGATCACCGCATGACCCTGTGCGCGCAGCATCTCGCGCACACCCTCGCGGATGTCGCTGTCATCCTCGACCAGCAGGACCAGCAGCGGCGGCAGACCTTCCGCCTGTCCCTCGGCCACCGGGCGGAAGGGCAGCCGCACGGAAATCGAGGCCCCGCCGCCGGGGCGGTTGGACAGCCGCACCGTCCCGCCCGCCAGCGTCGCATGGTCATAGACCATCGACAGGCCCAGCCCCGACCCCTTGCTGCCCTTGGTGGTGAAGAACGGGTCCAGCGCCTTTTCCAGTGCCTCGGGGCTGAAGCCCGGCCCGTCGTCCTCAACCCGGATTTCCAGCCAGGTGTCGCGCAGGCAGGCCAGTGCGATGCGGATCGTGCCGCCCTTCGGCCCCATCGCATCCCGCGCATTCAGCACGAGGTTCAGCAGCGCATCCTGCAAACCGCCCGCATCCAGCATCAGAACCGGCATCTGCGGAGGCAGCACGATCTCCAGCCGGGTCTGAACTGGCAGGGTGGGTGTTGCCAGCAGCCGCAGATCGGCCAGCAGGGCACCCACATCGGTGGGCGCGGGTTTCAGCGTCGGGCGGCCCGAGATCGAGGCGATCCGGTCCAGCAGCACGCCCCCGCGCCGGGCCGCAGCCTGAATGCCGGTTGCCAGCGCGCGGGCCTCATCCGGCAGGGGTAGCCGCTCCATCCGGCTTTGCAGGCCAAGAATCACGGTCAGCAGATTGGCGAAATCATGCGCCATGCCCGAAGTGAACTGCGCCGCAAGCTCGCGCTTGCGGGTCTGTGCCAGTGCCGAACGGGCCTGGGTTTCCGCTGTCACATCGGTCGACAGGATATAGACGCCGTTCACCGGCCCGCCGTCGATCTGATCGGGGGTGAAGGCCGCACGGATGCGGCGACCGGATTCCTCGTCGGTGAACTCGAACACCGACGCCTCCCCGGCCAGCGCCCGGTTCAGATAGGGAAGGATCTTGCCGAAGGTCAGATCGCCCAAAGCCTCACGCCCGGTCAGCCCGATGATTTCGGCCGACCGGCCGGGCATCACGCTGCCCAGTCTGCGGTTGGAATAGGTATAGCGCAGATCGCAATCCACATGGGCGATATGGGCGGGCATCATTTCCGTCGTCAGACGGGTGCGGGCCTCCATCTCGGTCAGTTCCCGCTTGGCCTCGGCCAGTGCGGCATTGGTCGCGGCCAGCGCACGGTTGGCCTGCGCCAGCCGTTCGGCATTCGCCAGCACCTCGTCCGACAGTTCCGCCGAACGGTTGCGCAGCATCTTTTCCTGCAGCTTCACTTCGGTGATGTCGGTATAGACCGTGACCCAGCCGCCCTGCGGCAGCGGGGCGCCTTCAACCGAAATCCAGCGCCCGCCGGGGCGTTCGCGTTCCATATAGTGTGGCTGGAAGGCGCGCGCCGCCTCGACCCGCGCCTGAACGGCGGTCCAGGGATCGTCCACCGGGCCATATTCGCCGCGTTCCACCAGATAGAAGATCGTATCCTCGAACGAGGCGCCGGGCGTCACCAGTTGCTCGGGCAGGTCGAACATTTCCTGAAAGCGGTGATTCCACAGCGCCAGTTTCAGGTCGCGGTCATAGATCGACAGCGCCTGCTGGATCAGGTTCAGCCCGGCGCGCATCAGGCCGGTGCGGGCATCGTTGACTGGCATGCATCATCCCCCCGGCCATGGCTAACACCTGCCGCCACTCGCGGAAAAGAGGAAATCCCGCCCTGCAACAATTCGCAAGGATTGGGAAAAAGTCGCGCAAGTTTTGGCGGCAAAGGTTGCATCGTTCGGCAAAGGCGACAGAAGATTCGCCCCGGACCGACCGCCCGGAGGAGGGCGCAGGGAGGAATATGTATGGCTGCGACGGACGGGTTGAACTCGATCCCTGCGCTGCTGGACCGGAATGCGCGCCTGTTCGGCGCCCGTCCGGCGTGGCGCGAAAAGGAATTCGGCATCTGGCAATGCTGGACCTGGGCGGAAGGTGCGGCGGAAATCCGCGCCATCGCTCTGGGTTTTCTGGCGCTGGGGCTGAACCGCGGGGATCATGTTGCGGTGATCGGCCGCAACCGCCCGGCGCTTTACTGGTCGATGGTGGCGGCGCAGATGTGCGGTGCGGTGCCGGTGCCGCTGTATCAGGACGCCGTGGCCGAAGAGATGGCCTATGTGCTGGATCACTGCGGCGCACGCTTTGTGGTCTGCGGCGATCAGGAGCAGGTCGACAAGGTGCTGGAGATCCAGGACCGGCTGCCGCATGTCGAGCAGGTCATTTATGTCGACAAGCGCGGCATGCGGAAATACGACCATTCCCACATGAATGCGCTGGCCGATGTGGAGGCCGAGGGCAAGGCGGGTCACTACCGCTTTGACGCCGAACTTGAGACCCGCATCGCGGAGCTGGATTACGACAGCACCTGTGTGATGCTGTATACCTCGGGCACCACCGGCAAGCCCAAGGGCGTGGTGCTGTCGAACCGCAACATCATCGAAACCTCGAAGAACTCGTCCGAGTTCGACAAGCTGCGCCCCGGTGACGATGTTCTGGCCTATCTGCCGATGGCCTGGGTCGGCGATTTCATCTTCTCGGTCGGGCAGGCGATGTGGACCGGCTTCTGCGTGAACTGCCCGGAATCCGCCGCCACCATGATGACCGACCTGCGCGAGATCGGGCCGACCTATTTCTTTGCGCCCCCGCGGGTATTCGAGGGGCAGCTGACGCAGGTGATGATCCGCATGGAAGATGCGGGGCGTCTGAAGAAGCGGATGTTCGATCACTATATGGCGGTTGCGCGGCGCGTTGGTCCCGCGATCCTGGACGGCAAGCCCGTCTCCGCCGCCGACCGCCTGGCCTACTGGATCGGCGACAAGCTGGTCTATGGGCCGCTGAAGAACACGCTGGGCTTCAGCCGTGTGCGTGTGGGCTATACGGCGGGTGAGGCGATCGGGCCGGAGATCTTTGATTTCTACCGCTCGCTTGGCATCAACCTCAAACAGCTTTACGGCCAGACCGAGGCTTCGGTCTTCATCACCCAGCAGCCCGACGGTCAGGTGCGGTCGGATACCGTGGGCGTGCCCTCGCCGGGGGTGGAGGTGCGGATCGCCGAGAATGGCGAGGTGATCTACCGCAGCCCCGGCACCTTCATGTCTTATTACAAGAACCCCGAAAGCACGGCCTCGACCAAGGATGCCGAGGGCTGGGTCGCCACCGGCGACGCGGGCTTCTTCGAGGAAGCGACCGGCCATCTGCGCATCATCGACCGCGCCAAGGACGTGGGAAAGATGGCGGATGGCAGCCTGTTCGCGCCCAAATATGTGGAAAACAAGCTGAAATTCTACCCCGCCATCCTTGAGGCGGTGGTCTTCGGCAATGGTCGCGACCGCTGCACCGCCTTCATCAACATCGATCTGACGGCAGTGGGCAACTGGGCGGAACGCAACAATATCGCCTATTCCAGCTATCAGGAACTGGCCGGCCATCCGCGCGTCTACGAGGCCATCAAGGCGCATGTGGAGGAAGTGAACCGCTCTGTCGCCGAAGACCCGATGCTGTCGGGCTGTCAGGTGCACCGCTTCTGCATCCTGCACAAGGAACTGGATGCCGACGACGGCGAGATGACCCGCACTCGCAAGGTGCGCCGCAACATCATCGAACAGAAATACGCCGATCTGATTGCCGGTCTCTATGACGGGGCGGACAGCGTCTACACCGAAACCGAAGTGACCTACGAGGACGGCCGCAAGGGCGCGATCCGCGCCACGGTCAGGATGATGGACGCGGCCACCGTCGCCGGTCAGCGGAGGGCGGCATGAACGCGATGAATCCCGAGGGCTATGTCACCTCAGACGGCCGCAAGATCGGCGGCGTGCTGATGGAGATGAAGAACATCACCCTGCGCTTTGGCGGTGTGAAGGCGATCACCGATATCAGCTTCGACATCCGCGAGGGCGAGATCCGCGCCATCATCGGGCCGAACGGCGCGGGCAAATCCTCGATGCTGAACGTCATCTCGGGCTTTTATATCCCGCAGGAGGGCGAGGTCTGGTTTCGCGGCAAGAAACGCGCGCCGATGAAACCCTATGAGGTGGCGCAGCAGGGTATCGCCCGCACCTTCCAGAATATCGCCCTGTTCGAGGGCATGAGCGTGCTGGACAATATCATGACTGGGCGGCTGACGCTGATGAAAAGCGGCATGCTGGATCAGGCGATGTGGTGGGGCCGCGCGCAACGCGAAGAGACCGAGCACCGCGAGAAGGTCGAGAAGATCATCGACTTTCTGGAAATCCAGCACATCCGCAAGACGCCCGTGGGCCGTCTGCCCTACGGGTTGAAGAAGCGGGTGGAACTGGCCCGCGCGCTGGCGGCGGAGCCGAAGCTGCTGCTGCTCGATGAACCCATGGCAGGCATGAACGTCGAGGAGAAAGAGGACATGTGCCGCTTCATCCTGGATGTGAATGACGAATTCGGCACCACCATCACGCTGATCGAACATGACATGGGCGTGGTGATGGACCTGAGCGACCGCGTGGTCGTGATGGATTACGGCAAGAAAATCGGCGACGGCCCGCCCGACGAGGTGCGCGCAAACCCCGACGTCATCAACGCATATCTGGGGGTGTCGCATGACTGACCGCATCATGGGCCGCAGCGCAGGCAAGGAGGCACGCCATGCCTGATCAGCTTCTTTATGCGATGGAGGTCTCGCTCAACGGCCTCATGGCGGGGATCATGTATGCCCTCGTGGCGCTGGGCTTCGTGCTGATCTTCAAGGCCAGCGGCATCTTCAACTATGCGCAGGGCGTGCTGGCGCTGTTCGCCGCGCTGACGCTGGTGGGCCTGCAACAGGGGCAGATCCCGTTCTCGCATGTCATCAACGCGATCTTCGGGACCGAGCTGCACAGCTTCGGCTGGACGCTGCCCGCCATTGTCGCCATCGCGCTGACCGCGCTGGTGATGGTGGGTCTGGCATGGCTGATCGAGCGGCTGGTCCTGAAGCATCTGGTGAATCAGGAGCCGATCATCCTGTTCATGGCGACCATTGGCCTTGCCTATTTCCTGGAAGGTCTGGGCGACGTGATGTGGGGCGCCGATATCAAGAAGCTGGATGTCGGCCTGCCGCAGGGCATTTCGGAAACCATCGACGCGCTGACCTTCAACGCCTTCGGCTATGGCTTCTTCATCGACCGGCTGGACATCGTGGCTGCCGTGGTCGCGGCCCTGCTGGTGGCGAGCCTGACGCTGTTCAGCCAGTATACCAAATACGGCCGTGCCCTGCGCGCGGTGGCCGATGACCATCAGGCGGCGCTGTCGGTCGGCATCTCGCTGCGCTTCATCTGGGTGCTGGTCTGGTCGATTGCCGGTTTTGTGGCACTGGTCGCGGGCATCATGTGGGGTTCGAAATCCGGGGTGCAGTTCTCGCTGTCGCTGATCGCGCTGAAGGCGCTGCCGGTGCTGATGCTGGGCGGCTTCACCTCGATCCCCGGCGCTATCGTGGGCGGGTTGATCATCGGCATGGGCGAAAAGCTGTTCGAGTTCTTCGCGGGCCCCCTGATCGGAGGCGCGACCGAAAACTGGTTCGCCTATGTGCTGGCGCTGCTGTTCCTCGTCTTCCGGCCGCAAGGCCTGTTCGGCGAACGCATCATCGAGAGGGTCTGAGCGATGGGTATGCGATTGGTGTCGGATTGGGGGCCAGCCCCCAAACCCCCGGGATATTTGGACCAAGATGAAAGCCGGACGATGGGAGGACGGGACTGATGTTTTACCGTGAGGCGGGGGACTTCAAGACCTCCTATGTCGATGACAGCCAGACCTTCCCGATCCGTTTCGACCGGATGCGCTATTACGCGGTGCTGGTGCTTGGCTTCGGCATCCTGCCCTTCGTGATGAACGATTACTGGGCCAATGCGGTTTTCGTGCCTTTCCTGATCTATGCGATCGCCGCGATCGGGCTGAATATCCTGACCGGCTATTGCGGTCAGGTCAGCCTTGGCACCGGCGGCTTCATGGCGGTGGGGGCCTATGCCTGCTACAAGCTGATGACGGCGTTTCCCTGGATGCCGATGCCGGTGAACGTGCTGCTGGCCGGTCTGGTGACCGCCGGGGTGGGCGTGCTGTTCGGCCTGCCGAGCCTTCGGATCAAGGGCTTCTATCTGGCAGTGGCCACGCTGGCCGCGCAGTTCTTCCTTGTCTGGCTGTTCAACAAGGTGCCGTGGTTCTACAACTATTCGGCCTCGGGTCAGATCACCGCGCCGGAGCGCACGCTGCTGGGCGTGGCGGTGACCGGGGCAAGCACCCCGGCCTGGGCGAAATACCTGTTCTGCGCCGTGTTCCTGTTCGTGCTGGCCTGGCTGGCCCGCAACCTGACGCGCGGCACGGTGGGGCGCAAGTGGATGGCCATCCGCGACATGGACATCGCGGCTGAAATCATCGGGGTGAACCCGCTGACCACCAAGCTGTCGGCTTTTGCCGTGTCGAGCTTCTATATCGGTATCGCCGGGGCGCTGTTCTTTGCGGTCTATCTGGGCGCGGCCGAGGTAGGCGAGGCGTTTGGCATCCAGAAAAGCTTTCTCATCCTCTTCATGGTGATCATCGGTGGGCTGGGGTCGATCTTCGGTTCTTTCGCAGGGGCGGCCTTCCTCGTGCTGTTGCCGGTGCTCTTGAAGAACGTGCTGGTGGGCGGGCTTGGCTGGCCCACCGATCTGGCGGCGCATATCGAGCTGATGATCGTCGGCGCCCTGATCATCGTTTTCCTGATCCTCGAACCGCACGGGCTGGCGCAGCTCTGGCGGGTCGCGAAAGAGAAGCTGCGGCTCTGGCCCTTCCCGCATTGACGGGGCGGGCAGAATAAAACCCGGCGTGAAAGCGCCTGAGAAAACCAGACCCGGCGCGGGAGGCGCCGGAGATAACAAACCGGGAGGAATACGAATGAAGAAGACCTTTACCATGCTGGCGGCGGCGGCCATAGCGGCGACCACGGCAGCCCCGGCGCTGGCCGATCTGGTGGTGCCGAACCTCAGCTACCGCACCGGCCCCTTCGCCGCAGGCGGCATCCCCTATGCCGACGGCTTCAACGACTACTTCACCCTGCTGAACGAGCGGGACGGTGGTATCGGCGGCGAGAAGGTGCAGGTGCCGGAATGCGAGACCGCCTATAACACCGAAAAGGGTGTGGAGTGCTACGAGGCCACCAAGGGTCAGGGCGCGCTGGTCTACAATCCGCTGTCCACCGGGATCACCTATCAGCTGATCCCCAAGGTCTCGGCCGATGGCATCACGCTTTACACCCCCGGCTATGGCCGCACCTCGGCCGCCAACGGCAAGGTGTTTGAATGGGTATTCAACTACCCGGCGAACTACTGGGATGGCGCCAGCGTGGCGATCAAATACCTGCTGGATGAAAACGGCGGCAGCCTTGAAGGCAAGAAGATCGCACTGCTTTACCACAACTCGGCCTACGGCAAGGAACCGATCCGCACGCTTCAGGAACTGGCCAAGAAGCATGGCTTCACGCTGAGCGAACTGCCGATCGACAGCCCCGGCCAGGAACAGAAAAGCCAGTGGCTGCAAGTGCGCCGCGACAAGCCCGACTATGTGCTGTTCTGGGGCTGGGGCGTGATGAACTCGGTCGCCGTGCAGGAAGCCGCCAACATCCGCTTCCCGATGGACAAGTTCATCGGCATCTGGTGGTCGGGTTCGGAAAATGACGTGCTTCCGGCTGGCGACGGCGCCAATGGCTACAAGGCGCTGACCTTCAACGGTGTGGGCGGCGACTATCCGGTCTATGCCGACCTGAAGAAATACGTCTTCGATGCGGGCAAGGGCAGCGGCGCGGGCGATTCCGCCGGCTCGGTGATCTATTCGCGCGGCATGTATGCGGCGGTCGTGATTTCCGAGGCGATCCGCAAGGCGCAGGAACTTGCAGGGACGCCGAAGGTGAACGCGGCGCAGGTGCGTGACGGGTTCGAGGCGCTGGAAATCACCGATGCGCGTCTGGAAGAGCTGGGCCTGAAGGGCTTTGGTCAGGCGTTCAAGGCGACTTGTGCCGATCACGGCGGTGCCGGTGGCGCTATGATCCAGCAATGGGATGCGGCGGCGAAGAAATGGAGCCTGATCACCGGCTTCATCGAGCCGGATCACGATGTGCTTGACCCGCTGGTGGCCGAGGATTCGGCGGCTTTCGCGGCCGAGAACAACATCGCCGAACGCTGCAACTGATCTGACCCGGGGGCCCCGCGCGCCGGGGCCCCCCTTTCCCTGCCGGAGCCAAGCCATGCTGGACGCCACCCCGACCCAAGCCGAGACCCTGCTGGAGGTCAACAATATCGAGGTGATCTACAACCACGTCATCCTCGTGCTGAAAGGGGTCAGCCTTTCGGTGCCCAAGGGCGGTATCACCGCGCTTCTGGGCGGCAATGGCGCGGGCAAGACCACCACGCTCAAGGCGGTGTCGAACCTGCTGCATTCCGAACGCGGCGAGGTGACGAAGGGCCAGATCCTTTATCGCGGCGACCGCGTGCAGGATCTGAACCCGGCCGAACTGGTGAAGCGCGGTGTCATTCAGGTGATGGAAGGCCGCCACTGTTTTGAACACCTGACGGTCGAGGAAAACCTGCTGACCGGCGCCTATACGCGGACGGATGGTGCGGGCGCGATCAGCGCCGACCTTGAGATGGTCTACAATTACTTCCCCCGCCTGAAGGAACGCCGCAAGTCACAGGCGGGCTATACCTCGGGCGGCGAGCAACAGATGGTCGCCATGGGCCGTGCGCTGATGTCGAGGCCTGAGACGATCCTGCTGGATGAGCCCTCGATGGGTCTGGCCCCGCAACTGGTGGAGCAGATCTTCGAGATCGTGAAAGCGGTGAACGAGGGCGAGGGCGTGACCTTCCTACTGGCTGAACAGAACACCAACGTCGCCCTGCGTTATGCCCATACCGGCTATATCCTCGAAAGTGGCCGGGTGGTGATGGAAGGCAGCGCGCAGGAACTGCGCGAGAACCCGGATGTGAAGGAATTCTACCTCGGCATGTCGGACAAGGGCCGCAAATCCTTCCGCGACGTGCGCAGCTATCGCCGCCGCAAGCGGTGGCTGTCGTGAGGGGGGAGGCGCAAATGACCTATTTCGACACATTGGAAACCCGTTCCGCCGACCAGCGCGCCGCCGATCTGGCCCGTGATCTGCCTGCCCTGATCGCCCATGCGAAAACCGCCCCTGCGATGGCCGAAAGCCTCGCTGACGTCGATCCGGCGCAGATCACGGGGCTGGAGGCGCTGTCCCGCCTGCCGGTGATCCGCAAGGCCGATCTTTCCGGCGCGCAGAAAGCCCGCCCGCCGATGGGGGGCTTCCTGCCCGCAGGCGGTGCCTTCGAGCATGTGTTCCAGTCGCCCGGTCCGATCTATGAAATTGGCCGGACCACCGCCGACTGGTGGCGCATGGGCCGTTTCCTGCATGCCTGCGGCGTAGGCAGGGGCGACATCGTGCAGAACTGCTTTGGCTATCACCTGACGCCCGCGGGGATGATCTTTGAATCGGGGGCCCGTGCCGTCGGGGCCGCCGTGCTGCCCGCAGGCACCGGCCAGACCGACTTGCAGGTGCGGGCTGCTGTGGACATCGGTACGACCGCCTATGCGGGCACGCCGGATTACCTGAAGGTCATCCTCGACCGCGCCGATGAAATGGGCGAGCGGCTGGCGATCACCCGCGCGGCGGTGGGCGGCGGCGCGCTGTTTCATTCACTGCGCAAGGAATATGCCGACCGGGGTATCCTGTGCCTGCAATGCTACGCCACCGCCGATCTGGGCAATATCGCCTACGAATCCGAGGCGATGGAGGGCATGATCCTTGACGAGGGCGTGATCGTGGAGATCGTCCGCCCCGGTACGGGCGATCCGGTGCCGATGGGCGAGGTGGGCGAGGTGGTAGTGACCACGCTGAACCGCGATTATCCGCTTGTCCGCTTCGCCACCGGCGATCTTTCGGCGCTGATGCCGGGCGTCTCGCCCTGCGGCCGCACCAATCTGCGCATTCGCGGCTGGATGGGCCGGGCTGACCAGACCACCAAGATCAAGGGCATGTTTGTCCGCCCTGAACAGGTGGCCGAATTCGTGGCCCGTCACGAAGAAGTTGCCCGCGCCCGTGTCATCGCCACCCGCGAGGGCGAGATGGATGCAATGACCGTGCAGGTCGAAAGTCGCGCCGCGAATCCCGGGCTCTACGAACAAAGCATCGTCGATGTGCTGAAGCTGAAAGGCCGTGTGGAAATCGTGGCGCCGGGCAGCCTGCCCAATGACGGCAAGGTGATCGAGGACCGCCGCAGCTACGGCTGATCGCAACACGACCTCCGACTGGCCGCGCTGGGGCGAAATGCCGCAGCGCGGCGTGTTTTTTGCTGGCAGCCCGCGACAATCTGTCCCATCCTGCCCGCGCGCGCGTGGTTTTGGGAGGAACCATATGAACAAGCTTGTTGCCCTGATCTGCGTGATCAGCTGGTCGGGTTTCTGGGCCTTCGGCTATCTGGCGCTTTCCGCCGGGGTCGAAGACAGCGGCCAGATCACCGTGGCCGCCATTCTGGCCGCCATCGGTTTCTTCTCGGGCATGGTGGCCTGGCTGAAACTGGCGCGCGCCGATAACCTGCCACTGCGCGCCTGAAGGGGCGGCGGCTCAGCGCCGCCGCAGCAGTTCCAGAACCTCACGGTCGGGATAGCCGTCGGGCACCAGCCCCCGCGCGGTCTGGAAGGCCTTGACGGCGGCAATGGTCTTTTGTCCGACATTGCCGTCTGCGCCGCCTGTATCGAAGCCCATGGCGGTCAGCCGTTCCTGCAATTCCATCCGTTCGGCCATGCGCAGGGTGCTGTCGCCCGCGGGCCAGGGGGTTTTCAGCCCCGGACCACCTTTCAGCCGGTCAGACAGGTGGCCGACCGCGATGACATAGGCATCCGCCTGATTGTAACGCTCGATGGCGTGGAAGTTGCGGTAGATCAGGAAGGCCGCGCCCTTCACCCCGGCGGGCAGCAGCAGCGCCGCCTGACCGTCGGGCACCGGGCGCCCGTCGGCGCGGGTGATGCCCATGGCGCGCCAGTCCGCCCCTGACCGCTTGGCCGACTTGCCGGACACCGCCGCGCCAAAGCCCGGCGGCAGGGTGACTTCCATCCCCCAGGGCTGCCCGCGCTGCCACCCCGATTTCGCCAGATAGGCGGCGGTCGAGGCCAGCGCGTCGGTCGGATCGTCCGACCAGATGTCGCGCTTGCCGTCGCCGGTGAAATCCACCGCGAAGGCAAGGTACGAGGTCGGGATGAACTGCGTATGCCCCATGGCACCGGCCCAGCTGCCCAGCATATGCCGCGCATCGGTATCACCGGCCTGAAGGATCTTCAGCGCAGCAATGAGCTGACCCTGAAAGAACTCGGCCCGCCGCCCGTCATAGGACAGTGTCGCCAGCGCCTCGATCAGCGGCAGATCGCCCCGCTTCTCGCCATAGCTGCTTTCCATGCCCCAGACGGCAACCACGACTTCCTTGTCGACGCCATAGGTTGCCTCGATCTGGTTCAGCACACCCGCATGCCGGGCCAGCATCGCGCGGCCATTGGCCACGCGCTTGTCGGAAACGGCGGTTTCCAGATATTCCCACAGCGATTTCGTGAACTCGGCCTGGTTGTTCGACCGCCGGATCACCTCGGGGTTATAGATCACCTCGCGGAAGGCCGCGTCATAGGTGCCAGCCGACACGCCCGAAGCCAGCGCGCGCGGACGGAAGGCTGCAATCCACTGCTCCAGCCCCGCCACCTTGGCCGGGTCGGGGTTCTGGTCGCGGCCATATTTGATCACCGTGGGGCTGCTCCCTGATTGCGAGACCGAGCCGCCGCCGCCGATGCATGCCGACAGGGCAGTGGTCAGGGCAAGGGTCATGAGGGTTCTGGAAAAGCGCATGGTCTGGCCCCTTTTCGGGTTGTTCGCGTCTGCTCGCTCCCCAGTGTAGCGGGAACCCTGCGTCTGGGAAAGGCGGCGATGAGAGAAGGGGGGCTTTCCGCCCCCCGTCTCCTGCGGAGTCTCCCCCCGAGGATATTTGGGCCAAGATGAAGGCGTGAAGTTCATCTTGGTCCAAATATCCTCGGGGGTGAGCCCCGAAGGGGCGAGGGGGCAGACAGCCCCCTGCTTCAGCGCCGCTTGCGCACCACCTTGCGTTTGGCGATGGCCGCGCGGGCGGGTTTGCGCGGTCCGCGGCCATGCCCGGCCTTGCCGCGTTTCGGGGCGGGCAGGGCGCCGCCGTCGATCTCGATCAGTTCCAGAAGCAGCCCGCCGGTCACCGGCACGGCCTCGGCCAGCCTCACTGTCACGCGCGCGCCGGGGCCGATGGTCAGGCCGGTATCGGCGCCGGTCAGGGTCTGGCTGTCGGCATCAAAGAAGAAGAACTCGCGTCCGACCTCACGGATCGGCACAAGGCCATCGGCGCCGGTTTCATCCAGCTTCACGAAAAGCCCGAATTTCTGCACGCCGGAAACCCGCCCGGTGAAGGTCTGTCCCACGCGGTCCGAGAGGTAAGAGGCAAGATAGCGGTCGATGGTGTCGCGTTCGGCAGCCATCGACCGGCGCTCGGAATCCGAGATCAGCTTGGCGGTCTCGTCAAGGCTCTCGACGTCCCAGGCGCTGAGGCCATCCGCGCCCCAGCCATGCCCGTCGATCAGCGCCCGATGCACGATCAGGTCGGAATAGCGCCGGATGGGCGAGGTGAAATGCGCGTAATTGCGCAGCGCCAGTCCGAAATGGCCAAAGTTCTGCGGGCTGTAGTAAGCCTGCGTCATTGACCGCAGCGTGGTGATGTTGATGAGCTCGTCCTGATCGGTGCCTTCCGCCTGCGCCAGCAGCCGGTTCAGATGCGCGGTCTTCAGCACCTGCCCCTTGGCCAGCGTGAATCCCGAAGCCTCAGCCACTTCGCGCAGGGCATCCAGCTTCTCCTGGCTCGGTTCCTCGTGGATGCGGAACAGCAGCGGGCGTTTCAGCCGGATCAGCTCTTCGGCGGCGCAGACATTGGCCAGCACCATTGCCTCTTCGATGAGCTTATGCGCGTCGAACCGTTCGCGGAAGGCGACTGACAGCACCTTGCCCTCGTCCGAGAGGATGATCTTGCGTTCCGGCAGGTCCAGTTCCAGCGGCTGCCGCACGGCACGGGCGTGTTTCAGCGCGGCATAGGCGGCGTATAGCGGGCGGATCACGCTGTCCATCAGCGGTTCCAGCTTCGGTTCCACCGCGCCGTCGATCGCGGCCTGCACCTGCCCGTAATGCAGTGACCCGCGCGAACGCATCAGGCCGCGGGTAAAGCGATGGCCGCGCTTGCTGCCCTGCGCGTCGATGGTGATGCAGACCGCCATGCAGGGCCGGTCCACCGCTTCGTGCAGCGAGCACAGATCGCCTGACAGTACATCGGGCAGCATCGGCACCACACGGTCGGGGAAATAGGTGGAATTGCCGCGCTTGCGGGCCTCGCGGTCCAGCGCGGAACCGGGCGTGACGTAATGGGCCACATCGGCGATGGCGACCCAGAGGTGAAAGCCCCCGGCATTGCCGGGATCGGTATCGGGGGTGGCCAGCACCGCATCGTCGCGGTCGCGGGCATCCACCGGGTCGATGGTCACGAGGTCGAGGTGGCGCAGATCCTCGCGGTCGCCCAGCGTCACGGGTTCGGCGCGGTCGGCCTCGGCCAGTACCGCTTCGGGGAACTGGTCGGGGATGCCGTGCTGGTGAATGGCGATCAGGCTGACTGCCTTCGGCCCGGACGGGTCGCCCAGCCGGGCGACGATGCGGGCGCTGGGCAGGCCCATGCGCTTCGGTCCGGCCTGTTCGGCCTCGACCAGTTCGCCATCCTCGGCCTCCAGTGTCAGGCCGGGGGGCACACGCCATTCCTTGTCGGCGCCCTTGTCGATGGGCAGGATGCGCCCGCCTTCGTGGCCGCGACGGAAGATGCCCAGAACGCGGATGGCCGAGGTGCCCAGCTTGCGGATCAGCCGCGCTTCATAGGCGTGGGCCTCGCCCTCCACCTTTTCCAGCCGGGCCAGAATGCGGTCGCCCTGACCCAGCGCCGGGTCGCCGGTGCGGGCGATGACATGGATCAGCGGCGCGTCCTCGCCTTCCCATTCATTCGGCCGGGCAAACAGGTCGCCCGCCGCATCGGGCGGCAACAGGCGCAGGATGGATACCGGCGGCAAGGTGCCCGCCTCGCGGAACTGGCGCTTACGCTTCTGGATGCCACCTTCCTGCTCCATCTCTTTCAGCAGGCGCTTCAATTCGATGCGGGCGGGGCCACCCTTGATGCTGAACGCCTTCGCGATGTCGCGTTTCGAGGCGAGGCCGGGGTTGTCGGTGATCCACTGACGGATCTGGTCTTTGCTGGGCAACTGGTCCATGCGCCTGCGTAGCACGCTGGCGCTGCGGCGTCATCCGCGAAACACTGACAGGATCTCGGCCAGAGGCTTCTTCCGCTTGGCGACCTCCGGCACGGTGGCGTGATCGGCGGGCCAGCCGACGGGCAGGATCATCACGGCCTTTTCGTGATCGGGCCGCCCGCACAACTCGTTGAGGAATTTCATCGGGTTGGGCGTATGTTCCAGACAGACCAGCCCGGCGTGATGCAAGGCGGTGATCAGCAGGCCGGTGGCGATGCCGACGCTTTCGGGGACGTAGTAATTCTTGTAGCGCTGCCCGTCTTCGGTCACCCCATACCGCTGGGCAAAGACCACGATCAGCCAGGGCGCATCGGTCAGATGCGGTTTCGTGGTGCCGGTGCCGATGGGTTCCAGCGCGGCCAGCCATTCGTCGCCCGCGCCACCGGCGTAGAAGGCGGCTTCCTCCTCCTCGGCCGCGGCGCGGATGCGGGCCTTCATCGCCGGATCGGCGATGGCGACGAAATGCCAGGGCTGGTGATTGGCGCCCGAAGGCGCGGTGCCCGCCGCTGCGATACAGGCTGCAATGACCTCCTCCGGCACCGGGCGGGTGGCATAATCGCGGACCGAATGACGCTTGCGCATGTAATCCAGAAACGCCTGAGCATCGGCCAGCGCCTGATCATCGGGTTTCTGAACGCGGTCGGGCAGGGGTAGCGGCTGGTAAGCCACTTCGCCGGACTTATACATGATGCCTCCCATCGCGGGTGTTGCCGCAGGGCGAGGGGAGCATTCCGGGCCGCGAATGGCAAGCGCTATGCCTGGCGCGGCTCAGGCCGCGCGCCAGCCCGTGTTGCCGCGGTTCAGCGCGGCCAGCAGCGCCATCGCCTCGAACCCGCGCAGCTGGCGCAGCGGGGGCGGGCCATTCTGCCCGGCGGTATGACTGGCGGAAAGGAACGCCATGCCATCGCCCTGCACCACCGCCGGGGCGCCCACATCCAGCGATACGGTCCGCACCACCATATGCCCTGTATCGAAGATCGCGGCGAAACTGTCGGTCAGGTGCTGGGCGGCAACCAGCAGGGCCGGCTCCCCGTAAACATCCTCGATATCCCCGCCGGTCAGCAGAACGGGAAGATCGGCACTGACCAGCAGATCGTGACCGGCCACGAAATAGGGTGCGCGCAGCCGCACCGGCGTGTGGCTGCCCCGCCCCGGGAGATCAAGATGCCGTACCGAGCGCAGGCCGCGCGCCGATCCGTCGTGCAGTAACACGGTGTCGCCGGGTCCAAGGCTGCCCGCCTGCCGAAAGCCTGAGGGCGTCGCAATCCGGCTTTGCGGATGGACCCAGCCCGAGGCGCAGGGCGGTGTAGCCTGGGAGGTGGCGCCGAACCACAGCACCGCCTCGTGCCGGCGCACCAGAGGGGACAGCGCACACATCCGGTCCAGATCGTCCAGCGGCAGTGGAAGGGGGGCCTCGCCGGTCGCCGCGAGGAAGGTGCCGCTGCCCGGTCGGCAGTAGCTCAGCTTCCAGTGGCGGGCAGGGGCGTCGAAGCTCAGGATGACCTGCGCGATGCCCGGTTCGGCGGGCAGGGGGCCACAGAGCCGGTGCAGCGCAACGGCCTTGCCCTGCCGATGGCGGATGGTCAGGCCGCTTTCGGGATCGTGCAGGATAGAAAACGCCCGTTCCCAGCCATCGGCCTCGGCATGGTAATCCAGCAGAACCTGTGCCTTGCGCAGCGGCACGGCCAGTTCAAGAACCAGCGCCCCGCGCTCCATCAGCCCCTTGCGGCCCGCGCCTGCGCCCGGACGGGTCGGGTCGTGCTGAGACAGCGCGGTCCATCCCCCCGGGCGCGGCGCTGTGTTCATGCGGCGCGCCGGGCGTCGGTCAGCAGAACCTGCGCCTCGAAGCCGCGCAGGGTGGGGCGGGCGGCGGGGCCGTAGCCCAGCCAGGTCTCGGGGTCGAGTTCGGGAAACAGGGCCCGGATCTCGTCCAGAACCGGACGGTCAAGGATTTCGGCGGCCTGTGGCCCCGGCAGGAAGCTTTCTGTCACCAGACCTTCCGACCAGACAAGCTGGTGCCTGTCGAACATCAGATGCACATATTCCACTTCTCCCCCCGGCTGCACCGTGATGCTGCGGCCGTTCACCAGCTCTTTCGCGGCGACCAGAACCTCTGCCTCTCCGAACAGCAGTTCGGCCAGCCGGTCGCGCAGCAAAACCCGGTGCTGGGGCGAGACGAAGAGCGTGCCATGCGCCCCGAAGGTGCCCGCCTTGATACGGATGGGTGCGAAAGCGCCGCTGGCGGCCACATGACGGCTGCCGATCCAGCGCAGCGGCTGCGGTCCGTCATCCATCGTCAGAACCAGGTCGCCGGGTTCCAGCTGTTCCACCGGCACGTCCCCGTCCGGCGTGCGGATGCGGGTGCCTGCCACGAAGCAGGGCACGGAGTTGATGGTGACGATCCCCACATCCGTCACGCCCTTTCCGTTGCCGTTGGCGAGCGTGTAGGTGAAGGACGAACTTCCGGTCTGGCCGTTGCCGACGATGGTGAAGGTGCCATCTGCGTTCAGCGTGATCTGCTGGCCGCTGGCAAGGGTCACGGTCTGTCCCGCGACCACGTTGATGCCGTTGATCTGTGTAATGACAAGCTGGCTGTTACCGGGACCACGGTCATTGGCCAGGGCATTCAGCGTGCGGGTGCCATCAGGGCCCATGGTGATGCTGTCATCCACCGCGACCAGCGCGGTCTGCACGGAATCGCCCGCAATCAGCAGGTTGCTGTCATAGTTCGCATCCGAGGTATCCGCGATGCCGATGCGGATGGAATTGACCTGCCCCGCGATCACCTTCATGTCCAGCGACAGGGTGATGGTGAAGCCGTCCATCTCGGTGTTGTAGGCGTCATTCGTGTTGGAAATGGTCAGGTTGGGCTGGGTGTTCAGGTTGATGTTGTTCACGGCGGTCTTGCCGTTGCCGACCGAGACCGGCACATGGGTGCCGTTTACCCAGACGCCCACGACATCGTTGAACTGTGAATTGACGTATTCCGGGTATTCCTCCGAGGCGAAGACGAATTTCATCGTCATCATGTTGCCGGTCGGGATGAAATCGACATCCAGCCAGGCCGCATCATAGGTGCGGGCACCAGCGATGGCGTTGAACAGGCTGTTGTTATCGACACCCGAGGTATTGGTCGAGGTGCTGGCGCTGCGGTTGGGATCGCCCGAGCTCTGGGTGAAGCTCGTCACATTGCCGGTTGACAGGATGACCCCGCTTGCCGAGGGCACGACACCGGGTGAAAGATGCCCGTTGGAATAGATCGCGGAAGACGCATTTGGCCCGGTATAGCTTGCCCCGGTGACGGTCACGCCATCGCCGAAAATCGCATTGGCCATCTGCAACGCCGAGGCGTTGGTCTGGTATGTCAGTTCGGCGCCGGTCGCCATGTGCCTGTCTCACCTTTTCAGGTCCCCCCGGCTGCGGAGTTTTCTCCGTCATCTGCCGGTCTGCTCGGGGCCGGGCGGTTGATCCACCCTGTCGGTTACTGCGGCATGTATCCGCATCTGACGAGAACGATATGTCCGCATTATGCCCCATGTCATCCCTATTGTTGCCACATTCCCACGGTCCGCGCTGTCCGGTGGCGCCCCGGCCACAGTGGTGGGGGCTGCGGTGGCGGGCTTGCGGCAGCCGCTCCGGCACCTTATCCCTGAGGGCCAGAACAAGGAGGCCGCCATGAAGCCCGTCGATCCCGTCCGCCTGACTGCCGACCTCATCCGCTGCAATTCGGTCACTCCGGCCGAGGGAGGGGCCCTGACCCTGCTGGAGCGGATGCTGACCGAAGGGGGATTTACCTGCACGCGTGTGGATCGCGGCGGCATTGCCAACCTTTTCGCGCGCTGGGGCACGAAAGGTGCCAACCGCAGCTTCGGCTTCAACGGTCATACCGATGTGGTGCCGGTGGGCGATGCCACCGCCTGGACGCATGATCCCTTCGGAGGGGAGATCATCGACGGCATCCTCTGGGGCCGGGGCGCCACCGACATGAAATCGGGCGTTGCGGCCTTTGCCGCCGCCGCACTGGATTTCGTGCGCGAAACACCGCCGGACGGCGCGGTGATCCTGGCCATTACCGGCGACGAGGAAGGCGATGCCGAGGATGGCACCACCGCGCTGCTGGACTGGATGGCCGCCAATGGCGAACGGATGACGCATTGCCTCGTGGGCGAGCCCACCTGCCCCAACGAGATGGGCGAGATGATGAAAATCGGCCGCCGCGGTTCGATGACCTGCTGGTTCACCGCGGAGGGCGTGCAGGGCCACAGCGCCTATCCGCACCGGGCGAAGAACCCGATGTCGGCGCTGGTGAAACTGCTCGCGCGGCTGGAGGAAAAGCCGCTGGACGAAGGCACCGCGCATTTTGACGCCTCGACGCTGGCGATCACCACCATCGACTGCGGCAACCCGGCCACCAACGTGATCCCGGCGCGCGGCCATGCCACGGTGAACATCCGATTCAACGATGCCCATTCGGGCGCGAGCCTCACGGACTGGCTCGCCAGCCACGCCCGCGTAGTCGAGGCGGAAACCGGCGTCCGCATCGCGATGCGGGTGCAGATCTCGGGCGAAAGTTTCCTGACGCCGCCCGGCCCGCTGTCGGATCTGATCGCGCGCGCGGTGGAAGCCGAAACCGGCCGCCGGCCCGAGCTTTCCACCTCGGGCGGCACATCGGACGCGCGTTTCGTCAAGGATCATTGCCCGGTGGTGGAATTCGGTCTTGTCGGCAAGACCATGCATCAGGTCGATGAACGGGTCGAAGTGGCGCAGATCGAACAGCTCAAGACGATCTACAGCCGCATCCTGCGGGAGTATTTCGCGTGACCCCGGTCATCGTGGAAACCACCGATATTGCCACTTGTGTCGCTCTGCGACGCAAAGTGTTTATCGAGGAACAGGGCATCGCCGAGGCGGATGAACTGGACGACCTCGACGATCAGGCGATTCACCTGCTGGCTACAATCAATGCCCGGCCAGTCGGAACCGCCCGCCTGCTGCGCAAGGGCGCAACCGGCAAGATCGGCCGGGTCTGCGTGCTGCCCGAGGCGCGCGGCACCGGCCTTGGCGCGGCGCTGATCCGCGCGGGCATCGGGCATTTCACGGCCGATCCATCCTTCAACAAGGTCTGTCTCAGCGCGCAGGTGCCCGCGCTGGGCTTCTACGAAAAGCTCGGCTTCACTGCCGAAGGCCCGGCCTATGATGATGCGGGCATTCCGCACCGCGACATGACGCTGCCGCTGTCGCGCTGAAGTGCCATTCACCCTGGCATAAATATCCTGCGGGGGTCCGGGGGTGCAAAACCCCCGGCCTCACCGACCGCGCCAGGCGGCGAGGATATAGGCCGCTGTCATCAGATCCAGATGCGCGCCGCCGCCATTCTTGGCAATGGTGATCTCTTCGGCGGAACGGCGGCGGTAAAGCCCCTGCGGGATGTCGTAGAAATCGGCCTGGATGTCCGCTTCCGAAATGACGCCGCGTGCAATCGGGTCTTTCAGCTCGCCGATGTGATGGATTGTCGTCGCGCGGGAATCCACGAACAGTTGTGCGCGGCTCAGGGCCTCGTCATCAACCTCGCGCATGTCGGGGCGATAGGCGCCGATCAGGTCCAGATGCTGACCGGGGCGCAGCCATTCGCCTTTCACCACCGGCTCGGTGCTCATGGTGCAGGTGCAGATGATGTCAGCCGCCGACACCGCCGCCGCCAGATCGGTGGCCACCTCTGCGCCGGTCTCCCGCGCCAGCGCATTGGCCCCGCCCGGGCTGCGGTTCCAGATGTGAAACCGTGCATCGGGGAAGCCGGCCCGATAGGCCTCAACCATCGACCGCGCCACAGTGCCCGCGCCGACAATCAGAATCTCGCGCGATTCGGGTCTGGCCAGTCGCCGCGCAGACACCAGACTGTCGCCCGCCGTCTTGAACTTGGTGACCAGATGGAAGTCGACCACCGCCTCCAGCTCGCCCGTCGTATCGGCATAAAGCGTGACCGAGCCATTGACGCTGGGTTTGCCAAGGGCACCGTTGCCCGGAAATACGGTCGCGCATTTCACCAGCTGACCCAGCCCGTCGATCCATGCGGCGCGATTGAGCAGTGTATCCTTGCCGCGATAGAGAAGGGCATCGGCGATTTCGGCGCGCGGCAGTCCGTGGCCTGCCTCGATCGCGTCGCAGAGCGTCAGCCAGTCCAGTTCGGCTTCCGCCTCGCGCCCGATGATCTCCACTGTCACAATCCTGCCTCCTTCTCGTTCAGCAATCCTTCCATCACCAGCCGCCGCGCCCAGCCCTGCCAGCCCTCGAACAGGTGGCAGCGCCAGCCGCGTTGCAGGGCGACGGCGATATTCGCCTCCCGGTCGTCGGTGAACAGCAGCGAACCGGGCGGCAGGCCGCAATCGGCCTCTACCCGTTCATAGATGCGCGGGTCGGGTTTCGTCACCCCCAAATGGCCCGAAACATAGGCCCGGTCGAATTCCGACAGGAAATCATAGCGGGTTTTCGCGTAATCGAAGCTGCCGATGCCGAAATTCGTCAGCGCGAAGACCGCGACACCGCGCGACCGCAATGCCCGCAGCAGCGTGACGGATCCGTCAATGCGCGGGGAGGCCATGTCGAGCCAGTTGTCATGCCACATGCGGATTTCATCGGCCCAGTCGGGGGTGCGGTCAGCCAGATCATAAATCGTATCGCGGAAGGGCGCACCCGCGTCGATGGCCTCGTTCATCGCGTGCAGGTCGACCTCGGCGAACAGCGCCTCACGTTGGGCGCGGCCGATCTGCCAGTCGTAGAACCGTTCGGGGTTCCATTCCAGCAGCACATTTCCGATGTCGAAGATCACGGCCTGCGGTGCGGTCATGTGCGTCTCCTGTTCACGGTTTCACGCCACAGCGTATAAAGCCCGGCGCCGCAGATGAGGGCGATCCCGGCCCAGGCGGTTGCATCGGGCCACTGGCCGAAAACGGTCACGCCCCAGACAATCGCCAACGGCATGGCGACATATTCGAAGGGCGCGATCAGCGCCGCCTCGCATAGCCGGTAAGCCTGGCTGACCATCAGCCCGCCGATGCCGACGGCAAGGCCGGTCGCCAGAAACACCGGCCAGTCCTGCGGGGGCGGCCAGACCCAGGGGCGGAACAGGAACTCCAGCGAGGCATTGCCGCCGCCCGCCAGATGGCCGTCGCCCACGATCAGGCCCATGCAGGTACTGACCACAATGAAACCGCACTGAACGTAGAAGTTCAGCGTCGCCGCGCTTTCAGTATCGCGCAGGCGCCGCGTCATCATATGGGTCGAGGCATAGGTGAAGGCGGAAATGAACACCAGCACCGCCGCCGGATGCAGCGCGCCCGCGCCGGGGCGCATCATGATCAGCACACCGACCAGACCCGCCGCCACTGCGGCCCACCGGCGCGGGCCGACATGTTCGTGCAGCACCACGACCGACAGCAGGGTTACCACCAGCGGGCTGATGAAGGCGATGGCCACCGCATCGGCCAGCGGCAGTGCGGCGAGACCAAGGAAATAGGTGATGTTCGACAGCATGACAAAACTGACGCGCAGAAGATGCCCGCGCGGGCGGCGGGTGCGCAATTGCCGGAAGCTGCCGGTCAGGCCGATGAAGGTCAGGATGAAGGCCATGCTGATGGCCGACCGGGTCAGGATCACCTGATGCAGCGGATAGCCGCCCGACAGCGCCTTGATCGCCACATCGTTGATCGACAGGACCGAGGCGCCGCCGATGGCGCAAAGGATGCCCAACAGGGTGGTGCGGGGGGAAGCCTGCGAAATCATGGCCAAAGCCTAGCCGTGTGCCGCGCGTTCCGTCTGTTCCGCCCGCGACGGCGGGACGGAACATTCGCGTCACCGCCGCAGTGCGCGTTCCAGCGCATCGAGGAAGCGCGAGCGGTCCGCCCTGGCGAAAGGCCGCCCGCCGCCCTGGCGAAAGGGATCGGCGCTGCGCAGGTCGGACATCAGGTCGCGCGTGGCCAGCGCCATGCCGATGTTCGCGGTGGTCAGTGCCTCGCCGTTGGGTTTCAGCACCGCCGCGCCTGCTGCCACGCATTTCGCCGCCAGCGGGATGTCGCCCGTCACCACCACATCGCCGGGTCCGGCGGTGGCGGCGATCCATTTGTCAGCCTCGTCCGGGCCTTCGGCGACGAAGACGCTTTCCACCAGCGGATTGGCCGAGGGCCGGATGCCGCCGTTCGACACCAGCACCATGCGGATGCGGTGGCGCGTCGCCACCGTTTCCGCCTCGGCCTTCACCGGGCAGGCATCCGCGTCGATGAGGATGCGGCGCTCAGTCATACAGCGCCGCGGCGTGGAAGCCGATGTGATCCTCGATGAAGCTGGAGACGAAGAAGTAGCTGTGGTCATAGCCCTTCTGCATGCGGAAGATTCCCCCCTGCCGCCGCGCCGCCATTGCCTCGGCCAGCGCCTCGGGTTTCAGCAGGTCAAGGAACTGGTCGGCCGAGCCCTGGTCGATCAGGATCGGGCCGTCGAAGCCGCGCTTGCGCATCAGCAGCGTCGCGTCATGCGGCGCCCATTTCGCCTCGTCCGCGCCCAGATAGGCTGTGAACTGCTTGCGGCCCCAGTCGCTGCCCGAAGGGTTGGCGATGGGCGCGAAGGCCGAGACGGAGCGGAACCGGCCCGGAAAGCTCATGCCGATCGTCAGGGCACCATGGCCACCCATCGAATGCCCGGTGATCGCCTGCCGCTCCTCGGCTACGGGGAAGGCCTTGAAGATCAGCTCGGGCAGTTCTTCCGTCACATAATCCCACATGCGGAAATGGGTGGACCACGGCTTTTCCGTCGCATTGACGTAGAAGCCCGCACCCTGACCCAGATCATAGGCCTCGTCATTCGGCACATCGGCGCCGCGCGGCGAGGTGTCGGGGAAGACCAGCGCAACGCCCGCTTCGGCCGCCCATTTCTGCGCACCCGCCTTCACCATGGCATTCTCATGCGTGCAGGTCAGGCCCGAGAGATACCAGATCACCGGCACAGGGCCACGCTCGGCCTCTTCCGGCAGGAACAGGCCGAAGGTCATGTCGCAGCCGCAGGCGGTGGAGCCATGGCTGTAGACGCCCTGCACGCCGCCATAGGCGCGGTTTTCGGAAACGGTTTTCATCGTCGGTCCTCCTTAGCCCGTGATCCAGGCGATGATCATTGTGACGGTCAGGATGCTGGCCGCCGTGGATACAAGAATGGCGGTGGACACCCGTTGCGGGGCCACGCCGTAATGTTGCGCAAGGATATAGACATTGCCCGCGACCGGAAGGCTCGCCGCCGCCACCATGACGCCCGCCGCCGACGGATCGACCGGGAAGATCACAAAAGCCGCCAGCGCCACCAGCGCCGGATGCAGCACCAGCTTCGCGAAGGACAGCCAGATCGCCACGCCCAGCCGTTCCGCCCCGCGCCCGGCCAGCGAGGCGCCGATGGCGAACAGCGCGCCGGGGGTGGCGGCGGCGCCGAGGATGCCCAGAAACTCGTTCACCGGGCCGGGCACCGGCAGCGCCGCTCCGGACCAGATCAGCCCCAGAACGATTGACACCACCATCGGGTTCTTCAGCCAGCCCATTGCCAGCATGCGCAGCGTCTGCAACCCCGGTCGCCCGCCGCGCGCAGCGGTGATGATCAGTGTGATGAGGGACGAAAACACCACCATATCCACCGTCAGCACCATCAGCACCGGCCCGGCCGCCTGCGCGCCCAGCAGCACGACCAGCATGGGCACGCCCAGAAAGCCGGTATTGCCCGATTGCGCGCATTGCGCCTCCATCGCCGCTTCCTCGACCCCGCGACCGCGTGCGATGGCGATGGCCATGACCGCCGCATAAAGCAGCAGCGAGGCCGAAAGATAGGCCAGCACGAAGGGCAGGTCGAAGATTTCCGCAAGGCTCAGGTTCGCGGCAAAGCGGAACAACATGGCCGACAGCGCGAAGTAGAACACGAATTTGGTGAGCCAAGCCACGCCTTCGGGCGGGAAGAACCGTTTCCGGCCAGCCAGATACCCCACCGCGATCAGGGCGAAGAAGGGCAGGGTTTTCACAAGTATCGGCAGCATGTTCCGGGGTCCGAGCGTTGGCCCAAGCTTTCACGCCGCGCGGGCGGATGCAAGGCGGGTTCAGCCTTGCGTCTGCGCGTCGGGAATATGCTGGCCGGGCAGGCTGCGGCCATTGGCGCGCAGGGTCGCCACCAGCCGCCCGTCGCCGCCGGTGACCATGATGTCATAAATCGCGCTGCGACCGCTGCGTGACAGCTCGGTCGCCGTGGCGGTCAGCGTCTCGCCGCCACGCGCCGGGCTGACGAAGGTGATCTGGTTCACCTGTGCCACCATCGGCACGTTATGGCTGTTGGCGGCATAGGCAAAGGCGCTGTCGGCCAGCGCGAAGATGAACCCGCCATGGCAGATGCCATGGCTGTTCAGATGCTGCGGCCCCAGATCGAGGCACATCACAGCTCGGCCTGGCGCCACCTCGGCCAGCCGTGTGGCAAGGGTCCGGTTGGCTTCGTCCCCCGCCCACATGGTTGCGGCGCAGGCTTCGGCAAGCGCCTGCGGCTCCATCAGCCGTTGTCCTTGAGCACCGTACCCGCAAGGTAAAGCGAACCACAGATCAGCACCCGCGCCTGCGGGTTGCGGTCGGCGATTCCGGCCAGCGCCGCGCCCACGCTTTCGGCCTCTGCGGCCACGATGCCCGCCTTGCGCGCGGCTTCGGCGGTCACTTCGGCAGGCAGCGTATTCTTCTCGCCCGGAATCGAGACGGCATGCAACTCGGCCAGATGCGGCGCCAGCGGACGCAGATAGCCGCCGATATCCTTGGTGTTCAGCATACCGCAGATGGCGAAGGTCGGACGCGCAGACATGGCGGCCAGCGTTGCGGCAATGGCCTCGCCCCCCGCCGGGTTGTGGCCGCCGTCAAGCCACAGCTCCACCCCCGGCGCCAGATCGACCAGCGGACCCTGACGCAGACGCTGCATCCGGGCGGGCCAGAAGGCGCGGGTCACTGCCGCCTCGCAGGCGGTCTCCGACGCGCCCAGATGACGCAGCGCGGCCAGCGCCGCCCCGGCATTCTGGATCTGGTGCGGGCCGGGCAGGTTGGGCAGCGGCAGGTCCAGCAACCCGGTTTCATCCTGAAACACCAGCCGCCCGCGTTCGGTGGTCACATGCCAGTGCTGGCCATGTACCAGAAGCGGCGCCCCCAGCCGGGCGGCGCGCGTCTCGATCACGTCCAGCCCCGCATCTTCCTGCGGGCCGACCACGCAGGGCACGCCGCGTTTGAGGATACCGGCCTTTTCTCCAGCAATCTCGGGCAGGGTTTCGCCCAGATATTGCTGATGGTCGATGGAAATGGGCGTCAGCACCGTCAGCGCCGGGCGATCCACCACATTCGTCGCATCCAGCCGCCCGCCAAGCCCCACTTCCAGCAGCGTGTAATCCGCTGGGGTGCGGGAAAACGCCAGCAGCGCGGCGCAGGTGGTGATCTCGAAAAACGTGATCTCCTCGCCGCCATTCGCCGCGACGCATTCATCCAGCAGCGTGGCCAGCGCCTCTTCGGAAATCAGTTCGCCCGCCAGCCGGATACGTTCATGGAACCACGCCAGATGCGGCGAGGTATAGGCGTGGACAAGCTTGCCGTCGGCCTCCAGCCCGGCGCGGATTATGGCCTGGGTCGAACCCTTGCCATTGGTCCCGGCCAGATGGATCACCGGCGGCAGCGCCCGTTCGGGATGCCCCAAGGCCGCCAGAAGCCGGTGCACCCGGTCAAGCGTGAGGTCGATGATCTTGGGGTGGAACTCCATCATACGCGCCAGAATCGCGTCGGAGCGGCTGGTATCGGTCATCGCGGCCTCGAAGGCGGAATGTTGAAGGGGGAGGGGCGGGCCAGTTCTGGCCCGCGAAAGCTCAGCCCTGCGCAGGGGCGGGCTGTTCCACCGGCTGCGCCGGGGGCAGGTCGCCATGCACGGCGGGCGTTTGCCCGGTCAGCATGCGCAGGATGGTGACCAGTTCCTCCCGCAGTTTCTTGCGATGGGTCACCCGGTCCAGCATGCCGTGATCCAGCAGATATTCCGCGCGCTGGAAACCCTCGGGCAGCTTTTCGCGGATGGTCTGTTCAATGACGCGCGGCCCGGCGAAGCAAATCAGCGCATTCGGCTCGGCAATCTGCACATCGCCCAGCATCGCGTAAGAGGCCGTCACGCCGCCGGTCGTCGGATGGGTCAGCACCACGATATAGGGCAGGCCCGCTTCCTTCAGCATCTGCACCGCCACGGTCGAACGCGGCATCTGCATCAGCGACAGGATACCTTCCTGCATCCGGGCGCCACCGGCGGCGGAAAACAGGATCAGCGGCCGCTTCAGCGCCACGGCCCGTTCAGCCGCTGCCACGATGGCATTGCCGACATACATGCCCATCGAGCCGCCCATGAAGGAAAAATCCTGTGCCACGGCAACAACCGGGGTGCGCAGCATCTCGCCCTCGGCCACCAGCATGGCATCCTTTTCGCCGGTGGCTTTCTGCGCGGCCTTCATGCGTTCGGGATATTTCTTCTGGTCGCGGAAATGCAGCGGATCTGCGACCGGCTCAGGTACTTTCACCTCGACGAAGATGCCGCCGTCGAACATCGCGCTGAAGCGCGCGCGCGGCGTGATCGCCATATGATGATCGCAATGGGTGCAGACGTTCAGGTTCTCCGCCAATTCGCGGTGAAACAGCATCGTCCCGCATTCGGGGCATTTCGTCCACAGGTTCTCGGGCACCTCGCGGCGCGAGAACAGCGAGTTGATCTTCGGGCGGACGTAGTTGCTGATCCAGTTCATACGGGCAGGCCCCTCTTTCTCGGTCGCGTTCCGAAATAAGCCGCGAGGGGCCGAATTGCAATCGCGCGCGCTGTCTTGCCGACGGGGCGGGTGGTCGTGGCGCTCCCGCTTGCCCGGCTGTGGCGCGCGCAGTATGACGTTCCGGTTTTCCGGAGAGCTGTGCCTTGACCGCTGTTTCGCGCCCCTTTCGCCTTCCCACCCTGTTCGCTGCCGCCGCGCTGCTGCTTGCAGGCTGCGTCATGCCCGCAACCGGGCCTGCGGGGGACTACCGGCAGCGCGTCGTGACCGCCGCGAAAGTCGCGGTGGCGGCACCGACCGGCTACTGCATCGAACCGGCCTCGGTGGTGGAGCGTGCCGACAGCGCGGTGCTGCTGCTGGGCCGCTGTGCGGGGGACGCGACGCAGGACCCGGCGGTTCTCACCGCCAGCGTCGGGGCGGCTGGATCTGCTGCGGGGCTGGATGTTGCCTCGGGCGGGCGGGAACTCGCAGCGTTTTTCCGGTCTGATCGCGGTCGGGCGGCGCTGAGCCGTCGCGGACGGGCCGGGGACGTGACCGTGCATCAGGCGCTGGGCATTCCCGGTGCCTTCCTTTTGCGGTTCGAGGATCGCGGTGCCAGGGGGGCCACCATGCAACCGGAAAGCTGGCGCGCCATCCTGACGCTGCGCGGACGGCTGGTCAGCCTGTCGGTCACCGGGGTCGCCGGACAGGGCGGATTGGACCGCGCTGAAGGCCGGGCCCTGCTGGAAGCTTTCGTCAGGGCGGTGCAGCGTGCCAATCCTGCGGGCAAGCCGGCAGGCTGAGGGACGAAAAGGCGCGAAATTCCGGCGGCTTGGGGTGGCGTTCTTAATTATTTAGGGTGATAAACGAATCGTTTCTTGGCATGAAACGGTTTAACCGGCGGTGCGGACCGTCCGGTGCATCATCAACGGTGACATGGGCAACAAACTCGACAATCTTCTCGACCGACTGATCCAGCGCCGGTTCGAACGGCGTTGGGCGGGATGGGCGGATCGCGCCACGCAGATGGGGCTGGAAGAGCTGCGCGACCTGCGGGGCCGTGCCCGCGCCGCGCGCCGCCAGCTGGACCGTGTGATCCATGTTGCGGAACACCGGCTCGCCCTGCCGGTGATCGGCTCCAACGCCTTGCGCAAACCCATGGGGTCCGACTGGGTCTGGCGCCCTGACCTGTGGAAGGGCGAAATTCCGGTGCCGGGCTTTTCCTCTGTCCCTTCCAAACAGCCGGTTTGCGAGGGGGCGACGCTGTTCCACGATTGCCGCCGCTCGGAACTGACCGTGCGGCAGGTGCGCAACACCCGCGAGGCCGATCTTGCCCCCTTCGGGCTGCGGATGGATGTGTTCCGCTTTGACGGCTCGTTCCTGTCGCTGGTGCTCGACCTGCCGCCCGAGTCGGTGCAGGGCTTGCGCCTGCGCCATCTGATCCGGCTTGACGTGATCGTTGAGATGGAGAAGCCGCTGGAAATCTTTGCCCGTCTCAACGTGCGGCATGGCCCGAACGTCGAACAGATCGTGCGCGAACTTCCGCTTGCCGAAGAAGAGGTCATGGTCGAATTCGACCTCGCCTATACGAAGATGAGCGAGAAACGCGTCGAGAAAATGTGGATCGACCTGATCTTTGAAGGTCCGGAGATGAACCAGATCATCCTGCGCGACGTGACGCTGTCACGGCGGCCCCGCGCGGATATTTGAAAGGACGCCTGCCATGGCAGAGGCCAAGCTGACAAAGACGAAAGTCCGGGCCGGGGTCTGGGAGGGGCTGCTGACGGCCGAGGGCGGCGCGCCCGCGCTGGAAGTGCTGCATCTGGAGCAGAAACTGCCGGGGCTGAGCGTGACCGAAGTGCCCGGTCAGCCCGGCCATTATGCGGTGCGCCTGCCCATCCCCGCTTCGGTGCTGACCGAGGGCGTGCAGACTTTCCTGTTCCGCGATGCCATCACGGGCGACAAGCTGGGCCATTTCACCATCATAACCGGGGTGGCGATGGAGGATGACCTGCGGGCCGAAGTTGACCTGCTGCGCGCCGAACTCGACATGCTGAAACGCGCTTTCCGGCGGCACTGCCTGGAAACCACGGGCTGAGGCACGCCACCGCGTCTGCCGGGCGCGGGCAAAAGTTTTTCTGAAAACTTTTGCAAATTTCTTCAAAGCAATTTGCGGGCTCTGGACTTTCCGGCCGGGGTGACCAGATTCACCCCGACAGGATCAGGAGGCCGCATGTCCCGCTTTGCCAAGACCGCCGAGGCCGTCGCCCGGCTGACCCCCGAACAATATCGCGTCACGCAGGAAAATGGCACCGAGCGTCCGTTCACCGGCGCCTATGACCATCATTTCGAGCCTGGCATCTATGTCGATATCGTATCGGGCGAACCGCTGTTTTCTTCGGCTGACAAATACAACAGCGGTTGTGGCTGGCCTGCCTTTGCCCGTCCCATCGACGAGGCGCATATGGTGGAGCTGCGTGACACCACCCATGGCATGATCCGGACCGAGGTGCGGTCAACCCATGGCGACAGCCATCTGGGCCATGTCTTTCCAGATGGTCCGCGCGAAATGGGCGGGCTGCGCTACTGCATCAATTCCGCCAGCCTGCGCTTCATCCCGAAGGACCGGATGGAAGCGGAAGGCTATGGCGACTGGCTCGACCGGGTGTAACCCTTGGTCGCTTCACGCCCAGGTGCGGAAGAATTTGCCGGCGGGGGACAGGGTGAAGATCTCGCAGCCCTCTGCCGTCACACCCACCGAATGCTCGTATTGCGCCGAAAGTGACTTGTCGCGGGTGACCGCAGTCCAGTCGTCGGCCAGCACCTTGGTTTCGGGGCGGCCAAGGTTCACCATCGGTTCAATTGTGAAGAACATGCCTTCTTCCAGCACCGCACCGCTGCCCGCGCGGCCGTAGTGCAGCACGTTCGGCGGGGCGTGGAACACCCGGCCAAGGCCGTGGCCGCAGAAATCGCGCACCACCGACATGCGGCTTGCCTCGACATAGGTCTGGATCGCGTTGCCGATGTCGCCGAAGGTATTGCCGGGTTTTACCGCCGCGATGCCGCGCATCAAACCTTCGTGCGTGACCTCGATCAGCCGCTCCGCCTTACGGCCCAGATTGCCTGCCACGAACATGCGACTGGTATCGCCATACCAGCCATCCACGATGACAGTGACGTCGATATTCAGGATGTCGCCATCCGCCAGCACCTTGTTGCCGGGGATGCCGTGGCAGACCACATGGTTGACGCTGATACACGAGGCATGGCGATAGCCCTTGTAGCCAATGGTGGCCGAAATCACGCCGTGCCGTTCAACCTCGGCGGTGATGAACTCATCCAGCTCGCCCGTTGTCGCGCCGGGTTTCACCAGCGGGATTACCGCGTCGAGGATCTCGGCCGCCACCTGCCCGGCGGCGCGCATCCCGGCGAAATCGGCCAGGTCATAGATGCGGATGCCATCCTTGGTCACGCGGCCGCGAGTCTCTTTCACGGGGTATCCTTTCCTTAAGGCTTGCGTCTAGATAAAGCCTCGGGCAGCAAAAGGCCAGAGCCGGGCGTGTTCAGGCAGGCGCGTCGCGGATCGTCAAGGAGACCGTCATGACCAACCCCACAGCCGCGATGCTGGTGATCGGCGACGAGATTTTGTCGGGGCGCACGCGCGACAGCAATACGCATTATCTTGCGGGGGAACTGACACAGCGCGGAATCCGGCTGATGGAGGCGCGCGTGGTGGCCGATGACCATGCGGCCATCGTCGAGGCGGTGAATGATCTGCGCGGGCGCTGGGATCATCTGTTTACCAGCGGCGGCATCGGGCCGACGCATGACGATATCACCGCCGATGCGGTGGCGGCGGCCTTCGGTCTGGGTATCAGCCATCGCGCCGATGCGATGGCGCTGTTGCAGGCGCATTACGACCGCGCGGGGCTGGAGTTCAACACGGCCCGGCAGCGCATGGCGCGCATACCGGATACGGCAGCCCTGATCGACAATCCGGTCAGCACAGCGCCCGGCTTTACGCTGGGCAATGTGCATGTGATGGCGGGCGTTCCCAACATCTTTCAGGCCATGGTGGCAAGTGTGCTGCCCAAACTGACCGGGGGGGAGCCGCTGCTGAGCCAGTCGCTGCGCGTCAATCGTGGCGAGGGCGAGATCGCGGGGCCTTTCGCCGCGCTGGCGGCTGAATTCCCCGACCTCTCGATGGGGTCTTATCCGTTCATCCAGAACGGTGCGCATGGCACCAATCTGGTCATCCGGGGCACCGACCCGGCGCAGCTGGATGCGGCGATGACCAAGCTTTGCGCGTTGTTCTCGTGATGGGCGGGCTTCTGACACCGGAAGGGCTCGCCGGGGTGATGGAGACGACATGGCCGCCCGCCCGCAGCTTCGTTGAAGGTCCGTGGCGGCTGCGCGACGGGCAGGGCGGTGGCCAGAGGGTGTCGGCAACCACGGCGGAGGGGGCCTGGACCGAAGCCGATCTGCTTCAGGCCGAAACCGCGATGACCGCGCTGGGGCAGAAGCACCTCTTCCTGATCCGCGCAGGCGATGCCGCGCTGGATGCGGCACTGGACGCACGGGGCTACCGGATCAATGACCCTGTGGTGGCCTATGCCGCCCCTGCCGAGGATCTGGCGCAGCCGGTCAGCGGCATGGCGGCTTTCCTGCATTGGCCGCCGCTTGCGATTGCCGCCGATATCTGGGCGGCCGGGGGCATTGGCCCGGCCCGCCTGGCGGTGATGGATCGGGTATCGGGGCCGAAAGTGGCGATCCTTGGTCGGACCGATGACACGCCTGCCGGTGCCGCCTTTGTCGCGGTGTCTGGCCCGGTTGCGATGCTGCATGCGCTGGAAGTGCCGGTGACGATGCGTCGGCGCGGTGCGGCGGCGGTGATGATGCGGGCTGCGGCGGGCTGGGCGGTGATGCAGGGGGCTACCACCTTCGCCGTGGTGGTGACCGAGGCCAATGCCCCGGCGCGCGCGCTTTACGCGCGGTTGGGTATGGTCGAGGCCGGGCGCTATCACTACCGGCTGAGGGATTGACCATGCGGCGGTTCTGCCTTGGGCTGGCGCTTGCGCTGCTGCCGGGTGCTATGGCTGCGGCACCGCTGTCGCTGCGCCTGCCCGGCCCGGCGACCGAGACCGCCCGCATCACGGAACCCGGCGCCAGCTACCGGATGCCGCTCGGCCCGTGGCAGGACGGTCGGGTCAAAACCCGTGTGGCAGAAGGGACGGTTGAACAGGTGGCCTGGCGCATCGCCGGTCCTGTATCCACGCTGGACCTGCTCGCGCCCCTGCGCAAACAGCTGCAGGCGGCGGGCTGGCAAGTGCTTTACGAATGCGAAACCGATGCCTGTGGCGGCTTCGATTTCCGCTATGATCTGCTCCTGATGACCGAGCCGGACATGCATGTCGATCTGGGCGATTTCCGCTATCTCGCCGCGGCGAAGGGGGATGAGGTGCTGAGCCTGATGGTCAGCCGGTCGCAGGCCTCGGGGTTTGTGCAGATGACGCGGGTTCAGCCCGGCGCTGTCGCAGAGGAAACCGGGTTGCAGCCTGTTGACCTTGGCGAAGCCGAAACACCGCCCGCGGGTGTTCCGGGTGAGGCCCCGGATATCGGTGCCGCGCTGGAGGGACAGGGCCATGCGGTGCTGGAGGGGCTGGATTTCGCCTCGGGCGCGGCCCGGCTGGAAACCGCGGGCAATCCGGCCTTGCAGGCGCTGGCCGACTGGCTGGCGGCCAACCCGTCGCGGCGCATCGCTCTGGTCGGCCATACCGATGCCTCGGGCAATCTCGCCACCAATCTGGCGCTGTCGAAGCAGCGCGCGGCGGCGGTGCGGCAGGCGCTGATCGCCGCCGGGGCCGATGGTGCGCGGATCGAGGCGCAGGGCGTGGGCTATCTGGCACCCCGCGCCAGCAACCTGACCGAAGCCGGGCGGATGGCGAACCGGCGGGTCGAGGCGATCCTGACCTCAACCGAATAGCGGCGCCTTCCCACGCCGCGCGCTTTGGCGTAAAGGCACTGCGCAAAGGAGTGCGCCCATGAGCCTGAACACCTTCGGTCACCTGTTCCGCGTCACCACCTGGGGCGAGAGCCATGGCCCTGCGCTGGGCGCCACGGTCGACGGCTGCCCGCCGGGGGTGGAGATCGGGGCGGCGGCGCTGCAACACTGGCTCGACCGGCGCAAGCCAGGCCAAAACAAGTTCACCACCCAGCGGCAAGAGGCCGATGCGGTGAAGATCCTCTCGGGTGTCTTCGAGGGGAGATCGACCGGCACGCCTATCCAGCTGATGATCGAGAATACGGACCAGAGGTCGAAGGATTACGGCGACATCGCCCGTGCCTTCCGCCCCGGCCATGCCGATCTGGCCTATCATCTGAAATATGGCCTGCGCGATTATCGCGGCGGTGGCCGGTCCTCGGCCCGCGAAACCGCGGCACGGGTGGCGGCAGGGGGCGTCGCGCGCGCGGCGCTGGCCGCGCTGGTGCCGGGGCTGACCATCACCGGCTATATGGTGCAGGTCGGCCCGCACGGGATCGACCGCAGCCGGTTCGATGCGACCGAGATCGAGAGGAACCCGTTCTGGTGTCCCGATGCTGTGGCGGCGGAAGGCTGGGCCGGCTATCTGGATGACCTGCGGCTGAACCACAATTCGGTGGGTGCGGTGATCGAGGTTGTGGCCTCCGGCGTGCCTGCGGGGCTGGGCGCACCGCTTTACGGCAAGCTCGACAGCGATCTGGCGGCGGCGATGATGTCGATCAACGCGGTGAAGGCGGTGGAGATCGGCGAGGGCATGGCGGCGGCGGCGCTGACCGGGGTGGAAAACGCCGACGAGATGCGCATGGGGCCGAACGGGCCGGAATTCCTGTCGAACCACGCGGGCGGCATTCTGGGCGGTATTTCCACAGGGCAGGATGTGGTGGTGCGCTTTGCAGTGAAGCCGACCTCCTCGATCCTGACGCCGCGCAAGACGGTCAATCAGGCAGGCGAGGAGATCGAACTGATCACCAAGGGCCGCCATGATCCCTGCGTCGGTATCCGCGCCGTGCCGGTGGGCGAGGCGATGATGGCCTGCGTGCTGCTCGATCACCTGCTGCTGGATCGCGGCCAGACCGGCGGTGTGCGCGGCACCGTCGGGTGAGGCGCAAATCTTTTGCGAAAAGATTTGCAAATTCGTTGATCAACGAATTTGCGCCTTGCCCTGACCGCGCAGGCGGGTGTGAAACGCGCGCAGCAGCGGCACGCGGCGGGGGCGGAAGCTTTCGTCGCTTTGCGTGACATCTGACATCTGGTGCAGCTTGAATCGGCGAAAGTCGTTGCGCAAACAGCACCAGGCCAGCAGCATCAGTGATTTGTCCAGCCAGACCACCGACAGGGGCCAGATCCGGCGCTGGCTGCTTTGGCCCGCATTATCCTCATAGCGCAGGTCCAGCGCGCATTCGGCCCAGATCGCCTCACGGATCAGGCCCAGATGCGGCGGGGCGGGCTGGCGCGGCTCGAAGCGGTAGATTTCCTGTGCGGCATGCAGCGCTTGCCGCTGCACCCTTTCGGGCAGGGTGGCGATGATGCGGGCGGCGGCGGTTTCAGCCGCGCGGGCCAGTGCCGGGTCGCCTGCAAGGCGGATCTCGGCCAGCCCGAGCATCAGCGCCTCGACCTCCATCCGGGTAAACATCTGTGGGGGCAGGGCCGGATCTTCGGTCAGCGTGTAGCCTACTCCGGCCTCGCCCTCGATCCGCGCTCCTGCCGCACGCAGGCTGGCGATGTCGCGGTAAAGCGTGCGCGGCGAGACTTCAAGTTCCTCTGCCAGCCGCGCGGCTGTCGCGGGCGGCGGCAGGCGGCGCAGGGCATCCAGCAGGCGGAACAGGCGGTCGGATCGGGCCATGATGCTGACAGCTTTCGTCAGGAGGGGTGCAGCATAACAGGGGCATGCAGAAAGAAAAGGAGCCTGCCATGCTGACCCTCTGTCACGCGCCCAATTCGCGCTCCTCGCGCATCCTGACCCTGATCGAGGAGATGGGGATCAGGGATGAGGTGGCGCTGCGTCCCGTCACGATCCGCCGGTTTGACGGTTCCGGCGGGCCGGATGCGGCGAACCCGCATCCCGAGGGCAAGGTGCCGCTGCTGGACCATGACGGGACACTGATCTCGGAAACGGCGGCCATCATGCTTTATCTGACGGCACTGTTCCCACAGGGGGGCATGGCGCCGCGGCCTGGCGATCCGCAGCGGGGCGCCTTTCTTACCTGGCTGTTCTGGTATGGTGCAGTCATGGAACCCGCGCTGATCGTGGCGCGCAGCGGGCTGTCGCATCCGGCCTTCACCGCCACATGGCGCGGCACAGATGAGGTGGCGGCGCGGATTTCGGCGGCGCTGGCGCGCGGGCCGTGGCTGCTGGGTGATCGCTATTCGGCGGTCGATCTGCTAGTGCATTCGCCTTATGCCTGGTTCCGCGAGGCGACGCCGGACGACCCGGCGATCCGCGATTGGGTGGCGCGGTGTCAGGCGCGCCCGGCGGTGGCAGCGATGCAGGCGCGGGATGCGGCGCTGATGGCGGGTTAGGGCCGCGCGCGGGTCTCGCGGGCGCGCTGCACGGCAAGGATACCGGCCATGACCACCACGACCCCGGCAATGTCGGTGGCCCGGATCTGTTCGCCCAGCAGCGCGGCCGCGATGGCCACGCCAAAGAACGGGTTGAGGAAGTGAAAGCTCGATGCCTTCACCGCGCCGATCTGGCGCACCAGCGCGAACCACAGCACCGTCGCCGCGATGCCGGGCATGAAGATCTGATAAGTCATCGCTGCGATCCATTGCGGGTTCGTCGGCAGGTGCCAGCTTTCCAGCAGCCCGCCCGCGACCCACAGAACCGCCGCCCCGACCCACATCTGAAGCCCGACGATGATCCACAGATTGCCGCCCGAAGCGGCGCCGCGCAGGGTCAGCGTTGCGGTGGCCAGCGCCAGCGCGGCGGCAAGGCAGAAGACCACGCCCAGCGGGTCGGCTCCGCCGGTCAGCCGCGCCGCCATGATCAGCGCCACGCCACTGAAACCGAGGCCAAGGCCCAGTACGCCCAGCGGTGACAGCCGCTCCCCCCGGAAGGCCCAGCCCAGGGCCGCAACGATCAGCGGCATGGAAGAGGCGATGATCGCGGCCAGAGATGCCTCGATCCACTGCATCGCGATGAAGTTGAGGCCCAGATACAGCGCGTTCTGGCACAGGCCGAAGATCAGCGTTGCCCGCCATTGCGCCCGCGTCAGGCGCAGGCTTTGCCCCAGCAGCAGGCCGATGCCCACCGCAACCACGCCCGAGATACTGAACCGCAGCGCCAGCGACAACAGCGGCGGCGCCTCGGCCACGATGATGCGGGCCACGGCATAGGCCGAAGACCAGATCAGGGCGAAGCACAGGCCGGTGACAAGGGCGCGCAGGTTCACGGGGCAATCCGGGCAAAGGAAGGGCGCAAGAAAAAGGCCGCCTCGTGGGCGGCCTTGGCGAACGGCGCGGGGCCGATCAGGCGTTCACGCTGTCTTTCAGCGCTTTCGCGATGGTGAATTTCACCTGCTTGTCGGCCGGCTTGGTCACGGTTTCGCCGGTGGCCGGGTTGCGCACCTGACGTTCCGGGCGGGCGCGGCAGACTACCTTGCCAAGGCCCGGCAGCGTGACGGCGCCACCGGCAGCCACTTCACGCGCCACGATGGCGGCGATCGCATCCAGCGCGGTGCCGGCGGTTTTCTTGTCGGCGCCCATGGCTTCGGACAGGGCGGCCACGAGTTGCGTCTTGGTCATCGGTTTCGACATTTTTCTTTCCTTTGGTCTTGTCCCCGCCTTTGGGCGGAGAATAAGCCCCTCGGGGCATTGATGGACAGTGCTACACAGGTTTTCGCGGCAAAGTGCAAGCCCAGAATGCCGGGATGCGCGCCCTGCCGCGCTGCTGCATCGCAGCGTTACAGGAAGGCGGTTTCCTCGAAGCTGCGCAACTTCCGGCTGTGGATACGTTCAACCGGCATGTCGCGCAACTGTTCCATGGCGTGAATGCCGATCAGCAGATGGCGCGCAACCTGACTGCGGTAGAAATCGGTTGCCATGCCGGGCAGCTTCAGCTCGCCATGCAGCGGCTTGTCCGAGACGCAGAGCAGCGTGCCATAGGGCACCCGGAAGCGGAAGCCGTTGGCGGCGATGGTGGCGCTTTCCATGTCCAGTGCGACGGCGCGCGACTGGCTGAGCCGCTGCACCGGGCCGGACTGGTCGCGCAGTTCCCAGTTGCGGTTGTCGATGGTGGCAACCGTGCCGGTGCGCATGATCCGTTTCAGTTCGTAACCCTGCAACTGGGTCACATGTTCCACCGCGCGCTCCAGTGCGATCTGGATTTCCGCCAGCGCCGGGATCGGCACCCAGATCGGCAAATCGTCGTCCAGAACGTGATCCTCGCGCAGATAGGCGTGGGCCAGCACGAAATCGCCAAGGCTTTGCGAATTGCGCAGGCCGGCGCAGTGACCCACCATCAGCCAGGCATGTGGGCGCAGCACGGCGATATGGTCGGTCGCGGTCTTGGCGTTCGAGGGGCCGACGCCGATATTGACGAGCGTGATGCCCTGCCCGTCGGGGCGCTTCAGGTGATAGGTCGGCATCTGCGGCATCTTGGGCAGCACCACAAGATCGCCGTTAGGCGTGGTAATCTCGGCATTGCCGGGCGCCACGAACGAGGAATAGCCCGAGGCCGGATCACCCAGAACCTTGCGGGCATAGGCCTCAAATTCATCCACATAGAACTGGTAGTTGGTGAACAGGACGTGGTTCTGGAAATGCCCGGCATCGGTCGCGGTGTAATGCGAAAGCCGCGCGAGCGAGTAATCCACCCTTTGCGCTGTGAACGGCGCCAGCGGGCGCGAGCCGTCGGGATACTCGGTCAGCACGCCGTTCACGATGTCGTCGTTCGTGGTGGCAAGGTCCGGCACGTCGAACACGTCGCGCAGCGGGAAGTCCAGCACGCCCTCCTGCGGCACCAGAACGCCGGGGCGGTTGGCCAGCGCGAAATGCACCGGGATCGGGGTTTGCGACGGGCCGATGGCGATGGGCACGCCGTGGTTTTCGATCAGCAGGCCAAGCTGCTGGATCAGGTAGTTGCGGAACAGGTCGGGCCGGGTGATCGTGGCGACATAGGTGCCGGGCTGGGCCACATGGCCGAACGATAGCCGCGAATCCGCCTTGGCAAAGCTGGTGGTGACCAGCCGGATCTCAGGATAGCAGGCGCGCAGCCGCGTCTCGGGGCGGTTGCCCTGCATCACAGCATTGAAACCGGCGGTCAGATGCGCGACGGCGGCATCGTAAAGGTCTTGCAGCCGGTCAACGGCGGCGGTCGGATCGGTGAAATATTCCTGCGCCGGATCGGCCGGCGCGTTTTGCGTTTCGGTAAACTGCGTCACATCTTTTTCCATTTTTTTGATCGCCCTTTTTGCACCTTTGCCGGGGGGCAAATCAAGTCTGTTATGGGGGCGCTAACGCAGGCTGGTGAAAGCCGCGTGACATGCGGTCGCGCCGCCACGGCTTGCCAAGGGCGGCGACAGGGCCGAAAACGGGGGAAAGGGAAGGGCGGGGCAGGATGGAACGGCATTTACTGGCAATCGGTTACGGCTATTCAGCGCGGGCACTGACGCGGCGGCTTCTGGCGCAGGGCTGGCTGGTCACCGGCACCACCCGCAGTGCCGACCGCGCGGCGGCCATGGCGGCAGAGGGCGTAACGCCGCTGATCTGGCCCGGCGTCGATCTGGCCGGAGCCGTGGCGGGGGCAAGCCATATCCTGCTTTCCGCCGCGCCGGATGCGGCGGGCGATCCGGTTCTGACGGCGGCGCCGGAGGCGTTCGACCGGCCGCTGCCGGGGCTGCGCTGGCTGGGGTATCTGTCCACCACCGGGGTCTACGGCGATCACGCGGGCGGCTGGGTGGATGAGACGACACCCCTGACGCCCGGCACCACGCGCGGCCATCAGCGCGTCGCGGCTGAGGCCGGTTGGCAGGCGCTGGCCGCCGCGCAGGGTCTGCACCTGCATATCTTCCGCCTTGCCGGGATCTACGGCCCCGGTCGTGGCCCGTTCCGCAAGGTCAGGGACGGCACTGCGCAGCGGATTGTGAAGCCGGGGCAATATTTCTCGCGCATCCATGTCGAGGACATCGCGCAGGTGCTGGACGCTTCGATCAACCGGCCCGAGCCGGGGGCGATCTACAATGTCTGTGACGACGACCCATCGCCGCCGCAGGACGTGCTGACCCATGCGGCCGAGTTACTGGGAGTGGACCTGCCGCCGGTCGTGCCGATCGACGAGGCCGAGATGACGCCGCTGGCCCGCAGTTTCTATGCCGAAAGCAAGCGGGTGCGGAATGACCGGATGAAGCGCGATCTTGGCGTGCAGCTTGCCTATCCGACCTACCGGGAAGGGCTGGCGGCGCTATTGGCCGAACACCTCAGGTCAGGCGATTGAGGAGCGCCATAAGGTGCGCCCGTTCTGCCCGGTTCAGCGGTTCCATCGTGGCGGCGCTGATGCGCAGCCCGTCGGCATAGCGCGCAGAGACAAGTGCTGCGCCCGCCTCGGTCAGTGTGACGGTCAGGCGGCGTTTGTCGCCCGGATCGGCGGCGCGGGTCACAAGGCCCAGCTTTTCCAGGCGGCCCACCACGCCCTTCACCGTTGCCGCATCCATCGAGGCGGCGCGGCCGAGGTGGTTCTGGCTCAGCGGCCCTTGCTGATGCAGCCGCACCAGACAGGCGAATTGCATGGCGGTGATTTCGGGGATGTGCTGCGAGAAGATCGCAAGGTGGCGCTGCGTCACCCGCCGCAGCAGGTAACCGACCTGATCGTCCAGCACATAGGGTCCGGTTTCCTCGCTCACCCCTCTCCGATAGCGGCGGGGGGCGGCGGGGGCAAGCGCTTTGCCATCAAAACCCTTGCCATCAAAATCGTTGACAGCGGGCGGCAGATCGCCGCAGGATGTTTGCATACAAACAATCTACACGCCGTTCCCGCCCCGACCCGCAACCCGCGAGGCCGTTTGTGACCGATTACGCGCGCCCCGATACGCTTGACCAGGCGCTTGGCCTTCTGGCCGCGGGCGGATGGCGTGTGCTGGCGGGTGGGACGGATCTTTATCCCGCCACACAGAGACAGGCTTTGGGCTTTGCCGTGCTGGACCTGACCGCGCTGCCGGGGATGGCCGAGATCCGCGAAACCCCCGAGGGGCTGTGTATCGGCGCGGGGGTCACATGGTCCGCTCTGGCCGCTGCCAATTTGCCGCCCGCCTGTGCGGGCCTGCAACAGGCGGCGCGGCAGGTGGGTGGGTGGCAGATCCAGAATGCAGGCACGGTGGGTGGCAATCTCTGCAATGCCTCGCCCGCCGCCGATGGTGCGCCGCCGCTGCTTGTACTGGAGGCGGAGCTGGAGCTTGCCTCGCCCCGTGGCCCGCGCCGCCTTCCACTGGTCGAATTTCTGACCGGCGCGCGACAAACCGCGCTGGCGGCGGATGAACTGCTGCTGGCCCTGCATCTGCCGCGCAAGGCGCTGGCGGGGCGGTCGGCCTTTCAGAAGCTGGGTGCGCGGGCGCATCTGGTGATCTCCATTGCCATGGTGGCGGCGCGGCTGCGGCTGGAGGGCGGGGTGATTGCCGAGCTTGCATTATCCGCCGGGGCCTGTGCGCCGACCGCGCGTCGTCTGGCAGCGGCGGAAACGGCCTGCCGGGGTCTGCCGCTGGCCGAGGCACTGGCGCGCATCACGCCCGATCTGCTGGCCGCTGACCTTGACCCGATCAACGACGTGCGCGGCAGCGCCGCCTATCGGCTGGAGGCGGCGGCAGAACTGACCCGCCGCGCGATGATGGAGGCGGTGGCATGAGCTGCGTCAACGGCAAGCCTGTCTCCCTCAGCGGCACCACCCGACGCCTGTCGGATGCGCTGCGGGAGGAGGCGGGGCTGACCGGCACCAAGGTAGGTTGCGATGCCGGTGATTGCGGCGCCTGCACCGTGCTGCTGGATGGCGCGCCGGTTTGCGCCTGCCTCACGCCCACCGCCCGCGCCAAGGGCCGCGATGTCACCACCATCGAGGCCGACGATCTGCTGCTGACCGCGCTCCGCGCCAGCTTTCTGCGCCATGGTGCGGCACAGTGCGGCATATGCACCCCCGGTATGCTGATGACGGCGCTGGCGCTGCTGCGCCGGAACCCCGCGCCCTCGCGCGCCGAGGCTGAGGCCGCCTTGGGCGGTGTTCTGTGTCGCTGCACCGGCTATCAGGCCATCATCACGGCAGTCTGCGATACCACGCCGCCGCCCGCTGCGCCCGAGGGGCGGGTGGGGCAGGCCATTCCCCGGCTGGATGGCGCGGCCAAGGTCGCGGGCGATCTGTTCGGCGCCGATGTCTGGCAGAAGGGCGGGCTGGTGGTGCGGGCGATCCGGTCGCCTCATCCGCATGCGCGCTTCACTTTCGGCGATCTGGCGGCCTGGGCCGCGGCGCAGCAGGCACGGGTGTTCACGGCTGCCGACATCCCCGGTCGCAATGCCTTTGGCGTCATCCCGGCCTTCGCAGACCAACCCGCGCTGGCCGAGGGCACCGCCCGCTTTCGGGGCGAGGCGGTGGCACTGGTGGCTTTCGAGGATGGGGCGGAACCAGACCTTTCCAGCTTCCCGGTCAACTGGCAGTCCTTGCCGCCGGTCACGATGGCAGAGGCAGAGACGCCGGACGCGCCGCTGGTCCATCCCTCGCGTCCCGGCAATATCCTGATTGCGGGCCGTGTGCGGCGCGGCGATGCCGCTACCGCGCTGGCGGATTCCGCCTTCGTGGTCGAGGGCGAGATGCAGACCGCTTTCGTCGAACATGCCTATATCGAGCCCGAGGCGGGTGCAGCCTGGATGGAAGGCGACACGCTTTGCATCCGTGCCTGCACCCAGGCGCCGGTGATGGACCGCGACGATACCGCCGCCGTTCTGGGCCTGCCGCCGGAGCGGGTGCGCATCCTGCCCTCGGCGGTGGGGGGCGGGTTTGGCTCGAAACTGGATGTCAGCCTGCAACCGCTGATCGGGCTGGTGGCGCTGCGCACCGGGCAGCCGGTGCGGATGACCTACAGCCGCAGCGAAAGCATGACTTCCACCACCAAGCGCCATCCGGGGCGGATGCGCGCGGCGCTGGGCTGCGATGCCGAAGGGCGACTGACGGGCATGACCTTCGACGGCAGTTTCGACACCGGCGCCTATGCAAGCTGGGGGCCGACGGTGGCCAATCGCGTGCCGGTCCATGCCTCCGGTCCCTACCGGATGCCCGCCTATGCGGCCGAGGCGCGGGCGGTGCATACCCATGGTCCGGTTTCCGGCGCCTTCCGGGGCTTCGGCGTGCCGCAGGCGATGTTGCTGTCGGAAACGCTGATCGACCGGCTGGCCGAGGCGGCGGGCATCGACGCGCTGGAGTTCCGGCTGCGCAACGCCCTGCGCGCCGGCGACGAAACCGTCACAGGCCAGCGCCTCGCCGCGCCGGGCATCCATGAATGCCTGACCGCGCTGCGCCCGCACTGGCAGCGCGCCTTGGCCGAGGCGCAGGTGCCGGGGCGCGGAGTGGGGCTGGCGACCTGCTGGTATGGCTGCGGCAATACCTCGCTGCCCAATCCTTCGACCATGCGGCTGGGCCTGACCCGTGCGGGTGTGCCGGTGCTGCATCAGGGCGCGACCGACATCGGGCAGGGGTCCAACACCGTCATCCCGCAGATCGCGGCAGAGGCGCTGGGCCTGCCGCTGGCCGCCTTGCGCCTGATCGGCCCCGATACCGCGCTGACGCCGGATGCGGGCAAGACCTCAGCCAGCCGGCAGACCTTCGTCTCGGGCCGCGCGGCACAGGCGGCTGGGGCCGCGCTGCGGGCCGAGATTTTGCGGCGGCTGAACATGGGGCAGGGCGCGCGGCTGGCGCTGGAGGGCGTCACGCTGACCGGCACTGAAAACGGCCAGACCGCGCGGCTGAGCCTTGCCGCGCTGCCGGAAGACCCCTTCGGCTATGTGCTGATGGCCGAGGAAAGCTATGACCCGCCCACTGCGGCTCTGGACGAAAACGGGCAGGGCATCCCCTATGCCGTCTATGGCTTCGGCGCGCAGATGGTGGAACTTGAGGTCGATGCCGCGCTGGGGACGGTGCGGCTCCTGAAGATCACTGCGGCGCATGACCTTGGCCGCGCCATCAACCCGCTGCTGGCGCGAGGGCAAATCGAGGGCGGTATCGCGCAGGGCATCGGCCTTGCGCTGATGGAAGAATATCTGCCCGGCCGGACCGAGAACCTGCATGATTACCTGATTCCTACCACTTCGGACGTGCCGCCCATAGAAAGCCTGCTGATCGAGGTGCCGGACCCGGAAGGCCCCTTCGGTGCCAAGGGGTTGGGCGAACACACGCTGATCCCCACCGCGCCTGCGATCCTGAACGCGATCCGCCACGCCACCGGCATCACCTTGACCCGTGTTCCGGTGCTGCCGCACCGGCTGCGCACGGCGATTAAGGGGTGCCGGGAATGAACCTGCTTTTATCTTGGCAAAAATATCCTTCGGGGGTCGCCGGTTGGGCGCCATCGGTTCAAGCCCGACCGGCGACGGGCAGACAGCCCCCACGAACCTCGCCATCCGAGGCCATGCCATGACCAGCGCCGCGCCCGAGAAGATCCGCTGCGATGCCTGCCCGGTGATGTGCTACATCGCCCCCGGCCAGACCGGCGCCTGCGACCGCTATGCCAATGACTCGGGTCGCATCGTCCGCACTGATCCCCTGGTGATGCTGTCGCAGGCTCTGGCATCCGGAACGCCGGTCATCCCCTTCGCAGGTGCCGGTTGGGACGGCGCGCTGACCCCGGCGGATACGACTGTCACTGCCATCGGCGCAGGCACCACCTACCCGGATTTCAAACCCGCGCCCTTCATCATCGCCTCCCGCCCCGAAGGCGCGGACATGGTGACCGTGGTGACAGAGGCGATCTTTTCCTACTGCGGCGTCAAGGTGAAGATCGACACCGACCGCTTCCTTGGCCCCGAGGGCGCCACGGTCCGCGCGGGGGGCGAGCCGGTGGGGCATGTCACCACGGCCGAATATGGATCGCAGATGCTGTCACTGGGGGGGGTGCATCACCTCACCGGCGGCTCCAAACCCGAGGGGCGGCTGACCTGTTCCACCCTGCTGGCGCTTTGCAACCGCGAGGCGGTGGAACTGGCGATCGACGGCGGCTCGACCGTCATCGTGCAGGCAGGCCGTGCGCCGATCGTGGATGGCAAGCCCGAACACCGGATGCGTGTCGGCTGCGGCTCGGCCACCATCGGGATGTTCGCCGCGCAATGGCAGGGGCTGGTGGACGAGGTGGTGGTGGTTGACGACCACATCACCGGCGTGGTGTCGGAACATCAGGCGGGCAAGGTGATCGGCTGGCCGCCCAGCGGCATCCGCATCAAGGGGCATCGCTCGACGCCCGGCCGCTATTTCCGCGTCTCGGACCCCGGCCTTGGCTGGGGCGGCACCCGGCTGACCGACCCGCTTGAAATCCTTGGCCCGTGGGAGGCGAAGAAGGGCGCGCGGCCCGGCCTGCGTCTCTTGATGGTTTCCACCACGGGCGAGGACTGGGGGTTCTATGTCCTTGACGACAGCCTGACCCCGCGCCCCGCCCCGCTGCCCGAGGCGCTGCGCGCAACCGTCGACCTGATCGCGGAAAACTGCGAACCCTCGCTTTGCACGGTGCTGTTCATGGGCGGGGCGGGGGGCAGCCTGCGCGCGGGTGTCACGCGCAACCCGGTGCGGCTGACGCGCTCGGTGCAGGCGGGGGAAACCGTGCTGACCGCAGGCGGGGCTGAATGCTACATCTGGCCCGGCGGTGGTATCACCTTCATGGTGGATGTGACGGCGCTGCCGCCCGGTGCCTTCGGCTATGTGCCGACCCCCGCGCTTGTGGCACCGCTGGAGTTCACCCTGCCGCGCGACGCCTATCTGGCGCTGGGTGGCCATGCTGACGCGATCCGCGAGCTGCCTGACATCCTGCGCGACGGCGGCGAATACCCGACCGCCGCGCGCATCCTGCCAAAGGGAGAGGTGTGATGCCGGCTGAAGCCCGCCGCCTGCCCGATGGGCGCCTGCATCTGCATCATGGCCCGATGGACCTGATCCTTGGCGCCGATGGCACGCCCGAGGCGGTGGAGGCGGCTTTCAGTGCCGCCAGCGCCCGTTTCGCGCCGCTGCTGGATGAACTGGTGGCCGAGCTTCCCGCCCTGCGCAGCGCCTCGCCGCGGCCGCTGCGCGGCGCGACCGCCCGGCGGATGGCGCGGGCCGTCGCCCCGCACCGCCCGGCGTTCATCACGCCGATGGCCGCAGTGGCCGGGGCGGTGGCCGAGACGGTGCTGGCGGTGATGCCGCGTCCCGGCCTGACCCGCGCCCATGTCAACAATGGCGGAGACATCGCGCTGCATCTGACGCCCGGCACGAGTTACAGTGCCGCCATTGCGGGCAGCGAGACGCGCGTGACCATCCATCACGCCGATCCGGTGCGCGGCATCGCCACGTCGGGCTGGCGCGGGCGCAGCCAGTCGCTTGGCATTGCCGATGCCGTCACGGTGCTCGCGGCCAGCGCCGCCGCCGCCGATGCCGCCGCGACGATGATCGCCAATGCGGTGGACCTGCCGGGCCACCCCGGCATCACCCGTCTGCCTGCGCGGCAGGTGAGACACGACAGCGACCTTGGCGATCTGCCGGTGACGACCTCGGTCGCCCCCCTGACCGCGACAGAGGCTGCGCTGGCGCTGGCGCGGGGGGCGGCGCTTGCCCGGCGCCTGATCGCCGCAGAAGTAATTGCCGGAGCGGCGCTTTTCCTCCACCCTTGCCTGCAAACCCTCGGCCAGCCGCTGCTGGCCCCCATGCCGGAGCCCTGCCTTGGCTGATTTTCCCATCCGCAAGATCGTGACCCTGACAGAAGAGATCCGCCACGATGGCGGCCCCGTGCCCGACCAGCCGCGCCTGCGCGGCGCTGTTGTTGCGGTGGTGAAAAACCCCTTTGCTGGTCGTTTTGAGCCCAACCTGCAAGCGGCGATGGATGACCTGAAATCGCTGGGTCTTGCCATGACCGACCGGCTGATCGCCGCGCTGGGCGGGCGCGAGGGGATCGACGCCTATGGCAAGGGCGCCATCGTCGGCGCAGGGGGCGAGCTGGAGCATGGCGCGCTCTGGCACGTTCCGGGCGGCTATGCGATGCGCGAGCGGCTCGGCGAAAGCCGCGCCATCGTGCCCTCGACCAAGAAGCTGGGGCCGATGGGTGCCAGCATCGACATTCCGATCGGCCATATCAACGCGGCCTATGTCCGCAGCCATTTCGATGCGATGGAGGTCTCGGTTCCCGATGCGCCAAAGCCGGACGAGATCGCCTTCATCCTCGTCATGGCCAAGGGGCCGCGCATCCATGCCCGGATGGGCGGCCTGGAGGTGCATCAGGTGAAGGGGGAGGACGGGCTGCGATGATCCGGCGCGGCGGCCTTGCGCTTGGTCTTGCCCTCGCCCCGGCGGGGGCTCTGGCCTGTGCGCTGCCGCCGTCGATCATCCTGACGCTGCCGACCGGGCACTACATGGCCGGGGCGGCGGCTGTTGTGGTTCTGACCGCGCTCTGGGGCGGGGCCGCGCGGCGGCTGCCGGTTTTCCGGGCGCGACTGGTGCTGGAACGGCCCGTGCTGCTGCCCGAAACGCTGACCTCTTATCTCAGCTTTCTGGCGCTGATGGGGCTGGTATTTCTTGGCTTCACCGGCACGCGCGACCCGATGCACAACCTGCTGACACTGGTGTTCTGGACCGGGATCTGGGTGGCGCTGCCGCTGGCCTCGCTGATCTTCGGTAACCTGTGGCGGGCCCTGAACCCCTGGACCGGGCCTGTGCGGCTGGTGCGGCATCTGATCGGGCGCACCGGAGGCATCGGCCTTTCACGCCTTGGCCACTGGCCTGCTGTGGCGGGGCTGCTGGCCTTCCTGTGGTTCGAGCTTGTCGCGCTGTCACCCGATGATCCGCTGGTGCTGGCGCAGGTGATCGGGGCTTATTGGCTGGTCGTGTTCCTGCTTGCGGTGCTGGAGGGCGAGCATTGGGTGCAGGAGGGCGAGTTCATGACCCTCTACCTTGGTTTCCTCGCCCGGATCGCACCCCTCTGGCTGGAGATCGATGGCCGCCGCGCGCGGCTTTACGCGGGCCTGCCCGGCACGCAGATCCTGCGCCTGCCGCCGCTGACGCCTTCGGCCGTGATCTTCGTCACGCTGGCGCTGGCCGGGCTGACCTTCGACGGGCTGATGGAGACCTTTTTCTGGATGGCGCTGATCGGCGAGAACCCGCTGGAATTTACTGGCCGATCCGCCGTGCAGGGGGTGAACACGCTGGGTCTGCTGGCGGTCTGGGCGCTGACGGCGGGCAGCATTCTGGGTGCACTGGCGCTGGGGCGGCGGCTGGGGCGACACACCGGGCCGTTCTGGGCAAGTGCGGGGCCGGCGATGTTGGCCTTCCTTGCCATCGCGGCGGGCTATCACGCGGCGCATTATCTGGTGACGCTGCTGACCTCGGGTCAGTATGTGCTGGCGGCGATGAATGACCCGTTCTTCCGGGGGGACGCGCTCCTGGGGCTGGAGCCGTTCTTCGTGGGCTTCGGCTTCCTGACCGATCAGGCGGCGATGACGGCGATCTGGAACAGCCAGTTCGCCCTGATCCTTGGCGCGCATCTTCTGGCGTTGCTGCTGGCACTGCACCTGTCGGCGCGGCTGGGCGATACCCGCGCCATCGCGCATCTGCCGATGACCGCGCTGATGGTAGGATACACGGTTCTTGGACTCTGGCTCTTGTCCTCGCCCAGGGGGGTGTGAAACAAGTCATTGCAAATAATGCTGTTTTTATTTGCAGGCATACAAATCATACGGGCAGCACGCCCGGCCAACAGGGGAGACGATAATGACGACCGACCTCGCAGGCCTCAAGACCAACCGCCGCACCGTTCTGGGCGGCCTTGCCGCCGGGGGCGCGCTGATGCTGGGCGCGGCGCCCCGCTTCGTGCAGGCGCAATCCTCGGCCCCGATCAAGCTGGGATTCCAGCTCCACCGCACCGGAATCGGCGCCGCCTATGGCCGCTGGTATGAACGCACCACGCAAGCGGCGCTGAAGCTCCTGAACGATCAGGGCGGCATCAATGGTCGCCCGGTCGAAATCGTGTTCGAGGATGACGGCACCGACCCCAAACGCGGCGCCGAAGTGGTGGAAAAGCTGACGACGCAGGCCGGGTGCGACCTGATCCTCGGGCCGCTGTTCAGCCATGTCGTCATCGGCTCTGCCCCCCGCGCGGGCGAGTTGAAGGTGCCTTATCTGGTCTGCTCCGAAGGCTATCACGTTGCCAGCGGCATGCTGAACCGCTGGACGCTGCAACCGGGCATTACCGATGTGCGCGCGCAGGTCAGCTCCATGGCGCCCTGGGTCATGCAGAACCTCGGCAAGAAGGTCACGATGGTTTTCCCTGACTATGCCTTCGGCCATGACCACCGCGATTTCTTCACCGAGGCGGTGAAGGCGCAGGGCGGCGAGGTGATCGCCCAGATCGCTATCCCGCCGACCGAGACCAGCTTCACCCGCTATCTGCCGCAGATCCCGGCAGAGACCGAAGTGCTCTATCATGTCATGGTCGGCCCCGCCGTCCTGACCTTCGTGAAGGAGTTGGGCGAGTTCTACGGCAGCGGCGCCCGTCCGCAGATCTTTGGCTTCATCGACAGCCTGGAGGCGGTGGATATCGCAGCACCCGGGCTGGAGTTTCTGGAAGGCACGCATTTCTGGGAAGGCCATTGCCGGGTGAAACAGGCGGATGCGCCGGAATGGGAAAGCACCTATCGCGCCGCCGTCGGGGTGGATGACAACGGCGCTTCGGTCAGCGATGCGCGGGATGTGTCGACCTATGCCCATATGTTTTCCTGCTGGGAAACGCTGTTCGTCATCAAGAAGGGAATGGAGGCCTCGGGCTATCAATCCACCGCCGACCGGCAGAAATTCGTCGAGGCCATCGAGGCGATGACGGCTTTCGACGCCGGGCTGGATCATGTGCAGGGCGCCAAGACCTTCAACGGCAAGACCCATCAGGTGTTCGGCCAGCAATTCATCTCGAAGGTCGAGGGCGGCAAGCTGATGCGGGTGCATGCGACCTCGATCGAGGACGGCATGTATCCCGATGCGGTGGATTACACCGCGCAAAGCTTCTGAAAGGGGACAGGCGGGGGCGTTCAAGTCCCCGCCGCTGACATATGGGAACAGGACCGTTTCTTCTGCTGGCCTCGCTTGAGGGCATGGTGATGGCCGCCGTGCTGGCGCTGAGCGCCGTGGGGCTGAGCCTCACCTTCGGGGTCATGCGCGTGGTGAATGTGGCGCATGGCGAGTTCTTCATGCTGGGCGCCGTGCTGGCCTGGGTGGTGGTGCAGGCGGTGCCCTCGGCCCCGCTGGGCTTTGTCGCGGCGCTGATCCTGTGCCCGCTGGTGGTGGGCGCGGTGGCGGCGCTGGCCGATACCGCAATCCTCAAGCGCCTGAACTATGACCCCGAGGCGACCATTGTGGCAACCATCGGGATCTCCTACATCCTGCAACAGGGGGCGCTGAGCTTCTTTGGCCCTGATGCCCGAGCGGTGGAGGCGCCGTTCAGCCTGCGGCTGCAATTCCCGTGGTTCGGCTATTCGGGCTACAAGCTGTTCGTGGTGATCGCCGCGGGGCTGGTCCTGCTGGCGGTCTGGCTGTTCATGACACGCAGCCGCGCGGGGCTGGTGATGCGCGCGACGCAGGTGGACCGCAACACCGCCCGCGCCTTCGGGATCAATGTCGATCGCGTCTATGCGGGCACCTTCGCGCTGGGCGCGGCGCTGGCCGCCGTGGCGGCGGTGCTGATCGTGCCGATCCAGCAGGCGCATTACCTGATGGGGCATGACCCGCTGCTCCTGAGCTTCATCGTCGTCATCATCGGCGGGCTGGGGTCCATCCGCGGCACGCTGATCGCGGCGCTGCTGATCGGGCTGTCGGATGGCATCGTCTCGATGTTCTTCACGCCGACGCTGGCCAAGATCGTGGCAACGCTGGCGGTGGCGCTGGTGCTGGTGTTCCGCCCGCAGGGCCTGTTCGGGGCGCGGGCATGAGGGCGCTGTCGCTGCATTTGGCGGTTCTGGCCCTGCTGCTGGCGCTGCATTTCGTGCTGCCCGCCTATCATCACGCCAATCTGGCGCGGATCATGGTGCTGGCGGTCTTTGCCATGGGTTATAACATTGCCTTCGGCTATACGGGGCTTCTGAGCCTTGGCCACGCGTTGTTCCTGTCGGCGGGGATGTTCGGTGCGGGGTTGCTGATCCAGCATTTTGGGCTGACCGCCGCGCCTGCTTTGCTGATCGGAACACTGGCCGGGGCGGCCATGGCCGCCTTTACCGGCCTGCTGGCGCTGCGCACCGCCGGGGTGAGCCTGATGATCGTCACGCTGATGTTCGCGCAGGCGGGGTATCTGACGTTGCTGTATTTCGGTGCGGTCACCGGCGGGGACGAAGGTTTCCCGGTGCCCGCCGCCGGGCGGGTGGCTTTCGGGCTGAACCTTGCGGCAGAGGGGCCGCGCTATCTGGTGGCGCTGGGCCTGTTCGCGGTCGCGCTGATGGGCAATCTGGCGCTGGTGCGGTCGCGCTTTGGCCGCGTCATGGTCGCCATGCGCGAGAACGAGGAACGCAGCCGCATGCTGGGCTACAACCCCTTTGCGGTGAAGCTGGGGGTGATGGTGCTGTCCGGCCTTTACGCCGGGGCGGCGGGGGCCTTTTACGGGGTGATGTTCGGCTATGTCGGCGCGACCTTCGCGACCATCCCCTATTCCATCCTGCCGCTGCTTTACGTTCTGCTGGGCGGGGCGGGGGTGACCCTGGGGCCACTTCTGGGCGCCGTTCTGATGTTCTATCTGATCGACCTCGCCTCAAGCCACACCACGGTGCAACTGGCCGTGACCGGGGGCGCGCTGCTGGTGTTGGTGCTGTTCGCGCCGAAGGGCATTCTGGGCAGCTTGCGGGAAAGGGGGCTGGTATCATGGCTTCCGTGATCTTGCAGGCCGAGGGGCTGAAGCGGCATTTTGGCGGGCTGAAGGCCGTGGATGGCGTCGATCTGGCGCTGAACGCGGGCGAGATCCATGCGCTGATCGGGCCGAACGGCGCGGGCAAGACCACGCTGGTCAGCCTGCTGTCCGGGCGGCAGGTGCCGGATGCCGGGACCATTCGCTTTGACGGCACCGACATCACCCATATGCCCGCGCACGAACGGGTGCGGCGCGGCATCGGCTATACCTTCCAGATCACCGCGATCTATGCCGGGCTTTCGGTCTTCGACAACCTCGCACTGGCGGTGCAGCGTGGTCATCCCCGCGACTTGCCCCGCGCGGTGACCGAGGCGGCGGCGCGGGTCGGGCTGGAGGATCTGCTGCCGCAAATTGCCGGAACGCTCAGCTACGGGCACCAGCGGTTGCTGGAGATCGGCATGGGCCTTGCGCTGCATCCCCGGCTTCTGATCCTCGACGAGCCGACGCAGGGCTTTGCGGCGGGCGAGATCGAGGGCTTCATGGCGCTGGTGCGCGGGCTGGTGCCGGAAACGACCGTGCTGCTGATCGAACACAACATGGATGTGGTCATGGCGCTGGCCGAACGGATCACGGTTCTGGATCAGGGGCGCGTGCTCGCCTCGGGCCTGCCGGCCGAAATCCGCGCGAATCGGGCGGTGCAGGACGCCTATCTGGGGGGCACCCATGCTGGTGATTGAGGGGCTGACCGCAGGTTATGGCGGCGCGCCGGTGCTGCATGGGGTGGGCCTTGGCGCCGCGCCCGGCAAGGTCACCTGCGTCATGGGCCGCAATGGCGCGGGCAAGACCACGCTGATGCGCGCGATCATGGGCCAGTTGCGGGCGTCCTCGGGCACCATCCATCTGGATGGCGAGGCGCTGCATGGCCTGCCCGCGCATGAGGTGCCGCGTCATGGCGTGGCGCTGGTTCCACAGGGGCGGCGGCTGTTCGGGCCGCTGACCGTGGCCGAGAATATCGAGATTGGGCTGATGACCCGCCGCAAGGGCCGCGCGGTGCGCGAGCATGTGCTGGACCTGTTCCCCCGCCTGCGTGAACGGCTGGACCAGCAATCGCGCACGCTGTCGGGGGGCGAACAGCAGATGCTCGCGCTGGCCCGCGCGCTGTGTCTGGAGCCCAAGGTCTTGCTGCTGGACGAACCGACAGAGGGGTTGCAGCCCTCGATGATCCGGCTGATCCGCGACACCGTGTTGAAGCTGAAGGCGACGGGCGTCGCCGTGGTGCTGGTGGAACAGCGGGTGGAGGCGGTGCTGGAGGTCGCGGACAGCGTGGCCTTCATGGCGCAGGGCCGGGTGACCGAGGTGTTGCCGGCCCATGGGTTGACGCCGCAATCACCGCAATTCGCAACCTGGGTGGGGGTGTAGATGGCCGGGCTGGTTGCAGGGGTCGATGTCGGGGGGACGTTCACGGATCTGGTGATCTTCGATCCCGGCTCGGGCGCGGTGCGTCTGGCCAAGGTGCCGACGACGCTGGACAATCAGGCGCATGGGGTGATGGCGGCCTTTGATGCCGCCGGGGCCGACCTGGCGCAGGTGGCGCTTGTGGTGCATGGCACCACGACCACCACCAACGCGGTGCTGGAGCGCAACCTTTGCCGCACGGGGCTGATTACCACCGAAGGCTTCCGTGACGTGCTGGAACTGGGTCGCCGCACCCGGCCGCAGCCCTATGGCATGACCGGCCGCTTCGTGCCGGTGATCCCGCGCGACCTGCGGCTGGAAGTGCCTGAGCGGATGGATGCCGAGGGCCGTGTGATCACCCCGCTGGACGAGGCTGCGTTGCGCGACGCCATTACCGCGCTGGTGGCGGCGGGTTGCGAAAGTCTGGTGATGCACTTCCTGCATAGCTACGCCAATCCCGCGCATGAACTGCGCGCGCTGGAGATCGCGCGCGAGCTTTGGCCCACGCCCTATATCACCGCCGGGCATCAACTGCTGTCCGAAAGCCGCGAGTTTGAACGCGGCGTGACGGCGGCGGTGAACGCGGCGGTGCAGCCCTTGCTGGAGCGTTACGTCTCGCGCCTCGCGGCGGAACTGAAGGGCAGGGGCTACCGTGCTGAGCTTCTGGTGATGAACGGCAATGGCGGCATGGTCAGCGCAGCCCATGTCTCGCGTGAAGCGGTGAAGACCGTGATGTCCGGCCCTGCATCCGGCGTCATGGCGGCCTGCTATACCGGGCAGCGCGCCGGGATGGCCAATCTGATCACCTATGACATGGGCGGCACTTCCACCGATGTGGCGCTGATCCGCGATGCGCGCCCGCCGGTCTCGAACGAGATCGAGGTGGAATATGCCATGCCGATCCATGTGCCGATGGTGGATGTGCGCACTGTCGGCGCCGGTGGTGGCTCCATCGCGCGGGTCGATGCGGCGGGGATGCTGCGGGTCGGGCCGGAAAGCGCGGGCGCGATGCCCGGCCCGGTCTGCTATGGCCGGGGGGGCACGCAGGTCACGATTTCGGATGCGAACCTGATCCTTGGACGCCTGCCTACCGAACGCTTTGGCCAGGCGGCAGAAGCCGCCCGCGCCGCGATGGATGATCAGATCGCCCGTCCGCTGGGCCTGTCGGTCGAGGCGGCGGCCGAGGCGGTGCTGCGCATCGCCAATACCCATATGGCGGGGGCGATTCGTATGGTGTCGATCTCCATGGGGGCGGACCCGCGCGATTTCGCGCTGTTCGCCTTTGGCGGGGCGGGGCCGCTGCATGCGGCGGAACTGGCGCGCGAACTCGCCATTCCGCGTGTGCTGATCCCGGCGCGGCCGGGGATCACCAATGCGCTGGGCTGCACGGTGGCCGATCTGCGCCACGATTTCGTGCGCACGGTGAACCGCCCGCTGGATACGGTGGATATGGCGGAGGTCCATGCCCTCTGGGAGGGGCAAGAGGCGCAGGGCCGGGCGTTGATCGCGGCCGAGGAGGTGGCGCTGACCGGGGTGGAGGCCGAGTTTTCCGCAGATATGCAATTCGTCGGGCAGACCCATCTTCTGCGTGTGCCGCTGCCCGATGGCACCCCCTCGCGCGCCGATCTTCAGGCGCGGTTCGAGGCCGCCTATCACGCCCGGTTCCGTGTCGATCTGCCGGAGATTCGTGCCAATCTGGTGAACCTGAATTGCAGCATTATCGGCCGCCGCCCTGATCTGGACCTCTCGCGCCTGATCGACCCGGCGGGGCGGCGCGATCTGGCGGGCGCCCTGACGGGACGGCGGCAGGTCTGGTTCGGCGGCTGGCAGGATGTGCCGGTCTACCGCCGCGAATGGCTGCCCGCCGATGCGGCGCTGAATGGTCCCGCCATCATCGAACAGATGGATACGACGACGCTTCTGCCCCCCGGTGACCGGATGGCGACGGATGCGATGGGCAATCTGATCCTGCAAATCGGAGGCTGCGCATGATTGATCCGGTGACACTCGCCGTCATTCAGGCGGGGTTGCAGCAGGTCTGCGACGAGATGGACCTGACCTTTTCGCGCGCGGCCTTCTCGCCCGTCATTGCCGAGGCGGATGACCGTTCCGATGGTATCTATTCGGCGGAAGATGGCAGCCTGATCGCGCAAGGCGCGCGGGGGCTGCCGGTTTTCGTGGGCACGATGCAATTTTCCACCCGCCACCTGATAGGGCGCATTGCCCGCGGTGAGACAGCGGCCCCTGAGCCCGGCGACATCTATATCGTCAATGATCCCTACCTTGGCGGCACGCATCTGATGGATGTGCGCTTCGCGCTGCCCTTCTATCGGGGCGGGCGGCTGTGGTGCTGGCTGTCGAACACTGGCCACTGGCCTGATACCGGCGGCGCGGTGCCCGGTGGCTTTTCCGCCTCGGCCACGGCGGCAGAGCAAGAGGGGCTGCGCCTGCCGCCGGTGAAGCTGTTCAAGCGGGGGGAAATGGACCGCGAGATCTGGCAGATCATCTGTTCCAACATCCGCGTGTCCGGCCAGCGCATCGGGGATGTGAAGGCACAGGCGGCGGCGCTTCTGGTCGGGGCCGAACGGCTGGGTGCGCTGATGGACCGTTACGGGGACGATACCGTGGCTGGGGCGATTGCCGAGATGCGGGCGCTGGCTGCACGGCAGATGCGCGCGAATATCGCGCTGGTGCCCGACGGGACTTATGCCGCGAAAGCCTGGGTGGACAGCGACGGTGTGGTGAACGAACCGCTGGAAATCGCGCTTTCGGTGGCAAAGGCCGAAGACGGGCTGGTTTTCGATTTCACAGGGTCGTCGGCGCCCTGTGCCGGGCCGATGAACTCGGTCCGCGCCACCACGCTGTCCTCGGTCTATCTGGCGATGCGGCATATCTTTCCCGATGTGCCGATCAGCGCCGGCGCTTTTGAACCACTGGAGGTGCGGGGCATCAAAGGCACCTTCCTTGATGCCCATTACCCGCGCCCCGTATCGGGCTGCGCCGCCGAGGTCAGCCAGCGCATCGCCGAAGCCGTCTTTGCTGCCATGGTGCAGGCGCTGCCCGAGAAGGTGACCGCCGCACCGGCCGGGACCAGCGGCAATTTCGGCCTTGGCGGGCATGACCCGGAAAAGGGCCGTGACTATGTGATGTATCAGATTTCCGGCGGCGGTTACGGCGGCAATGCCGACCATGACGGGCTGTCAAACGGCTGTTCCACCATCGGCATTTCCAAGGCGCCGCCGGTCGAGATCATGGAGCAGAACTTCCCTGTGCTGTACCGCCGCTACGCGTTGCACGAAGGCTCGGGCGGGGCGGGGCGGCACCGGGGTGGCTTCGGGCTGGATTACGAGATCGAACTCCGGCGTGGCACGGCCCGGGCGAGCTTTGTGATGGATCATGGGCGCAGCGGGCCTCAGGGCGTGCTGGGCGGGCAGGATGGCGGGGTGAACCGGGTCGAGGTGATCCGGGGCACCGAGGTCTGGGTGCCGCCACATCTGTCCAAGGCGCAGGATGTGCCGTTGCAGCCGGGTGACCGCGTCCGTGTCCGCACCCCTGGCGGTGGCGGCTACGGCGACCCCGCCACGCGGGCCCCCGGAGCGGTGGCCGAGGATTTGCGCCTGGGGCGCTACAAGGATGAGGCGGCAGCCCGTGGACGGGGGCAGGGGTAGCGAACCGGCTTTGCGGGTGTTTCGACAGGTCTTGTTGCGGGTGTTGACCGTGATCTGACGCGAGACGGCGCAAGCGCGCGTCCGTGACCTGCCCGCCATAGGTCAGGCGTTCTGCGCATGTTCAAACGAGTCTGGCTGACGCGCTTGGCCCGGCAGGGCAGGTTGTCCGCCCGGGAAGGGTCCGCATTCTGCGGGCATACTGGCCAAGGCCAGCGTGGCCAGTGGTTGCTGCCTTATGCTGTGCCGTTTCAGGAGCCCTGGGCGGGCCTTTCGTCGTAAGGCGCGTTTTGCTTGCTGTTTGCGACTGTTCAACCAAGCGAGGCTTGACAGAAAACGGTATCAAATGCAACGAATGTGCATCTCAGGTGATGATATTGAAGCGCCCGAGTCGGGTGGGCGTGAGGAGAGACCCGGAGAAGCACGAGGGTAGCGGTGGCGTGGCAGACCAGATCGGTCGGGCGTGCCGGTGCCGGAATGCCAGATGTGGTGCCGGGGCAGAGACGGGGGCAACCCGCAGTCCGGTGCTTGGACCAACAGGAGAATTTATGGCTGCGACGAAAACCATTCTGGTGATCGGAACCTACGACACGAAGGATCAGGAACTGCACTATGTCGCCGATAGCATCCGGCGCATGGGGGGGCAGGTGCTTTCGATGGATGTCAGCGTGCTGGGTGATCCGTCCAACCCCACCGATGTCTCGAAACATCAGGTCGCCGCAGCGGCGGGTAAGTCGATCGGGGATGTGATCAATGCGGGCGACGAGAATCTTGCCATGCAGATCATGGCGGCAGGTGCCAGCCGCATTACCGCCCAGCTTTATGCCGAGCGCAAGATCGACGGCCTGATCGGGCTGGGCGGCACGATGGGCACCGATCTTGTGCTGGATTGCTGTCAGGCGTTGCCGTTGGGCGTGCCGAAATATGTGGTCTCCACGGTGTCATTCTCGCCCCTGATCCCCACCGACCGGCTGTCGCCCGATATCCAGATGATCCTGTGGGCCGGCGGGCTTTACGGGCTGAACTCGGTCTGCCGGTCGTCGCTTTCGCAGGCCGCTGGGGCCGTGCTGGGCGCCGCGATGGCGGTGGAGCAGCCCCGACGTAACCGGCCGGTCGTCGGGATGACCAGCCTTGGATCATCCTGCCTTAAATACATGAAATACCTGCGTGAACCTCTGGAAGAACGGGGATTTGAAGTGGCGGTGTTTCATGCCACCGGCATGGGGGGAATGGCCTTCGAGGCGCTGGCGCGGCAGGATTATTTCGCCGTCGCGCTGGATCTCGCGCTGCCTGAGGTCGGCAATCTGATGGTGGGGTCGGTCGCCCATGCGGGCAAGGACAGGCTGACCAATGCCGGATTGGCCGGCGTGCCGCAGATCGTTGCGCCGGGCTGCACCGACCTGATTGACTTCGCAGGATGGCAAGCCATTCCCGACGCCTATGCCGACCGGCCCTTCCACGCGCATAACCGGCTCATCGTGTCGTCGGCTCTGTCAGGCGACGAACGGCGGGCGCTGATCCGCGACATTGCCGAACGGCTTTCGAAGGCCACAGCGCCCGTGAAATTCCTGATGCCGCTGCACGGGGTCGAGGAATGGGATCGCGAGGGGCAGGCGGCGCATGATCCCGACGGACTGGCCGCGATGGCTGATGAGGTGCGCAAGGCGGTCGCGGCGCCGGTCGATCTGCGCGAGCTTGACTGCCACATCAATGACGCCGCTTTTGCGCAGGAAGTGCTGGCGATCATTGATGCCTGGGTGGCGGATGGCACGATCCGCATGGCCGCCTGATCCGGGCGGGGGGGCTCGATGCGACGGGGCTGCGCCCCCTGCCCAAAGCTGGGGTTTGAATTCGCCGGTCCGGTTTAATATCCTATACGCCAGTGCAGGCAGCAGGGATCGGTGGCGATGCAGAGCAGGGAAGAGGTAAACCCGAATAAGGTGATGAAAAGCGTTGATCGCGCCCTGGCCGTGCTGCGCTATTTCACCGTCGCGGAGCCGGAGCTTGGGCTTGCCGACGTTACACGGCGATCCGGCCTGGACAAGGCGACCGTGCATCGTATCCTCACCGCGCTGGCCCGGAACGGTCTGCTGGAACAGATGCCCGCCACCAGAAAATACCGGCTTGGACCGGAATCGCTGCGCCTTGCGCAGGTGCGCGAGGCGTCGGTGCCAATCACGGCCATTCTGGCGCCGGTTCTGGCCCAGCTTTCGACGGACAGCGGGGAAACTGCACATGCGAGCCTGGGCGCCAGCGAAGGCATGCTGACAATCGGGGTCAGTGAACCCCAACGCTCCACCCGCGTCTTTGTCGATCCTTCCGCGAGCCTGCCTTTCCATGCCTCAGCCTCGGGTCAGGTCTTTTGTGCCTTTGCCGATGCCGAACAGGGCGAGGCGATTCTTCAGGCCACCCGTTTCGAGCAGTTCACCGAAACGACGCCGGTTGACGCGCGCGACCTGCGCCAGCGGGTCGATGCCGCGCGGCAGAATGGCTTTGCCGTGGCGCATGGCACGCTGGAGGCCGATACCGTCGGGGTCGCGGCGCCATTCTTCGATGCCAGCGGGCGCGTGATCGGGGCCGTGGCTGTGGCGGGGCTCAGCTCGCGCATGGATGGCGAGGCGATTGCACGGGCGGGCGCGCTGGTCTGCGCCGCAGCCAAGCAGGTGACCCGTCAGCTGGGCGGCAGATCCGGCGCCTAGCTGTCGAAGGCCAGCATGCCTGCGTCTACGGTCCGGCCGCCGCCGTCTGCGGTGACGACGCTTCCGTTGATGAAACTCGCGGCGTCAGACAGCAGGAAGGCCACCACACCCGCGATCTCCGAGGCATCTGCCGCGCGGCGCTGTGGGATGTGTTTTGTTACCTGTGCATAGCCTTCCTCGGCGCTGCCCCCAAGTTCAGCCATCTCCATGTCACCCATCTCGGTCCTGACCCAGCCGGGCGACACCGCGTTGGCGCGCAGGCCGTGGCGTGCATTCTCGAAGGCAAGCGACTGGATCAGGCGGATCAGACCGGCTTTTGAGGCCGAATAGGCCGAAAGACCCATCCCGGTTGCATGGGCGGCAACGGAGGCAATCCCGACGACCCTGCCCTGCCGATGCAGCAGATGGGGCAGGGCGGCCTGCGCGAGCACGAAGGGGGAGGTCAGGTTGACCGTCAGCTGTGCCTGCCAGTCGTCCAGCGACATCTCCGCCACGGGCGCGGGCGCGACAATCCCGGCATTGAGCACCAGCGCATCCAGACGGCCAAGACGTTCGATGATCCGGTCGGGCAGACCGCGCGTCTCGGCAAGGTTGTTCAGGTCACAGACCAGGGCGACGCCGCCAATTGTGTCTGCCAGCCGGGTGATCGGTTCGGGTCTGCGGCCGCAGATCACAACGCGGTAATCGGTAGCCAGGCGACGCGCGATCGCAGCACCGATCCCGCTTCCTCCACCCGTCACCAGCGCGACGGGTCTTTCATCAGATGACATGAAGCGTTCTCCCGGTGCAGCAAGTTTTATGGTTTATTATTATCACCAATAATAGCTTTTCTTGAGGAAAAGTCAATGTGATGCCTCCGCCGGGCAGAAGATTGTTGCTTGACAGGGGCTGCCTGAATCAAAAATAATGCACCCTAGGTGATTATTGTAAACCAATCCCGCCCAGTGACTGATCCGCCCGTCTGCCACAGCCAGCAAGGACCCTGATATGGATATCGCCAGGACAACATCATCCGACCTTCCCTCCAGCGCGCCGGTCGTCATCATCGGTGGCGGAATTGTCGGGGTTTCTACGCTTTATCACCTTGCCAGACGCGGAGTGCCGGCGGTGCTGTTGGAGCGCAGAAAGCTTGCCTCGGGCACGACCTGGCATGCCGCCGGGATCGTGGGGCAATTGCGCGACAGCACGGCGCAAACGGAGCTCGGCAAATACACTGCCCGCCTTTTCGCGGAGCTTGAGATCGAAACCGGGCAGGCGACCGGCTACAAGCCGAACGGGACAATCAATCTGGCGCTGGGGGAGGTGCGGCATGAACAGCTGCTGCGCAGCCATGACCATGCGGTGCGGATGGGGATTCCGACCTACCTTCTGACGCGCGATGAACTGTCAGAGAAATGGCCCTGGATCGTGGTGGAGGATGTGCGCTCTGCCTTCTTCGTCCCCTCGAACGGGCAGGTGAATCCGCTGGACGTGACGGTTGCCCTGTCGAAGGGCGCACGGGCGCAAGGCGCGCAGGTGTTTGAACAGACCAGGGTCACGGAAATCGTGATCCGTGATGGCAAGGTCGCAGGTGTGGCCACCGACCGTGGCGTGATCGCGACCGGGAAAATCCTGCTGGCGGGCGGCATGTGGAGCCACCTTTTTGCCAAGGCGCATGGTGTCACGGTGCCGCTGCATGCCACCGAACACTTCTATATCGTGACCGAACCCCTGGCGGGCCTGCGGAAGGATCAGCCGATCCTGAACATCGCCGAAGAACGGACCTACTGGAAAGAAGATACCGGCAAGCTGCTGATCGGCGGTTTCGAGGCACACGGCAAGCCCTATGGGCAGAGCGGTATCCCTGAAGACTTCGAGTTCGACCAGCTTCCTTTCGACATGGACCATGTCGAACCGGAACTGGAACGGATGTTTTCCCGAATGCCGGGCCTCGGTGACCTTGGCATCCAGACCTTCTTCAACGGACCGGAAAGCTTTACCCCTGACGGCCGCCCCTATCTTGGTCCGACAAGCGAGGTGAAGGGGTTGTTTGTCGCCACCGGCATGAATTCGAACGGTATTCTCAATTCAGGCGGTGTCGGGTTGACCATGGCGGAATGGCTGATCGACGGCCAGCCCTCGCGCGGGATGGGGCCGCTTCTGCAACGCCGCGCGCATCCGTTCCAGCGCAATACGCGCTATAACCGCGATCGCGCGGCGGAATCCGTCGGGTTCCATTACGGGGTCAGCTGGGCCGGGCGGCAGGTCCATTCCGCCCGTGGGGTGCGTCGCGTACCGTTGCATGACCGGCTGGCCGCGGCCGGGGCAACCTTTGCCGAACGGATTGGCTGGGAGATGCCGCAATATTACGACCCCGAAAAGCGCGGTTGGGATGAAACCCCACGCCTGCGCTGGAAGGCGTGGTCGGGGCTGGTGCAACAGGAATGTCTGGCCGCGCGCGATGCCGCTGTGCTGATTGACCAGTCGATGTATGCAAAGATCCAGGTTCAGGGGCCGGATGCGGTGCGCGCGCTCAATCGCGTTTGCGGCGCCGAGATGGATGTTGCCGTAGGCACCTCGGTCTATACGCAGTTCCTGAACATGCGGGGCGGGATCGAGGCGGATGTGACCGTTACGCGCATCGCGCCGGAATGCTTCATGGTCATCACGGGCCATCCCAGCCAGATGCGCGATCAGGGATGGATTCGCGATCACGCCGATCCGGAGTGGCGGTTCGAGATTTTCGATGCCACCTCGGCCTATGCCCTGTTGTCGCTGCATGGCCCGCAGTCGCGTGCAATTCTTCAGGCCCTGTCCGACGATGACCTGTCGAATGCGGCTTTTCCCTTTGGCGCGGCCCGCGAGATCGACATTGCCTACGCCCGTGGCTGGGCGATCCGTCGGTCTTTTCTGGGCGAACTGGGGTTCGAGCTGCTGTTGCCAGCCGAATTTTCCGCGGGGATCTATGACGAGATCCTGAATGTCGGGCAGCCGTTGGGGCTGCGTCACATGGGCATGTTCGCCATGAACGCCTGCCGTATCGAGAAAGGTTTCCGCCACTTCGGCCATGACATCGCCGAAGACGATACGCCCTATGAAACCGGCCTCGGTTTTGCCGTAGCGCTGAACAAGGCCGAAGCCTTCCTTGGACGCGAGGCACTGGCGCAGCAGAAGGCGGGTGGCCCCGCCACCAGACATCGCACCGTTTCGGTGCGTGTCGAGGGCGTTGACGCGGTGAACGGGCCTTATCTGATCCATAACGAACCGATCTGGCGCGATGGCCGGATCGTCGGTCATGTCACCTCGGGCGACTGGGGCTTCCGGCTGGGGGCCATGGTTGGCCTTGCTTCGCTGCACCGCGATGAAGGGGTGGACAAGGCCTGGCTGGACGCGGGTGGCTTTACCGTCCAGATCGCCGGTGCCTTCTATCCGCTGACGGTCGGGCTGGCGCCGTTCTACGATCCACAGGGCGCGAGGATGCGCGGGTAACGCGAAAGGCCCGCCCTTTGCAGGGCGGGCCTTTGTTCTGGCCCGGAGGCGCGATTACAGTGACGAGAAGCCCGCTTCGAGCGCGGACAGGATTTTGGCCACATCTGCTTCGGTCACCACGAGCGGTGGCGAGAGGATGATGTTGTTGCCGGATACACGGACCATCGCCCCGGCCTCGTAAGTGGCGCGGTGCACTTTGCCAATGATCTTCTTGTCGACCGGGGCCTTGCTTGCCCGGTCGGCTACCAGTTCCAGCGCGCACATCAGGCCGTGCCCGCCGCGCACATCACCGATGATCTGGTGCCGCGCCATCAGCGCCTGAAGCCCGGCGAAAAGCTGGGTGCCCCGCGCTCCGGCATTCAGGTGGATCTGCTGGCGCTCGATCTCCTGCACGCAGGCGACCGCTGCCGCCGCCCCGACCGGATGGCCCGAGTAGGTATAGCCCGACCCGATCGCGCCCTTGCCGGTAGTATCCTTCTCGAAAACCTCGGCAACCGCGTCGGAGATCATCACCGCGCCGAAAGGGAAATAGCCGTTGGTGATCGCCTTGGCGGAAACCAGCAGATCGGGTTGCACCCCCCAGTGGCGCGACCCGGTCTTGCTGCCCGTCCGGCCGAAGGCGGTGATCACCTCGTCCGCGATCAGCAGGATGCCGTATTTCGAGCACAGCGCCCGCACACCGGGCATGAAGCTTTCATGCGGCGGGATCACGCCGCCCGCGCCCAGCACCGGCTCCATGATGAAGGCGGCGATGGTCGAGGCATCCTGAAACTTGATCTCGTCCTCGATGGCGGCAAGGCAAAACTGCGCCAGCCGCGCGGGATCGGTTTCGTTGAACGGGTTGCGATAGGTGTAGGGCGCCGGAATATGGAAGCAGCCCGGCATCAGCGGCTCGTACTGAGTGCGGAAGTTGGCATTGCCGTTCACCGAAGCGCCAAGCGTATGCGTGCCGTGATAGCCTTTCTTCAGGCTGAGGAACTTCACGCGCCCCGCCTCGCCCCGGATCTTATGATACTGCCGGGCCAGCCTCAGCGCGACCTCGACCCCGTCCGAACCGCCCGAGGTATAGAAAGCGCGGGACAGGCCGTCCGGCGCGAAAAACTCGGCCAGCATCTCGGCCAGTTCGATGACATTGTCATTCGTCGTGCCGCGGAAAATCGAATAATAGGGCAGGCGGCCCAGCTGCGCGGTGATGGCGTCCTTCACCGGCTGGCAGGAATAGCCAAGGTTGACGTTCCACAACCCGCCCACCGCATCGACTGTCCGGTGCCCGTCGATGTCGATGATCTCCACCCCTTCTGCCTCGACGATGATGTCGGGCGGATTGGCCAGGCTGTCGGCGGGATGCGTCATCGGGTGCCAGAGACGGCGTGCGTTGTTTTCCTTGAGGAAATTGGAGTCTTTCATGGGGTCAATCTCCTTGGCGTAACAGGGAAAGGGCGCGCGCATAGCTGTCGCCCGGTTTGGTGACATCGAAATGGACATGGGGCATGCCCACCTCTGCCGCGCCGCGCAGGTTTCTGGCCTGATCATCGACAAAGACGCAGGCATCGGCGGGCAAGGCAAGCCCTTCGGTCACAAGGTGGAAGGCGCGCGGGTCAGGTTTCAGGATGCCCGTATAGGTCGCATCCACGATCAGGTCGAAGTCCGCGAGAAACGGCAACTTCGTGCGGAAATCCCTGCCGTAGAACAGGTCCAGCTCGTTGGACAGGATCGCAAGGCGGAAACCTTCTGCCTGTGCGGCCCGGATGGTTTCCAGCGCTTCGGGCCGGATGACGGCGGCAGGATCCGCCCCCCGCAAACGGCCCACGAATTGCGGAAATTCGGTCCAGTGCTCGCCCACCAATGCGCCTGTCTCGCGCATCCGAAGCGCCCAGTAATCGCGTTCGGTGATTTCGCCGGCTTGCATCGCCCGCCACGGAGCGTCCTGACCGGGATCGAACGGCCCTCGCCAGACCAGCGTGCCGGGGGCGAGGCCGAGAGCCGCCTCCGAAAGCGCATGCGTCTCGAACAGGGTCTTCGAGATGACCCCGCCGAAATCGAGCACCAGTGCGCGGCTCACAGCTTTACCCATACGGTTTTCAGATCGAGATATTTGTCGAAGGCATGCAGTGACTTGTCATGGCCGTTGCCGGATTGCTTCACGCCGCCCAGCGGCACCGTCAGGTCGGAGCCGCCATAGGTGTTCACATGGACAAGGCCCGCATGGATCTTGCGCACCATCCGATGTGCGCGCGACAGGTTCGATGTCCAGACCGCCGCGGCCAGCCCATAGGTCGAATCATTGGCCAGGGCGATGGCTTCGGCCTCTGTGTCGAACGGCGTCACGGTTACCACCGGGCCGAAAACCTCTTCCCGGAACACGCGGTCTTCGGGCCTTGCATCCGCGACGATGGCAGGCGCCATGTAGTAGCCGCCGGTTTCCTGCAAGAGACGCGCACCGCCGATGACATTCCGTCCGTTTGCCTTCGCCTCGTCGACGAAAGCCAGGTTCTGAAGCAGCTGCCGTTCAGAGTTCACTGCCCCCGCCTGCGTCGCATTGTCCAGAGGATCGCCAACCTTGATTGCGGCGGCATGGGCGGCCAGTTTTTCGACAAAGGCCGTGTGGATACTGCGCTCGACCAGGATGCGCGACCCGGCAATGCAGACCTGGCCCGAATTGCGGAAGATACCCTGGGCCGAGACTTTCGCCGCCTCGTCCAGATCGGGCGCATCGGCGAAGACGATATTCGGCGACTTGCCCCCCAGTTCCAGGTAGACGCGCTTGAGGTTCGACCGTGCCGAGGCCTCCATCAGCCTGCGTCCTGTCGGGCCGGAGCCGGTGAAGACCAGTGCGTCAACATCCATGGAAGATGCGATAGCGGCGCCGACGATGGCCCCTTCGCCGGTCACGACATTGAAGACCCCGGCGGGCATGCCTGCCTCAAGCGCCAGTTCGGCCACGCGCAGCAATGAAAGCGAAGCGGTTTCAGCAGGTTTCAGGACCATGGTGCAGCCAGCCGCCAAAGCGGGGCCGAATTTCCAGGCGCCGATCATCAGCGGGAAGTTCCATGGCACGATGGCCCCCACCACGCCCACGGGCGCCCGATGGACAAGGCCAAGGAAGGCGGGGTCGGTCGGCGCGACCTCGCCGGTCAGCTTGTCGATTGCCTCGGCATAATAGCGGATCGTGGCCACCGCCGAATGCGGCTCGGCCTTCAGCGCCATGCCGATCTCAGTTCCGTTCTCGCGTACACCCAGAACCGCCATTTCCAGCGCTCGCGCCTCGATAAGGTCCGCCCAGCGAAGAAGGATCTTCTTTCGCGCGGCGGGAGACAGATCCGACCAGCGCCCGTCGTCAAAGGCTGTGCGGGCCGCAGCGATGGCCGCTTCCGCATCCGCTGCGGTGCCATTGGCGCAGGTTGTCAGGACCGAGCCGTCGATGGGCGACCGGACAATACGCGTGCCGCCATCCGAGGCGGGCTGCCTTTTGCCGTTGATGACGTGCAAGAACGGCGCGAGCGGCGAACGGCGAAGGCTTTCAATCGAGGTCATGAGGGCTCATCGGTTCTTTATTTACACCAATGGTGTTTATCATGCACCGATCATCGTGACGGGTCAACAGCACGTTGCGTTGCGGGGCGTCAGGACTGGGCAAAGCGCGCTGCGGCTGCGCGAAACTCGGCTGACGGACGCCCGCCGATGCCGTAGTTCAGCTTCTCCGCCTCGCCAAACAGGGCGGCGATGGTCTGACGGCGCAGGTCGCTGGTCATGCGGTGCGCGGGCACGGCAACGGCGACCGCGCCCGCCGGAGTTCCATCCGTGTCGAAGACGGGGACGGCAATGCCGTAGACGTCATCCTCGTTGGTCTGGTCGGCCTCGGCATAGCCGGTCAGCCGCACTTCCTGCAGGCGGGCCTTGAGAATGCTGGAGTCCGTGATGGTTCGTGAGGTCTTGGCCAGCAAAGCCTCCGACAGGGCGCGATCAACAAAGTCAGGGCGCGCGAAGGCCAGAACCACAAGGCCCGACGCCGTGCTGTGAAGCGGCAGAATCTCCCCCGCCACCAGCGAGACGCGGCTGCCCCGATTGCTTTCGCTGACCCCGATGGTTGCAAGGGCGCGACCGGAAACAAGGGAGGCATGCGCCGTTTCGCCAAGGGCCGCAGAGAGCGAATCAAGGGAGTGCTGGAAGACGGAGGAAACTGGAAAAGCCGTTTCTCGCACCCGCGCCAGACGCAGCACGCCCGCGCCCAGGCGGTAAAGCCGTGCGTCGCCACGTTTTTCCAGCAACCCGTAATCGCACATCACCACCAGCATCCGATGCACGGTCGCCTTGTCGACGCCGGACCGGCGGGCAAGTTCCGAGAGTCCGATCTCGGGTTCGGATTCTGAAAAGAAATCGAGCAATGACAGGGCTTTGGCAACTGTGCTGGACATGGAGAGCTCCCTTCCCGTCAAAAACGGGCATCTGGACGGCATCAAATTCGTTGACGGACCAGACCTCAATCAATAGCATTGAACCGTCGGTGTCAATAATAAACCACAGGGAGACGACGATGTACACCACGAAACTGTTTCTGGCAGGTCTGGCGGCCTTCGCCTTTGCGGCGCCTGCGCTGGCTGAATACCCGGAACGCCCCGTCACGATGGTCGTGCCCTGGCCGCCGGGTGATCTTGAGGACCAGCTGACCCGCATCATCGCGGATGAATTCACCACCGAAACCGGCGTTCCGGCCAAGGTGGTCAACCGGCCCGGTGGCGGCGCGGTGGAGGGGGCGACCTTCGTGGCCCAGGCCACGCCCGACGGCTATACCGTGGGATCTTTCGTGATCGACGTGCCCACCGTGCATGTCATCAAGCAGGTCGCGACGTATAACCGGGACACGTTTGAACCCGTGGGGATCTTCCTGACCTATCCGTTCGCGCTGGTCGCGCGGGGGGATGCGCCTTACAGCGACATGGCGAGCCTTGCCGCCTATGCGAAGGACAACCCGGTCAAACTGGGGCATTTCGGCTATGACGTGGTGCCCACCATGGCGACTTTCGCCGCGGCCAAGCGGCTGGGGTTCTCGTTTGCGGCTGATACACCGGCGGACCTGCTGGATTGCACGCTGCTGCAATCGGGGGATGTCGATGTGATGGCGACGTCGATGGCGCTGGTTCTGCCCTGCCTCGATCAGGTCAAGGTGGTTGCGGCCTATACCGACCAGCCGCTTTCCCTGGCGCCTGATGTCAAGCTGCTGTCCCAACAGGTGCCGGGCCTCGACATCACGCTGTGGAACGGTCTCTTCGTGCCGAAGGGAACGCCGCAGGACATCATCGACAAGCTGGCGGCGGTGGCCGAGAAGGCGATGGCTTCGGAAAAGGCGCAGGATGTCGCGAAGAATACCGGGGCAGGTGTCTACTGGATGGGTGCTGCCGATGCCAAGGCGCGCATTGATGCCGACTACAACGCGGCAGAGGCGCTGGTGAAGGAAATGCAGGAATAATGTGACATGCTGCCGGGCGCTTCGCGCGGCCTGGCAGATATGGAGGTTGCCGGGCGTGAAAACGCCCCGCCTTTCCCACCCGCAAAGCAGGCTGCGCGGCCGCTGGCCGCAATGGAGATGCCATGTCCACCGATCCAGGGGCATCGGGGTTCGAGCCCGTGCCGCATGGTGTGCCCTTGCCGGACGACCCGGAGCACACCGAATTCGTCCATCCTGAAGCACAATCGCTGATCGCGCTCGTCTTCGTCATCCTCGCGGGCATTCTGCTGTTGCTGGTGCCGGTCGCGACCCGCGCGGCCCCCATGCACAAGGGGTGGTGGGTCGAGCCTGCCACCTGGCCGATCTTTGCGCTGTCCATCACCGTCGCGGCGGGCGGCTTCGAGGCGCTGCGCTGGGTCCGTGCGGGCCGCGCTGCGGGGTTCGGTGCCGATTTCCGGCAGAAGTCGCTTTGGGCTTTTGGCGCGCTTGGTCCGGCGCTGAAGTATTCAGCCGCATTCATCGTCTATCTTTTTGCTGTCGGCTGGGGCGGCTTTGCGCTGCCGTCCTTCATCTTCATGCAGGTGGTGATCTGGATGGCGGGGCTGCGCAGCACGGCATGGAAGCTGAAGGCCGCGCTGTTCGTCGTTCTTGTTGTGCTGGTCTTCCGCGTATTGATGGGCGTGTGGTTCCCGATGGCTCCGCTTTACCCGGCGTTCTTCCCGGACTGGTTCGTCCGGTCCGTCGCCATTTACCTCTGAGGTTCCCCGTGGACAGTGTCATCGCCGGCTTCGAACATATTCTGACCATCCAGATCATTCTGGCCCTGTTTCTCGGCGCGATCTGCGGCATTGCCGTCGGCGCGATTCCGGGGCTTGAACCCGCAGGTGCCATGGCAATCCTGCTGCCCTTCTCGCTGCAACTGGAACCGCTGGCGGGCATCACGCTCTTGCTGGGCTGTTACGGCGGCGCCTGGTACGGCGGGGCCATTCCGGCCATCCTCATCAAGGTGCCGGGCACACCCGTCAACGTGCTGACAACCTATGACGGCTATCCGATGACCAGGCGGGGCGAGGCGCATCGTGCGCTGTCGCTGGCCTATTCATCCTCGTTCATCGGCGGTATCTGTTCGGTCATGGCGCTGGTGTTTCTGGCCCCTTATCTTGCAGGTGTCGCGGCCAGCTTCGGCCCGCCGGAATATGTGGCCATCGCCGTTCTGGCCATCGCTTCGGTGATCCTTGCCCACTACAATCAGGTTGGCGGGGCGGTCATGTCACTGGGTTTCGGCATGTTCCTTGGCACGGTGGGTATGGAAAGCGTGTTCAGCACGCAGCGCTACACCTTTGATCAGGGCTGGCTTCTGGGCGGTGTGCCGCTTGTCCCGGTCGTCATCGGCCTTTTCGCCATGAGCCAGGGCTTTGTCCTGCTGACCTCGCCCTCCCGCAAGGGGCCGACGGTGAACATGGAATATTCCAACCGTTTCCGCGGCCTGCTGGAGGCGTTGCGCTATCCCAAGGTTCTGGGCCGGTCGGTCGGCCTTGGTCTGACGATGGGCCTTCTGCCCGGTGTCGGCGAGTTCGGGGCGCAGTTCCTGAGCTATTCGATCACGAAGCGCCTTTCGAAAAAGCCAGAGACGTTCGGGAAAGGCGCGCCGGAAGGGCTGATCGCTTCCGAAAGCTCCATCTCGGCCTGCACTTCGACCGTGATGATCCCGCTGCTGTCGCTGGGGATGCCGACCGACCCGCTGATGGCGATGGTTCTGACCGTCTTCATGATCCACAACATCGTTCCCGGCCCGCGGCTGTTCGTTGACCATCCCGATTTCGTAAGCGGCCTTTATGCCTCGCTTTTCCTTGCGAACATCCTGATCCTCGTGATCCTTCTGTTCGCAACGAAATACATCACGAAACTGGCCAACTTTAACCCGCGCTTCATTGGGGCCTGTGTGATGATCCTGGCCCTGATCGGGTCATACACGCAGAATTATCGCGTCAGCGATGCGCTGATCATGATTGTCTTCGCTATCGTCGGGCGCATCATGATCCGCAATGACATCCCTGCCTTCCCCATGGTGATCGGGCTGGTGCTGGGGCCGCTGTTCGAATGGCGTTTTGCACAGTCGCTGAGCCTGTCGAACGGGGACATGATGGTGTTCTTCGAGCGCCCCATCTCGGCCACACTGATCGGCCTTGCCGTCGGGGCCCTGCTGATCTTCGGCTGGACCAGCCTGCGCAGGAAGCGCAACGCCACCCCGGTCTGACCTCATGCGCGGGCGCCTGATCCAGTCAGTGCCCGCGCGCCCGAACCTGCCTGCGAAAGCCCATGCCATGACCGACCTTGTTGCCCGCCGCCGTGCCCTTCTCGGGCCGAATGTTTCGACCTTCTATGACGATCCGGTACATATCGTCCGGGGCGAGGGCGTCTGGATGTGGGATGCCGGGGGGCGCAAATACCTCGATTGCTATAACAACGTCCCCCATGTCGGCCATTGCAACCCGCGCGTGGTCGAGGCGATCTGCAAGCAGGCGGCCACGCTGAATACCCATACCCGCTATCTGCACGAAGGCATCCTCGATTATGTCGAGCGGCTGACCGCCACCTGTGAGGACCCCCTCGAAACAGCGATCCTGACCTGCACGGGGTCCGAAGCGAATGATATCGCGCTGCGTATGGCCGAGGCGATGACGGGCAAGCGCGGAATCGTCGCGACCGACGCCACCTATCACGGCAACACCACGCTGGTCAGCCACCTGTCGAAAAGCAATGTGCCGGAGGTGGGCTTTGGCCTTGGTCAGTATCTTCGCCATGTCGAGGCGCCTGACAGTTACCGTATTGCCGACCCGGACGGGCAGCGTTTCGCGGCGAAGGTGCAGGAGGCGATCGACGATCTGGAGCGGTCGGGCATCGGCTTTGCAGCCCTGATCGTCTGCCCGCTGTTCCTGAACGAAGGTTTCCCGACACAGGCCGAGGGCTGGCTGCGCCCGGCGGCAGAGGCAGTGCGCCGCGCCGGGGGCCTGCTGATCTGCGACGAGGTGCAATCCGGCTTTGGCCGCTCGGGCAGCCATTTCTGGGCGCATCAACGCCAGGGGGTGACGCCCGATGTGGTGACCATGGGCAAGCCGATGGGCAATGGCCATCCGGTCGCGGGTCTGGTGACGACGGCCGAGATCATGGCGCGTTTCCGCAAGTCCTTCCGCTATTTCAACACATTCGGTGGAAATCCCGTCAGCTGCGCGGCTGCCATGGCGGTGCTGGACGAATTGCAGGAGCGTAACCTTCAGGCCAATGCGGCGCGGATCGGCCAGCTTGCACAGCAAAGGCTCGTCGAGCTGGCGGGCAGGCATCCTGTCATCGGCGATGTGCGCCAGTCGGGAATGGTCTTTGGTGCGGAATTCGTGCTGGACCGGCAGGAAAGAACCCCGGCGGCGGCTTATGCCGATCTTGTTGTGAACAAGATGCGTCAGCGGGGCATCATCCTGTCGAAGCTCGGTCGCCACAAGAACACGCTGAAAATCCGGCCGCCCATGCCCTTCGGCGCGGAACATCTGGATCTGCTGATGACCACGCTGGACGAGGTGCTGACCGAAACGCCGGTGATAGCATGACCGATCGCGTCAGCGAGGCCCTCGCACTTTGGGGCTTGCAGGAAGCGGATTGCGTCTTTGTCGCCGGGCGCGAAAACCAAGTGTATCGCATCACCACACCGGCAGCGCGGTATGCACTGCGGATCAAGCGCCCCGGCTACCGCGATGAAGTCGAACTCCGGTCAGAGCTTGACTGGCTGAACGCGATGGACAGGGCAGGGCTCAGCGTGCCCGCACCGCTGCCCTCGCGGTCCGGTCGCCTGCTGGAACGGGCCGGGGAAGGGTTCGCGGATGTGGTGACCTGGCTTCCGGGGACCCCCTTGGGCAAAAGCCGCATTCCGCTGGATCTGCCCGACCGGCCCGGAACCTTCCGCGCGCTCGGGGCCGAGATTGCCCGGCTCCATCTGGCCTGTGATGCCTGGCAGGTGCCGCCGGGCTTTCGCCGCTGCCACTGGGATTTCGACGGGCTTCTGGGCGATGCGCCAGTCTGGGGCAGGTTCTGGGAAAACCCGACGCTGGATGACCAGACGCGGGCCATCTTTCATGCCTTCCGCGCAGTTGCGCGGCAGTGCCTGTCTGCGGCCGCGCCCGAATTTGGCCTGATCCACGCCGATCTCGTGCGCGAGAATGTCCTTCTCGATGGTCCGGTCGTGCGGATGATTGACTTCGATGACGGGGGCTATGGTTTCCGCCAGTTCGATCTGGCGACGGTGCTGCTCAAGACGCTGGGCGAACCCGATTATCCCGCGCTCAAAGACGCGTTGCTGGCAGGTTACCTTGCCCGAAAGCCCCTGGATCTTGGGCTGATCGACCTGTTCATCGCGCTGAGGGCGGCAACCTATGTCGGCTGGATCGTCCCACGGATGCAGGAACCCGGAGGCGCGGATCGAAACACTCGTTTTATCGACGAGGCGCGGGTGCTTTGTTCGGCCTGTCTGCGGGACCACAACGCGTTTCCGGTATCGGCAGACCTGACCTGAGATGCGCCGGTCCGGCGCCGGAACCGCGGATGTCATGGCACTGCCCTGCGGGGCGGTTCAAATCCCTTGTGCAACCGACCGAAGTGGGCGTTGCCTCCGCATCGGAAACAAGTGGCCTTCCGTGACAAGGACGGGCCTTACGGCCCGCCCTTCGCCTGTTACGGCATGACGATCACATAATCCTTCAGTGTGGTTTCCACGCATTCCCAGGTGCCCTCGAACCCCGGACGGATCAGCCAGCGGTCACCGGCGCGCAGCGTGATGGCCTTGCCTTCGGTGTCGGTCAGGATCGAAACGCCTTCGTGGATATAAACGTATTCCCATTCCTCGTAGGACACTTTCCACTTGCCCGGCGTGGTCTGCCACATGCCGCTGTAGATGCCTTCGTCCTCACGCTCTTCCATACTCCAGGTCGTGTGGACGGGATCGCCCGCCAGCACGATTTCGGCGTCCGGGCGCTCGGTTTCGGGGGTGATGTCGGTGCGGTCGAATTTGAACAGGTGGTTCATGGATGTCCTCTGACGGGTCTTTGCGCAATTGGTGGCCCCGTCATTGGCCTCGCGTCATGTGCTTTGGTCAAGCCGGATTTCTGCTGCGGCGCGGCGGGCATGTTTCGCTGGCGCGGCACAGGGGCGGCGGCTATACAGGGGGTCAACGTTCCTCTTGAGGGAGAGCAAGAGAGACATGAGCGCATCAAGCCCTCTGCGCCCGGTACTGCCTGCCGACATCCAGTCGCGCAAGGGGGGCACGCCCCTCGTGGTGCTGACCGCCTATACGACGCCCATGGCGCGAATCGTCGACCGTCACTGCGATGTGGCGCTGGTTGGGGATTCCCTCGGCATGGTGCTGCATGGCCTGCCATCGACCATCGGTGTCACGATGGACATGATGATCCTGCATGGCAGGGCAGTGGTGCGCGGCCTGACCAAGGCCATGGCGGTGATCGACATGCCCTTCGGATCGTATGAGGAAAGCCCGCAGCAGGCGTTCCGCAATGCGGCGCGGCTGATCGCGGAAACCGGCGCCCCGGCAGTGAAGCTGGAGGGCGGGCAGCACATGGCGGAAACCATCGCCTTCCTGACGTCGCGCGGCGTGCCGGTGATGGCGCATATCGGGCTGACACCGCAGGCGGTAAACACGCTGGGCGGCTACAAGGTGGTGGGCCGGGACGCCGAGGCCGAGAAGGTCATGGCGGATGCGGTGGCGGTGCAGGAGGCCGGTGCTTTCTCGGTCGTGCTGGAAAAGGTGCCCGAGGGGCTTGCGTCGCGCATCACTCAGCGGCTGACCATCCCGACCATCGGCATCGGCGCTGGGGTGCGCTGTGACGGGCAGGTGCTGGTGGTCGACGACATGCTGGGCATGTTCACCGATTTCCGCCCGAAATTCGTGAAGCGTTTTGCCAATTTCGGTGAAACCGCCGACGAGGCGGTGGCCGCCTATGCCGCCGAAGTGCGCGACCGGGCCTTTCCGGGGCCGGAGCACGCCTTCGCCGATGTTCTGCCGGCCAAGGGGGCGCAAGGCTGATGCAAATTCTCAGGACTGTCGCCGAGTTGCGGACACGGGTGCGCGGCTGGAAGGCCGATGGCCGTCAGGTCGGCGTGGTGCCCACGATGGGCGCGCTGCATGAAGGGCATCTGAGCCTCGTGCGGGCGGCGAAACGCGGCTGTGATCGGGTGATCGTCACGGTTTTCGTGAACCCGACCCAGTTCAACAACCCCGAGGATCTGGCGAAATACCCCCGGACCGAGGCTGCCGACGCCGCCCTTCTGGCCGAGGAAGGTGTGGACGTGTTGTTCGCGCCCGGCCCGGATGAGGTGTATCCGGCGGGCTTTGCCTCGCAGGTCATCGTCAATGGTGTCAGCGCCCCGCTGGAAGGCGAACGCCGCCCCGGCCATTTCGAGGGGGTGGCGACTGTTGTCACCAAGCTTTTCGGCATGACGCAGGCGGATCGCGCCTATTTCGGCCAGAAGGACTGGCAGCAGTTGCAGGTGGTCAAGCGGCTGGTTGCCGACCTGAACATTTCGGTCGAGGTGGTGGGCTGCGAAACCATCCGCGAGCCTGATGGTCTGGCTATGTCGTCGCGCAATGTGCGGCTGGATCCCCTCAGCCGGGCGCAGGCGCCTGCGCTGCATCGTATCCTCCAGAAAACCGCGCAGGCCCTGCGGGGCGGGGCCGAGGTCGCGCCGGTTCTGGCGCAGGCGGTGGCTGATCTGCGGCTCGCCGGGTTTTCGGACGTGGATTATCTGGAACTGCGCACGGCGGCGATGCTGGAGCCCGCGACATCGGTCGCGCAACCCGCGCGGCTTCTGGTGGCGGCGACCATCGGTGATGTCCGGCTGATCGACAATATCCCGGTCTGACGGTTCGCCGGGCCGAAAGGGGCGGCACCCTGCCGCGCTTGACTTCGCCCGCCTGCCGGGCAAGTCAGGGGCAACTGGAAAGGACGCCCGAGATGACCGAAGCCAAGACCGACAAGCTGATCCTGCGGGCCCTCAGGGGCGAGGTGCTGCCGGTGCCGCCGGTGTGGATGATGCGGCAGGCCGGGCGCTATCTGCCGGAATATCGTGCGACACGGGCTGAGGCGGGGGATTTCCTGTCGCTGTGCTATAACCCGGAACTCGCCGCCGAGGTCACGCTGCAACCCATTCGCCGCTATGGCTTTGACGCGGCGATCCTGTTCGCCGACATCCTGCTGATCTGTCAGGCACTGGGCGCCGATCTGTGGTTCGAAACCGGCGAGGGGCCACGCCTGTCCACCATCACCACGGGGGCGGAGCTTGCGGCGCTGAAACCCGCATCGGCCATCCATGACCGGCTGTCGCCGGTCTATGAAACCGTGCGGCGTCTGTCGCGCGACCTGCCGCGCGAAACCACGCTGATCGGCTTCGCCGGTGCACCCTGGACGGTGGCGACCTACATGATTGCCGGGCGCGGCACCAGGGATCAGGGTCCGGCCCATGCGCTGAAGGCGGCGGATCGCGCGACCTTTCAGGGCCTGATCGACCTGATCACCGAAGCGACCATCGACTATCTGTCGGAACAGGTGAAGGCCGGGGCCGAAGTGGTGAAGCTGTTCGACAGCTGGGCGGGCAGCCTGAAGGACGACGATTTCACCGACTTCGCGGTGAAGCCCGCCGCACGGATCATCGCAGAACTGAAATCGCGCCACCCCGGCCTGCCGATCATCGCTTTCCCGCGCGAGGCGGGCGAGGGCTATATCGGTTTCGCCCGCGCCACCGGCGCCGATTGCGTGGCGCTGGACAACTCTGTCACCCCGGAATGGGGGGCCGCGCATGTGCAGGTCGATGGCTGTGTGCAGGGCAACCTCGCCCCCGGCCATATGGTGACGGGTGGCGAGGCGCTGGTGCGCGAAACCCGCCATGTGGTCGAGGCCTTCCGCAATGGCCCGCATATCTTCAACCTCGGCCATGGCATCACCCCTGATGCCGACCCCGAGAATGTGCGGCTGATGATCGACACCATTCGCGGGGCATAAGGCGATGGCCCTGCCGCTTTGGGCCTGGGCCGGTCTGGCGGCGGCGCTGGCACAGACCGGGCGCAATGCCGCGCAGTCGGGGCTGACCGCGCGTCTGGGCACTCTGGGCGCGACCAATGTCCGCTTCCTGTTCGGTCTGCCCTTTGCCGCGCTGTTCCTGTGGCTCGCGCTCATGTGGTCGGGCGAGCCGTTGCCCGCACTGACCCTGCGTACCATCGGCTTTACGGCCATGGGATCGCTGGCACAGATCGCCGCAACCGCGCTGATGTTGCAGGTGATGCGGACCCAGGGCTTCGGCATTACGACCGCCTGGCTGAAGGTTGAACCTGTTCTGGTCGCGCTGGTTGGCTGGGCGATGCTGGGCGACCCGCTGACCGCGCCGATGCTGGGCGCCATCGGTGTCGCGGTGGTGGGGGTGTTGATCCTGACGCTGAAGCCCGGCGCGGGCCGCGCCATGCTGACGGGCCTTGGCCCCGCCGCGATGGGTCTGCTGGCGGGGTTGGCTTTCGGTATGGCGGCCATCGGCTTTCGTGGTGGGATCACCGCGCTGCCAGAGGGCGGCTTTCTGGCGCGCTCGCTGACAACGCTGGTGCTGTCACTCGCGATCCAGACCGGCGTGCTGGGCCTGTGGCTGGCGCTGCGCGACCGCCCGGCGCTGGCGGGCAGCCTGCGCGAGTGGCTGCCTTCGCTAGCGGCGGGATTTCTGGGCGCGCTGGCCTCGGCCTTCTGGTTCATCGCCTTCTCGCTGACTTCGGCTGCCAATGTGCGGACGCTGGCGCTGGCCGAAGTGGTCTTTGCTCTGGCTGTCGCGCGCTTCGCCTTCCGCCAGCGCGTCACACCGCGCCAGATGGCGGGTATCGGCGTGCTGCTTTTGGGGGTTGCCTTGCTGATGCGGGTCTCGCCCTGAAACATGATCACAATTCAGGTCAGCCTTGTTGACTTGTATGCCGGTCAGGCGCACCCTCCGCCCCGAATCGCGTCAGGGAGGATGACATGCAGTGGAGCGACGTGCTGGCGACCCGCAGCACGAGAATGAAGGCGTCGGAAATCCGGGAACTGCTGAAGTTGCTGGACCAGCCCGACATCATTTCCTTCGCCGGCGGGATTCCCGATCCGGCCCTGTTCCCGGCTGATGCCTTCGCCCGCGCCTTTGCCGATGTCATGGCCGACAGTCAGGCCGCAGCCGCGCTGCAATATTCGGTATCGGAAGGCTACAAGCCGCTGCGCGACTGGATCGCGGCCGAAATGGGCAAGATCGGCGTGCCCTGCACGGCCGAGAACATTCTCATCACCTCGGGCTCGCAACAGGCGCTGGATTACCTGGGCAAACTGATGCTGTCACCCGGTGACACTGCAATGGTTACCTGGCCCACCTATCTGGGCGCGCTGGGGGCTTTCAACGCCTATGAGCCGCGGTATGTGCGGCTGGACCCCGGCTCCAACGCCGATCCCGAGGCGCAGAAGGCCGAGGCCCGCGAGGCTGGCGGGGCTCTGAAATTCGCCTATCTTTCCGCTGATTTCTGCAACCCGACCGGCGAGACGCTGACCCGCGCCGCGCGCGAGGCACTGCTGGATCAGGCAGCAGCGCTGGGCGTCGCGGTGATCGAGGACGGCGCCTATCAGTTCCTGCGCTACGATGGCGAACCGATCCCGCCGATCCTTGCACTGGATATCGAGCGCTCCGGCGGGATCGAAAATACCCGCACGATCTATTGCGGCTCTTTCTCCAAGACGCTGGCGCCGGGTCTGCGCGTGGGCTGGGTCTGTGGCGCGCGCGAGGTAATCTCGCGGCTGGTACTGATGAAACAGGCGGCCGACCTGCATTCAGCGACGATGAGCCAGATCGTCACGGATCGCGTGGCACGCGAACTCTTTGACAGCCATGTCGCCAGACTGCGCGCCACCTATGGCGCACGGCGTGACCGGATGCTGGCGGCGCTGGATCGCGAGATGCCGGAAGGCGTGCGCTTCACCCGGCCCGAAGGCGGCATGTTCATCTGGCTGACGCTGCCCGAAGGCATGGACGGCGCCGACCTGCTGGCCCGTGCCATCGCGGAAGAGCGTGTGGCCTTCGTGCCCGGCGGCGCTTTCCACGCGGACGGGTCAAACCGCAATACGCTGCGGCTGTCGTTTTCTTGTGCGAAGGAAGAGAAAATCGACGAGGGCATCGCCCGCCTCGGCCGTCTTTTGCGCGGCTGACGGGGCGCGGGGGGCAGACAGCCCCCTTTGCTTCACAGGCCGGGAACCCCCATGCCACGCAGGCGGTTCAGCGCCGGTTCAGCGTCTTCGCAATTCTTCAGACGGATCGTCACTGCGCTGGCATAGCCGAAGCGCCCGGCGGATGTCGGGCGCAGGGTCAGCGCCAGGCCGTCCGGGCCAAGGCTGGCGGTTTCGATGGCATCCTCGGCGCCGAAATCTTCGTCATTCACCTCGAACCAGAGCGCGCCGCCGGTCTTGGGCTGACGGAACAGCGCATAGCTTTCGTCACGCGCATCGACGAAGCCCACGAAGATCAGCCCGTCCTCTTCCGCCACGGTCGCATAAGCCGCTTTCACCACAATGCCGGTCATGTTCAATACCACTTCGCGACGGGGGGCAGGCTCATCAGAACGGCATCGGCGTTGTGTCCGGTCTCCAGCCCGAATTTGGTGCCGCGATCATAGACGAGGTTGTATTCGGCATAGAGACCGCGGTGGCGGAGTTGGGTTTCGCGGTCGTCCGCGCTGGAAGGCGTGCCGAGGCGGCGTTCCGTCACCGGCAGGAAGGCGGGCAGGAAGGTGGCACCCACTGCGCGGGTGAAGGCGAAATCAGCCTCCCAGTCGCCGGTATTCAGATCGTCATAGAAGATGCCGCCGACCCCGCGCGCCCGGCCCCGGTGGGGGATGAAGAAATACTCGTCGGCCCAGGCCCTGAAACGCGGGTAATAGCCCGCGTCATGCGCATCGCAGGCGGCTTGCAGGGCGGCGTGGAAATGCGCGGTGTCTTCGGCATATTCGATGCAGGGGTTCAGATCGGCACCACCGCCAAACCACCAGGCATGGGGCGTCCAGAACATCCGGGTGTTCATGTGGACCGCCGGGGTGTGCGGGTTCTGCATATGGGCCACGAGGCTGATGCCGCTGGCCCAGAAGCGCGGATCTTCCGCCATGCCGGGCACACCACGCGCCGCCATGGCCTTTTGCGCGCGCGCGCCAAGGCTGCCATGGACGGTGGAGATATTGACGCCGACCTTTTCAAAGACCGTGCCGCCGCGCATCACGCTCATCAACCCGCCGCCGCCGCTGTCGCGGGTGGTGGGGGTGACCTCGAACCGGCCCGCCGCATCGCCGCCAAAGCGGGTTTCCAGCGCCTCGAAGGCGGTCACGATCTCGTCGCGCAGGCTGCGGAACCAGTCTGCCGCGCGTGTCTTGCGGGTTTCGAAATCCTCGGTCATCGGCTGCTCTCCGCTGCGGTCGGCCCCTTCCTATCAACTTCGTCCGCAGGCTGCCAGAATCGGATTTCCCGTGCGGGCGGGCGCTGATAGGCTGGCGCAAAGAGTGGAGTGCGTGATGAAACGTCTGCTGATCCTGCTGCCGCTGCTGGCGGCTTGTGGCACGCCGCAAGAGCAATGCATCCGCCAGGTCACCCGCGATCAGCGCGTGGTGGAGCGGCTGATCACCGAAACCGAAGAGAATTTGCGCCGTGGCTATGCCATTGAAACCTACGTCACGACGGTGACGCGCTGGCGGCCCTGTGGGCCGGGTGGCGTGGACGAGAAGGGCAAGCCCGCACCACCGCAGATGTGTCTGGATGATATCGACGTGACGCGCACGCGGCCGAAAGCCATTGATCTGGATGCCGAAGCGGTGAAGCTGCGGCAGCTTCGGACGAAGCGCGATGCGCTTGTCAGGCAGAGCAGCAGTTCGGTCGCGGCCTGCAAGGCACAGTATCCCGAATAGGGATCAGTGGGCGGGGGCTGTTACCGCATCGACGAGGCTGCGCCCGCCATCCACCGTCAGCACCTGCCCGGTCATGAAGCCGGAGGCATCGGAGGCGAGGTACTGCACCGTTTCCGCCAGTTCGCTGGCGGCGGCAATGCGACCCATGGGCGTGCCCGCGGTGATCGCCTCCCGGTAGTCGGGGGTATCTTTCAGGGCGGCCTGAAGGCTCGCGCTCATCACCGAACCGAAGGCGACCGCATTCACCCGGATACCTTTGGGGGCGAGGGCCACCGCCATCGAGCGGGTCATCTGGTCCAGCGCGGCGCAGGCGACGGAATAGCCCAGAAGCTCGGGCCGGGTATGCTGCGCGGCGATGGACGAGATGTTGATGATCGACCCCGCCGGGCCACCGCCATTGCGTTCGGCCTGAAGGATCATGCGCTTGGCCGTCAGCTGCGTCAGGCGCAGGCTGGGGAACAGGTTCTGTTCCAGCATCGGTTCGACCGCGTCGTCGTCGATGCAAAGCGGGTCCGACAGGCTGATCTGGCGGCTTGCATTCACGAGGATGTCCACCCGTTCGAAGGCATCCATGGTGGCGGACAGCAGGTTGGTGATGGCTAGCTTCTGCCGCAGATCGCCCGCGAACATGCGTACCGGGCCTTCGCCCCGTGCTTCGTCACCGACCTCGGCCTCCAGCCGGGCTTCGTCCATGTCGGCGAAGATCACATTGGCGCCCTTGTCAACAAAGTGGCGGGCGATGGCGCGGCCGATGCCGTTGGCGGCGCCGGTAACGATGGCGGTCTTGCCTTGAATGGAAAGCGACATGAGGAGGAGCCCTTTCTGCCTAGCGGCGGCTGGGATAGGAGGCGCGGACAAGCCGGAATGCGCCGTCGCCGCCGATCTCCTCCACCTCTCGGAACGCCGCACGCAGGGCGGGATCATAGGGGAGATGACGGTTGGCGACCAGCCAGAGCGTGCCATCGGGGGCAAGCATCTTTGCCGCAGCCTTGAGGAAGGCGAGGCCGAGACCGGGATCGGCCTCGCGCCCGGTATGGAAGGGCGGGTTGCAGACCACGGCGCCCGCCAGATGCGGGACCTGCCAGAGCCGTGCATCGGCCCAGTGGAAATGCGCGCGCGGGTCGGGGATATTCAGACGTGCGCAGTCGAGCGCGGTGTGATCGGCCTCGACCAGATGCAGTTCCTTTACACCGTCGCGGGTAAGGACCGCGCGGGACAGGTAGCCCCAGCCAGCACCCAGATCGACCACGCGCGAGGGAAATTTGGCGGGCAGCACCCCGGCCAGCAGGATCGAGCCACGATCCGGCCCGTCGGCGGAAAACACGCCGGGCAGGGTGGTGAAGCCGTCAACCTGCTGCGGGCGGGCGGACCAGTCCGACAGATCCGGGCCGGAAGGGAAGGCGGCGATCTTGCCATGCGCCTTGGCGAGCGCTTCGCCCAGATCCACGCGGGCGCGCAGGTCTTTCAGCAGCGTGTCAATGCCATCGGTCTTTTGCCCGTCCAGAATTACAAGGGCCCCGGGCGGCAGATGAGCGCAGGCAGTGGCGACCAGCGCGCGGGCTTCGGCCCGTGCGCGCGGCACGCAGATCAGCGCGGTTGTATAATCGCCCTCCGGCGCGGTGGCACAGGCATAGCCCAGCCCGGTGAAATGATCATGGTCCGGGCGGAAGCCGGTGATGATCTGCACGCGGGCCTTCGGCAGCGCCGACAGGTCGTCGCCCGCGCGCGGGCGGAAGACAGCGATGCGCCCCTCGGGCGGCAGGGCAATGGCGCCGGTATCCAGCGCAAGCTCAAGACGGGTGGAACGCATGGGCGGCCCCTTGGGGCCTTGTCCTCTCTTATTCCTTCTCCATCGTGCATTGCAGCGGATGCTGATGCCGACGCGAGAAATCCATCACTTGCGCAACCTTGGTTTCGGCCACTTCGAAGGAGAACACGCCAACCACGGCGAGGCCCTTCTTGTGAACCGTCAGCATGATCTCGAACGCCTGTGCATGATTGAGGCCGAAGAAGCGTTCAAGGATATGCACCACGAATTCCATCGGCGTGTAATCGTCATTCAGCAGCAGCACCTTGTACATGGGTGGCCGCTGGGTGCGGGTCTTTGCCTTCGTCAGGATCGAGGCTTCCGATCCGGGCCCGTCGTCTTTGTCGGACATGAAAAAGGGGCGCAGGGTCAAGGGTCGCTCCGGCAGGTTCGGCGGATTCGTGATATCGGTAGATTATAGCGCAAAGCGGCGGCGCGAAAAGGGGCTGGCGAATCCGTGACCCGGCGCTACTTTCGCGGCCATGGAAAAACTGACGCTTATCGGCTTCGATGCCGACGACACGCTCTGGCAGAACGAGACCTTCTTCCGGCTGACGCAGGACAGGTTCGAGTCTTTGCTGGCGGATCACGCCGCCGCCGATCATCTGCACGAACGGCTGCTGGCGGCAGAGCGGCGCAATGTCGGCCAGTATGGTTTCGGGGTGAAAGGCTTCACGCTTTCGATGATCGAAACCGCCATCGAGGTGACCGAGGGCCGGGTGCCCGCCTCGGTCATTGCCGAGCTGATCGCGGCGGGGCGCGAGATGCTGTCCCATCCGATCGAGCTTCTGCCCCATGCGCGCGAGGCGGTGACGGCAGCGGCCGGGGCAGGGTTCCGCGTCATGCTGATCACCAAGGGGGATCTGATGGATCAGGAGCGCAAGCTGGCGCAGTCAGGGCTGGGGGATCTGTTCGACGCGGTGGAGATCGTGTCGGACAAGACGGCATCGGTCTATACGCGGCTGTTTGCCCGCCATGGCGTGCGCCCCGAGGCGGCGATGATGGTTGGAAACTCGCTGAAATCCGACGTTCTGCCGGTGATCGAAACCGGCGGCTGGGGGGTGCATGTGCCCCACGGCCTGACCTGGGCGCTGGAGCGCGCCGATCCGCCGACCGGCCACGCGCGTTTTCGCGAATTGTCCGATCTTTCGGCACTGCCGGGGCTTCTGGATCAGCTTTCGTCATAATGTGGTGGTGGCGTTCCATGGCGCCCACCACATATCGCTATGGCTTCTGAACAACGCCGCAAAAGTGGTTGAATTTCCGGGGTTTCCGGCGCCGATACCCTGTGTTAGCCTTCGTCAAAAGCCCCGGACTACACGGGGCAGACGATACCGAGGCAGATAACAATAAGGCGAGGGGCAGGGACGTGGCTTCACGACTTGGGCAGTTCGTTCGCAACTTCACCCTGATGGCGGTTTTCATTGTGGTCGCGGCCTGTTCCGCAACCCGACCGACACCGTCTGGCGCGGCGCCCTACGCCGCCTATGTGATGGATGCGCGCACCGGCGAGACTCTTTACCAGACCAACGCGGATACGCGGCTGCATCCGGCTTCGCTGACCAAGATGATGACACTGTACATCGCCTTCGAGGCGGTGGAGCGCGGCGAAATCAGCCTCGACAGCATGGTCACCATCTCGAAACATGCGGCGAACGAGCCGCCCTCGCGCCTTGGCCTGAAGCCGGGGCAGAAGATCGCCCTGCGCCATCTGATTCGCGCCGCCGCCATCAAATCGGCCAATGACGCGGCTACGGCCATTGGCGAGGCGGTCGGCGGATCGGAGGCGAATTTCGCCAAGCGGATGAACCGCACCGCCAAGGCGATCGGCATGACCAACACCACCTTCCAGAACGCCAACGGCCTGACGCGGTCGGGCCACTTGTCGACCGCACATGACATGTCGGTGCTGGGGCGGCGGCTGTTCTACGATTTCCCGCAATATTACAACATTTTCTCGCGGCGCGAGACGGATGCTGGTGTGCGGGACGTGCTGTCGACCAACCGCAGGTTCCTTGACAGCTACAAGGGGGCCGATGGCATCAAGACCGGCTTCACCAATGCGGCAGGGTTCAACCTGACCGCTTCGGCGGAGCGCAATGGCGTGCGGATCATCGCAACCGTGTTCGGCGGCACTTCGACTGCGCAGCGTAATGCCAAGATGTCGGAACTGCTGGACCTTGGCTTTGCCAAGGCGCGTCCGGGGGCCAAGGTGCAACCGCCGGCGCCGCCGGTCTACCAGCAGCCCGAAGCGCCGGCGGCCCCGGCAGAGGATATGCTGGTGGCCGATGCCTCGGGCGGAAGGGTTGTCGGGGCGAAGACCGTGCGTGTCAGCACGACGCTGGCGAAATCGCCGGTGCCGCGGGCCCGTCCGGGGGCTGCGCCGGTCGCGATGGTGGCACAGGTTGAAACGCTGCCGGAGGCCCGGCCCGATCCGGCGGTCGAGGCTGCAGTGGATGCGGTGGCGGAACGGATCGCTGCCGAAGTGGCCGTGGCCGCCATGCAGGACAGCATTGCCGATGCGCTGGCTGCGGCCGGGGCGGAAACCACGGAGGTCGCCATTGCCGAGGCTGATACCGGCCTGCCGGAAATCACCGATGGCAGCGTGATGACTCTGGCGGCGGCGGTTGCCGTGCCGCAGGCGGCTGCGCCAAAGGCGAAGCCCGCGCATGTGCCGACCGTGATTCACACCGCCACGCCCATGGCGGGCGAAGCGGCAGAGCAGGTGGCCAGCGCCCGTGTGACGCCGACACCGACCGAGGTGGTGACCCGCATCTCGACTTCGGGCGGGCGGCACTGGGGTGTGAACATCGGTCGCTTTGCCAGCCGGGGCGCGGCAGAACGCGCCCTGATGCAGACCATGCTGTCGGAGGGCGCCACGCTGAACGAGGGGCTGCGCAAGATCGTGCAGAAACCCACAGGCTTTGACGCCAATTTCATGGGCCTGAGCCAGAAACAGGCGGAGCTTGCCTGTCTTCGGCTTCAGGCGCGCGGCACGCAGTGCTTCACCCTCGGGCCGTAAGGCCGCGGCTGATCTTGCGGATCGGATCGCCTCCGGGCAGGTTTGACACCTGACCCGGAGGTTTTGTTTCATGGACTACGTCTTCCCGCCCGCGCCTGTGCCCAGCCTGCCCGTTCAGGGTATGGCTGCGCGTTTCCCCGTGCGCCGCATCTTCTGCGTCGGGCGCAACTATGCCGAACACGCGCGCGAAATGGGGCATGACCCGGACCGCGAACCGCCGTTCTTCTTTACCAAGCCTGCCGACGCGCTGGTGCAGGACGGGATGCAGATCGCTTATCCGCCCGCGACGGCGGATCTGCACCACGAGGCGGAACTGGTGGTTGCCATTCGCAAGGGTGGTGCGGGGATTGCCATGGCGCAGGCGCTCGATCATGTGTTCGGCTATGCGGCAGGCAATGACCTGACGCGCCGCGACATGCAGGCCGCGGCCAAGGCGGCGCGGCGACCCTGGGATATGTCGAAGGGCTTTGATGCCTCGGCGGTGGTCGGCACCATTGTGCCGGGGCAGGCGGTGCCGGAGGGCGCGATTCGCTGCCTTGTTGCGGGGGGCGTGCGGCAGGAGGCAGCGCTGGCGGACATGATCTGGCCGGTCGCGGATGTCATTGCGCATCTGTCGGGGCTGGTTCGGCTGGAGCCGGGCGATCTCATCATGACCGGCACACCTGCCGGGGTTGGCGCGATTGCGCGGGGCGAAACCTGTGTGGTGCAGATAGATGGCCTGCCGCAGGCTGTGGTGACGGTGATCTGAAACCGGGAGCCTTTGCCGGGGGCATCGCCCCCCCGGCCAAGGCATTGCCATGGAAGACGGCCTCCGGTCGCCGGGATCAGGCGACGCGAATTTCGATCAGGCGCGGTCCGGTGCAAGGTTGTTGCAAGGCTTTGGCGAGTTCGGCCGGGGTGTTGGCGACGCTCTGGAACGGCAGGTCGCAGGCGGCTGCGAAAGGCTCCATCCGCAGGGGGGAGGGGGTGCAGCCGATGACCTCTGCCCCGGCGCCGGTCATCGCCTCGGCGATTTCGCGGAAACCTGCATTGTTCCAGACGAGGAAGGTGACGGGCAGCTTTTCGTCCACGGCGGCGCGCAGTTCACCGGGCGAGAATTGCAACCCGCCATCACCGATCAGGCAGATGACTGACGTACCGGGGGCGGCAAGCGCGGCGCCGATGGCGGCGCCGGGGCCAAAGCCCAGGGCGCCATAGCCGGTGGCGGCATTGAACCAGCCACCCGCGCGGTCATGGTCGTAATAAAGGTTCCCGGCATAGACCGGCTGCGTGCTGTCGCCGACCACGATGGAACCGGGCACGGCTTCACGCAGGGCTTCCAGCATGGCAAGCTGATGCGGCATGTCGGGATGCAGCCTTGCCAGTTCGGCTCTTGCCGCATCACGGGTGGCACCGGCCCGCCCGGCGCCATCGCCCCTGCGCGGCGGGATGGCGGCGGCGAGTTCGGCCAGCGTTGTGGTGGCGTCGGCGGCGAGGGTCAGGCTGGCAGGGTGCCGGGCGAGCTGGTCGGGGCAGAGGTCAATGCGGATCATGGCGGAAAGGTCCGGCAGGCCGCCACGCACATACATGTCATAATCGGTGGGACCAAGCTCGGTGCCGACGGCCAGCACCAGATCCGCCCCGGCGACCAGCGCTCGGGTGGCGTCGAGCGAGGGGGAGGCGGGTACGGTCAGGGCATGGCCATGCATCAATCCGCGGGCATTGGTGGTCTGCACCACCGGAGCGTCCAGCGCCTCGGCCAGCGCGCGCAACGGCGCTTCGGCCCGCCGGGCGCCGCCACCGGCAAGGATGACCGGGGTTGTGGCGGCGGAAAGGCGGGTGATGGCGAGGGCCAGCGCCTCGGGCTCCGGTGACAGCGGGCGCGCGGCAGGAACCGGGCGCGGCGCTGTGGCGGGCAGCGGCATCACATCGGTTGGCACTTCGATATGCACCGGGCCGAGCCGGCCCGAGGTCAGAGCGGCGAAGGCGCGGTCGAGCACGGGCTCCACCATCTCGGGCGCAGTGATCTGGAAGCTGGGGCAGAGTGTGCGCACCATCCCGGCCTGATCCGGCAGTTCGTGCAGCAGGCCATAGCCGCCACCAAGGCTTGCGCGCCGGTTCACGCCGGAGATCACAAGGATCGGCACCGAATCGGCCCGTGCCTGTGCCATGGCGGTCAGCGCATTGGTCAGGCCGGGGCCGGTGATGACGAAGGCCACGCCGGGCTTGCCTGAGACGCGGGCATAGCCATCCGCCATGAAGGCGGCGCCCTGTTCGTGGCGGGGCGTGACATGGCGGATGCCGGAACCGGCAAGACCACGGTAAAGCTCGATCGTATGGACGCCGGGGATGCCGAAGACCAAATCGACGCCGCGCTGTTTCAGGCCTTGAACAAGCGCCTGTCCGGTGGAAAGAGGCATGATCTGCTCCGTTTGCTGCGGGGAGGGGCGCTGCCCCCTCGCGCCTTCGGCGCTCACCCCCGGGATATTTGGACCAAGGTGAAATCAGGCGGCGTCGGCGCGGAAGCGCGCCGCATGGCGGGCGATGCGGGTGCAGCCTTCAGCGATAGCGGCGTCGGGTTGGGTGAGCGCGAGGCGCAGCCAGCCGGAAAGCGCGGCGCCGAAGCTTTCGCCCGGCATGACTGCGACATGTTCGGCATCGAGCAGGCTTTGCGCGAAGGCCTCGCCTGAAAGGCCGGTGGCGCGCACGTCGACCAGGGCGAACATGCCCGCATCGGGGCGATGGACGCGCAGGCCCGCAGTGCCATGCAGCTTGTCGTGGATCATGGTGGCTCGGGCCGCGAAACGCGCAGCCATGCCGGGGGCAACCGGCGAGGGATGGCTGACTGCCTGAGTTGTCATGTCTGCAATGAAGGGCTGATTGCCGAAGAGCATGGTTTCCGACAGCGGCAGCAGGCGGGCGCAGAACTCGGCAGGGCCGACGCACCAGCCCGAACGGAAGCCGGGCGCCGCGTGGGATTTGGAAATCGAGGCGCAGGCGATGCTGCGGTCTGCCAGTTCGACCAGATCGAGCGGCGAGGTGAAGTGAACGCCTTCGAACACCAGATCCTCATAGACCTCGTCCGAGACGATCCACAGGTCATGGGCGCGGGCAATATCGCCGATGGCAGCGATGTCCTCGCGCGTCAGCACCGCGCCGGTGGGGTTGTGCGGGGTGTTGAGAAAGATCGCGCGCGCGTCCGGGGTAACGGCGGCCGCGACATCGGCCGGATCGAGCCGGAAACCGCGTTCGGGGCGCAGCGTCACCGGAACCGGCGTGGCGCCTGTGGCGCGGATCAGCCCTTCGTAGGTCGCATACATCGGGTCGCCAACGATGACTTCAGCCCCTGCCTCGGCGATGGCCATGAAGACGGCGTAGAGCGTGGTCTGGGTGCCCGGGAAGCACATCACCTGTTCCGGGCCGATGTGCCGCCTGCGCCGGATGGAATAGCGCGCGGCCAGCGCCCGCAGCAGCCCTGGCTCGCCCTGGCCATTGGAATAGCCGGTGCGCCCCGACAGCATGGCGCGCGCGGCGGTTTCCATCAGCTCGGGCGGACAGGGCACATCCGGTTCGCCAATGGTGAATTCCAGCACGGCGGTGCCTTCGGCTTTCATCCGGCGGGCGCGGGCGTGGATTTCCCATTTCGCGCCGCCCAGATCGGCGAGGCGTTCGGTGACGGAGGCGTATTTCATGGCGTTTCCTCTGGCAGGGCGGGGGGCAGGCTGGCGGCAAGGTCGAGACCAAGAATGGCGCCGACAGCTTCCAGCCCGATATGTTCGAGTTCGCCGGGCGCAAAAGCCTCCGGCAGGGCGCAGCCTTCCAGCCACAGCCCGTCGATCACGCCGTTGCAGGCGATGGCGAGTGTGCGCAGCCGGGCAGGATCGTTGTGCCCCGGCAGGGCGGCGATGAGTTCCTGCAGCAGGTCGCGATAGCCCAGATAGGTTTCGGCGTGAATCGCGGCCATCGCGGGATCGGAGCGCACCTGATGCAGAAACCCGGCCCAAAGGCCCATGCTGCGCGGATCGACCACCGGCGGGCGCAGCGCGGCGGCGACGAAGGCGGCCAGCCGGGCCATGGGATCGGCTGGCGCGGCCTCCAGCACCGCGGCATTTTCGCTGCTCATCCGGTGCATCAGCGCGCGATAGGCTTCGCGGGTCAGTTCCTCTTTCGTCTGGAAATAGTGACGAATCAGGCCGGGCGTAACGCCTGCCCGTTCGGCAATGGCGCGGACAGTCGCGGCCGAAGGGCCGCCCTCGGATATCAGGTCCAGTGCTGCGGAAACCAGCGCATCGCGCCGCCGCTCCTCACCCTCCCGTCTGAACTTGCGCCGTTCGCCTTGCATGGGCACCTCAATTATACACTTGCATAATTACAGGGATCGGGGCTTACTGCAATCACCCAGTGACGGAGTTCCGATGACGCGACCAGATGGCGATGTCCCCCGGCCCGAGGCAATCCGCATCGAAGGATTGCACAAATCCTTCGGCCAGCTTGAGGTGCTGAAAGGGGTCTCGCTAGCGGCGCGCGAAGGCGATGTGGTGGCGGTGATCGGCGGTTCCGGTTCCGGGAAGTCGACCATGCTGCGCTGCATCAACTTTCTGGAAACGCCAAGCGCGGGCAAGATCATCATCGGCAATGAAGCTGTGGCGATGCGTCCAGATGGCAGCCCCGCTGACCGCAAGCAGATCGAACGGCTGCGCCAGAGCCTTGGCATGGTTTTCCAGCAATTCAACCTTTGGTCTCACCGGACGATTCTTGAAAACCTGATCGAGGTTCCGGTGCATGTGCTGGGTGTGCCGAAGGCCGAGGCGATTGCCCGCGCCGAACGCCTGCTGGCGCGCGTCGGGCTTTCGGCGAAGGCCAACGTCTATCCGGCTTTCCTGTCGGGCGGACAGCAGCAGCGCGCCGCAATCGCCCGCGCCCTGTGCATGGAGCCGCGTGCCATGCTGTTTGACGAACCAACTTCGGCGCTGGACCCGGAACTGGTGGGCGAGGTTCTGGCAGTGATCCGCGATCTGGCCGCCGAAGGGCGCACCATGATCCTCGTCACGCATGAGATGAAATTCGCGCGCGAGGTCGCCAGCCATGTCGTCTTCCTGCACAACGGTCTGATCGAGGAGGAAGGCCCGCCTGAACAGCTGTTCGGCGCGCCGCGTTCCGAAAGATTGCAGCAATTCCTGAAAAGCGTGGCCTGAAGAGCCGCCAAATTATCCAACAGAAGGGGTAACAAGATGAAAAAACTCGCGCTGACGCTGACGGCGGTGCTGATGATGGGCGGGGCTGCCATGGCCGCGCCGGTGAAGGTAGGCATCGCCGCCGAACCCTATCCGCCGTTCGCCTCGCCCGATGCCTCGGGCAAGTGGGTCGGCTGGGAGGTCGACATGATCGGTGCAGTCTGCAAGGCGGCCGAAATGGAATGCGAGATCGTGCCGGTGGCCTGGGACGGCATCATTCCCGCGCTGACTGCCGGTCAAATCGACGCCATCATGGCCTCTATGTCGATCACCGAAGAACGGATGAAGACCATCGACTTCTCGAACAAGTATTACAACACCCCGACCGTGATCGTCGGGCCGAAGGCCGATGCGATGACCGCCGATGCCGAGGGGCTGAAAGGCAAGATCCTCGGCGTGCAGGTCTCGACCATCCACGAGGCGTATGCGCAGAAACACTTCAAGGACGCGGTGGCCGAGATCAAGGTGTACCAGACCCAGGATGAGGCCAATCAGGATCTGGTCGCGGGCCGGATCGACGCCACGCAGGCCGATAGCATTGCGCTGGACGATTTCCTGAAATCCGAGGCAGGGGCGGCCTGCTGCGAGGTCAAGGGCGCGGTGGCGGATGACCCGGATGTTCTGGGCCTTGGCGTCGGCGTCGGTCTGCGCAAGGGCGACGAAGAGCTGAAGGCCAAGTTCAACGCCGGGATCGCCAAGGTGCTGGAGGATGGCACCTATGAGGAAATCTCCAAACCCTACTTCAGCTCGTCGATCTACGGCGGCTGATGGCCGTGACGGCGCTGGTCGGGGCCGCAGGCGCGGCTTCCATGTTTGAACTTCTGCAACTTTCGCCTCCCGGTTGGGGGGCGAACCTGCTGCGTGGCTTGTGGAATTCGATCCTTATCGCCTGTGGGGCCTTCGGGCTTGGCATCGGGATCGGCACGCTGGGTGCCTTTGGGAAGCTTTACGGCGGGCCGGTGCTGCGCGACCTGCTGGCGGTCTACACGACCGTCGTGCGGGCGGTGCCGGAACTGGTGCTGATCCTCATACTTTACTATGCGGTTACCGATGCGGTGAACCAGACGCTGCTCGCCTTTGGCTATGACCGGATCCAGATTTCCGGCCTTGCTGCCGGGATTGCCGTTCTGGGCGTGGTGCAGGGCGCCTATGCGACCGAGGTTCTGCGCGGCGCTATTCAGGCGGTGCCCGCGGGACAGATCGAGGCCGCCCGCGCCATGGGCATGCCACCCGGTCTGCTGGCCCGGCGCGTGACCCTGCCCCTGATGCTTTCGAACGCGCTGCCGGGGCTGGCGAACCTGTGGCTGGTGGCCACCAAGGACACCGCGCTGCTGGCGGTTGTGGGCTTTGGCGAACTGACGCAGGAAACCCGGCAGGCAGCCGGTGCGACGAAAGCCTATTTCACCTTCTTCATGGCGGCGGGGGTGCTGTACCTGATCCTCTCCATCGGCTCGGGCTGGCTGTTCGCCCGGCTGGAACGCCGTGCCCGCCGTGGCCAGCCGGAGCTGCACGGATGAGGGCATTCTGGAAACCGCATCGCATCGTCATGGCGCTGATCGCGCTGGTGATTGTCGTCTGGTCGGTGCTGAACCTGCGCTGGGACTGGGTGCCAAACTATCTGGGCCTTGCGGCGCAGGGCATCTGGCGCACGATCTGGCTGCTGGCGGCCTCCATCGTGCTGGGTATGGCGCTGGCCATCCCGCTGGGGCTGGCGCAGGCGGTGGGGCCGCGCATCCTCGCCTGGCCTGCCCGCACCTTCTGCACGGTGATCCGGGGCACGCCGCTTCTGCTGCAACTCTGGCTGCTTTATTATGGCCTGGGGTCGCTGTTCCCGACGATCCCCTGGATCCGGCAAAGCGAGTTCTGGCCGATCCTGCGCCAGGCCTGGCCCTATGGCTTGCTGGCCCTGACGCTCAGCTTTGCAGGGTATGAGGGCGAGGTGATGCGCGGCGCCTTCAAGGGCGTGCCGAAGGGGCAGCTGGAGGCCGCGCGTGCCATGGGTATGCCGCGCCTGACCATCCTGCGCCGGATCTGGCTGCCGCAGGCACTGCACCGCGCGCTGCCGACGCTCGGCGGCGAGACGGTACTGCAACTGAAGGCGACCCCGCTGGTTGCCACCATCACCGTGGTTGATATCTATGCCGTCGCGAGCCGGGTCCGGCAGGACACCTTCATCACCTATGAACCGCTGCTCTTGCTCGCGGTGGTCTATATGGCGATCACCGGCATCATCGTGCTGGGCTTCCGCTGGTTCGAGGGGCGCATCCCGTCGCGTGTGGCCTGAAGCAGATGGCAGACGCCCCTCTGCAACGGCTTGACCGGCGCCGTGCCGGGGGGTAGGCCCCCGCCGTCTGAAGGAGGCCGGTGATGACGGAAGAAACAGAGCGGCGCAATTTCTACGGCCGGACCCATGGCAAGACGTTGCGTGCCAGCCAGAAGCAATATCTGGCCGAGGATCTGGGCCGCATCAGCCTGTCGGGGGTGACGCGGGCCGACAATCCGGCCCGCACCCCGCTCGACCTTGCCAAACTGACCGGCGGGCGACCGCTTTGGCTGGAGGTCGGCTTTGGCGGCGGCGAGCATCTGGTGCATATGGCCGCGCGCTATCCTGGCGTGTTCATTATCGGCTGCGAGCCTTTCGTGAACGGTGTCGCCATGCTGCTGGGCAAGGTGCGGCAGGCGGGGCTGGATAATCTCGTTATCCATCCGGGGGATGTGCGCGATCTGTTCGACGTGCTGCCGGATAGTTGTGTCGAGAAATGTTTCCTCAACTACCCTGATCCATGGCCCAAGGCGCGGCACCACCGGCGGCGCTTCGTGACGCCGGGCTATCTGTCGGCGCTGGCGCGTGTGATGCAGCCGGGGGCCGAGTTCCGGGTGGCGACCGACATTCCCGATTATGTCCGTCAGACACTGGAGGAGGTGCCGCCCGCCGGGTTTGATCTGATCCGGCAGGCTGGTGAGGGCGGGGCATGGGAGGACTGGCTGTCGACCCGGTACGAGCAGAAGGCCCTGCGCGAAGGGCGCGCACCGAATTACCTGACCTTCCGCCGTCAGGGCTGAAGACGCAACGCGCGCTGCCTTAGCCGGGTTTTTGCGGGCATGTGGGCAGGCTTGGCCGGTCATCCGACAGGAGAGCCTGCATGTCGCGCCTTGCCATCACGAATTGTCATGTCCACACCCTCACCGGGCGGCATATCCCCGCCCGCTATCCGCATGTTCTGCTGATGCCGTTCAAGCGGCTGCCGTGGCTGCTGCGCGGTCTTGCCCTCGGGGCGGGCGTGCTGGGGCAGGAGCGCGCGGCGGCGGCGCTGGGGCGGCTGCATCGCTTTCAGGCCGAAGCGCAGGCAGGCGGGCAGGCGGAAATCTTTGACCGCCTCATCGCGCAATACCCGGCGGGCACGCGCTTTGTCGTCTTGCCGATGCAGATGGCCGGGCTGGGGCAGGGGCGGGTCGCTGCCGATCTGCGGGCGCAGCACGACGAGCTGGCGGCACTGGCCCGCGCCTGGCCGGGGCTGATCCTCCCCTTTGCGGCTTGCGACCCGCGTCTGCCCGGCGCTGCGGCGGAGGTGCGGCGCTGCATCGAGGATCTGGGCTTTCGCGGGCTGAAGCTTTACCCCCGCATCGGCTATGCCCCCGATCATCCGGTGCTGATGCGTGAGGTTTATCCGTTGCTGAACGCGCGCGGGCTGGCGGTGGTCAGCCATTGTTCGCGCGGCGGGGTGACCGGGCGGCTGAGCCGGGCCGAGGCGGATCGCCTGTCGCATCCGATGGCTTTCGCGCCCGTGCTGCGGGCCTTCCCGAAGATGCAGGTGAATCTTGCGCATTTCGGCGGGCAAAGCGATTGGGAGCGGTATATCGGCGAAGGGCTGGACCCCTATGATCCGGCAGCGCGCGACGGCAACTTCCTGATCGCCCTGCGCGGGATGATCGAAAGCGGTGATTTCCCGAACCTGTGGACCGATGTGTCCTATACGTTGTTCCAGTCGGAGGCGTTTCTGCCCTTCCTGCGGCTGTTCATGGCGCATCCTCGCCTGCGCGAACGCGTGCTGTTCGGATCGGATTTCTACATGACCCGGCAAGAGGCGTTGTCAGAGCGCGCCGTTGCAGTGCGGTTGCGCTTTGGTTTGGGCGAGACGCTGTTTCGCCAGATTGCCGAGGTCAATCCGGCACGCTGGCTGGGTGAGGGCTGAGGCCTATCTCTCCATCATGCGGGCGATGGTTTCCAGATGTTCGCGCATGGCGCTGGCGGCCTGCGGGCCGTTTCCTGCCGCGACGGCCATGACCACGGCGGCATGTTGGTCGCTGTGCAGGCCGGTGAAGGCATCAACCCCGGCGCGGCGATAAGCGGTCTCCCATCGTTGTTGCCAGCCCACACGCCGCCGTGCGCGTGACAGGAAGCGCATCACGGCAATCAGAACGGGATTGCGCGCCGCATCGGCGAGGGCGGCGTGAAAAGCCTCGTCCGCGGCTTCAGCGGCCTGCCGGTCGCGTGCGCTGCGCCCCGAGCCGACCAGCGCCGACAGCCGGGCACAGGTGGCGGGTGTTGCACGTTCGGCTGCGGCCCCGGCAATGGCGGGTTCCAGCAAAAGACGGGCGTGCATCAGCGCCTCGGGCGTAGCGGCCTCGATCAGCAGGTTTTCCCGCAGCGGGGCCGGGCCGGGGCGCGGGCCGGTGAAGGTGCCCTGGCCGACATGGCGCCAGATCCGGCCCTCGGTTTCCAGTATGGCGAGGGCCGCGCGCAGGCTCTGGCGGCTGCATCCCAGATCGGCGGCCAACTGACGTTCAGGGGGCAGGCGGCGCGGCGGGCCTTCGGCCAGATCGCGCAGCCGGGGCAGGATGTCATCGTGTCGGGCCATGATCGCTCCCCGGACCAATTTGCAGACCAATCTGGACCGGGGCACATGACGGGTCAAGGGATCGCCGGGGAGGGCGCGGGCAATGGTCGAGATACTGGTTCTGGCGGTGACGGGCTTCGTGGCCGGGGTGCTGAACTCAGTGGCAGGAGGCGGCACCTTCCTGACCTTCCCGGCGCTGGTCTGGGCCGGTCTGCCCTCGGTGGCCGCCAATGCCACGGCAACCTTTGCGGCGCTGCCCGGCTATTTGGGCGGCGCCTGGGGCTTTCGCCATGATATCCGGTCGGAAGGGGCGCTGAAGCTGTGGCAGATCATCGCGCTGTCGCTGGTGGGTTCAGTCACAGGCGCGCTGTTGCTGTTGGTTACGCCTTCGGATGTGTTTGACGGGCTGGTGCCGGTACTGCTTCTGGTGGCGACGGGGCTGTTCGCCTTTGGTCCGCGCCTGTTGGCGACGCTGCGGGCGCGCGGCATGGGGGCGACCGGGCCGGGCCTCAGCGCGGCGCTGGTCTTTGTGGTGGCGGTTTACGGCGGCTATTTCAACGGCGGTCTGGGCATCTTGCTGCTGGCGCTGTTCGGGCTGATCGGGTTCACCAATCTCAACACAATGAACGGGCTGAAAGTGCTGCTTTCGGGGCTGATGGCGGTGCTGTCCTGTGCGGCTTTTGCCATTGCCGGGCTGATCGGCTGGTATGAGGGGCTGATCATGGCTGCCGCCTGCACGCTGGGTGGCTGGATCGGCGCGGGGCTGGCGCGGCGGATGCCGGTTGCGGTGTTGCGGGCCCTGATCGTGGTGATCGGGCTGGGGATGGCGGTGGTGTTTTTCCTGCGCTGAAGCGGCGGGGCTGGACCGTCGTCCCCGCTTGCGCTAACGCGGGGGCAAGGATGAGAGGGAGCCCCAGAATGTCCGGCCATGGTGACGCGCAACCGATGACCGCCCGCAAGTCGGGCCCGCTGAGCGGGACGGCCGCCGTGCCGGGCGACAAGTCGATCAGCCATCGCGCGCTGATCTTCGGGGCCATGGCGGTGGGCGAGACGAAGATCACCGGCCTTCTGGAAGGACAGGACGTGCTGGATACCGCCAAGGCGATGCGCGCCTTCGGGGCCGAGGTGACGCAGCACGGGCCGGGCGCCTGGTCGGTGCATGGCGTGGGCGTGGGGGGATTCCGCGAGCCGGCCGATGTGATCGACTGCGGCAATTCCGGTACCGGCGTGCGGCTCATCATGGGCTGCATGGCGACCACCGGCATGACCGCGACCTTCACCGGAGACGCGTCCTTGCGCAAACGCCCGATGGGGCGGGTGACCGACCCGTTGGCGCTGTTCGGCGCGCGGGCCTACGGCCGGCATGGCGGGCGCCTGCCCATGACCATCGTGGGCGCCGCGAACCCGGTGCCGGTGCGCTATGCGCTGCCTGTCGCCAGTGCGCAGGTCAAATCGGCGGTGCTGCTGGCCGGTCTGAATGCGCCGGGCGAGACCGTGGTCATCGAGAAGGAACCGACGCGCGACCATTCCGAGCGCATGCTCTTGGGCTTCGGCGCCGAGCTGCATGTGGAAAAGGGGGCGGAGGGGCATATCATCACTCTGAAGGGCCAGCCGGAGCTACGGCCGCAGACCGTGGCGGTGCCGCGCGATCCGTCCTCTGCCGCCTTCCCGGTCTGTGCGGCGCTGATCGTCGAAGGCTCCGACATCCTCGTGCCCGGTGTCAGCCAGAACCTGACCCGCAACGGGCTTTACATCACGCTGGTCGAGATGGGGGCGGAGATCGAGTTCCAGAACCCGCGCGAGGAAGGCGGCGAGCCGGTGGCCGACCTGCGCGTCCGCTTTTCGGGCAATATGAAGGGTATCGAGGTGCCCCCCGAACGCGCGCCGAGCATGATTGACGAATATCCGATCCTGTCTGTCGTGGCGGCCTTTGCCAGCGGCAAGACCGTGATGCGCGGCGTCAAGGAGTTGCGGGTGAAGGAAAGCGACCGCATCGACGCCATGGCGCGGGGCCTTGAGGCTTGCGGCGTGACCATCGAGGAAGACGAGGATACGCTGATCGTGCATGGCATGGGCGCGGGCGGTGTGCCCGGCGGCGCCACGGCGGCGACCCATCTCGACCACCGCATCGCCATGAGCTTCCTCGTCTGCGGCATGGCGGCGCAGAAGCCGGTTTCTGTGGATGACGCCTCGCCCATCGTCACCTCCTTCCCGATTTTTGAAGGGCTGATGACCGGGCTTGGCGCGACGCTGACGCGCTGATCACGCGGCGTCGCGGCGGCGGTCCAGCGCGTTTTCCGGCAATTGCCCGGCCCCGAGGAAGGTTTCGACCGTCGGGCCGGGCCGCGCGCGAAAGCGGAATGCATCGCGGAACTCGCGCAGCCAGACGCCACGCCCCATGGCGGTATACCAGCGCTGGGCGTGGCGCAGTTCGGGGTCTTTTTGCAACCAGATCCGCGCCAGCGCGCGCGGGCGCAACTGCACCACAGCCTCGATCAACTTGACCCAGAGAAACACCCGCCACGCCGACACCCGCGGGGTTTCCAGCACCTGATGCTTGTAATCCCAAAGGCTCAGATCGGTCTGAACCACCCGCCGATGTGCGCTTTGCCTGAAGAACGGTGTCCAGCGGTGCGGTGTGGCATAGACCGACATGATCTGATCGGGGTCATAGACTAGCAGATGCCGCAAAAGCCGCGCGTAATCGGCGTCGGTTTCCTCCTCGAACCCCACGGCGAAGGTGCATAGCCCGATCATGCCATGCGCGCGCAGAAGGCCTATGGCCTCACGGTCCTTTGCCCGCGTGCCGCCCTTGCGGACGGTGGCGAGCGTGGCCTCGTCCGTGCCCTCCAGCCCCAGCAGAAAGCGCAGGCAACCGGCGCGTTTGTAAAGCGGCAGCAGGTCCGCGTCGCGCACGATGTCATCGGCGCGGGTCGATCCGATGAGGGTGACCTTCACCCCGGTCGCCACCAGCGTCTCCAGAAACGCTTTCCACGCCTTGCGCGAGGAGGTCGGGTTCTCGTCCGCGAGGTTTACCAGTTCGACGCCGTGTTCGCGCACCAGCCAGGCGATCTCAGTCGCGAATTTCACCGGGTCACGGTGGCGCCATTGCGTCCAGAAACCGCGCTGGCCGCAATAGGTGCACAGATGCGGGCACCCGCGCGAGAATTGCAGGATTACCGCGCGCTTGCCGCCCCAATAGCTGTGGCGCGACAGGTCCACCAGTTCCCACCCGATGCGGGCGCTGTCGAGGTCGCGCAGCATCGGCGCAGGCGGCGTGGCATGGGGCTGGCCGTCGCGCCGGAAGGCGATGCCTGGGACTGTCGCAAGATCGGCGCCAGCCTCCAGCGCCGCGATCAGGCGGGGCGCGGTGACCTCGCCTTCTCCCCGCACCACCACGTCGATCTCGGGGCAGTCAGTCAGCACCTCCTGCCAATGATAGCTGGGATAGACCCCGCCATAGACGATATGCGCCTCGGGCAGCGCTGCGCGGATCAGGGGCGCAAGCCGCGCCACCACCGGATGCGCCGAGGTCGACCCCGCGTGCCCGATCAGCACAGCCTCGGGCGGTTTTTCCATCAGGGCGGAAAGGATTTCCACATCCGTCATCGGGCCGGGGTCGGCATTGATCAGACGTACTGCATGGCCCGCGTCGATCAGCGGCCCGCCACTCGCCAGATGCCCCAGTGGCGGCAGTTGCTCTTTCGGCACGCGCGAGCCGATGGCGCGATGCGGCGGGTTCAGAAGGGCGATTCTCATGCGGCTCCTGCACGGATACGATCACAGCCTCCCACGGGCGGCGGGGCTTGCCAAGAATTGACCTTGCGCGCCCCGAGGCATAAACCGCGCCAGAGCAAAGCGGAGAGAATGCGATGATCTTCACGGTGGCAATCGACGGGCCTGCGGCGGCAGGCAAGGGCACGATCAGCCGGGCGGTCGCGGCGCGTTTCGGCTTTGCGCATCTGGATACCGGCGCGCTTTATCGTGCCGTCGGGGTGAAGGGCGGTGATCCGGTCGCGGCAGCGAATGGCCTGACGCCGGAGGATCTTTCGCGCGACGATCTCCGCACGCTGGAGGCCGGTCTGGCCGCCAGCCGCGTTGCGGTCATCCCCGAGGTTCGCGCCGCGCTTCTGGACTTTCAGCGCCGCTTCGCGCGGCGCGAGGGCGGGGCCGTGCTGGACGGGCGCGACATCGGCACCGTGATCTGCCCCGAGGCCGAGGTGAAACTGTTCGTGACGGCCAGCGCCGAGGTGCGGGCCCATCGCCGCTGGCTGGAGGTCGGCGGAGATGCCGCGCGGGTGCTGGCCGAGGTGCGCGAACGTGATGACCGCGACATGAACCGCGCAGATGCACCGCTGAAACCTGCGGCGGATGCCGTGCTGCTGGATACGTCCGGCCTTGGGCCGGAAGAGGCGATTGCGCAGGCCATCGCCCTGGTGCAGGCGCAGATGCCGGGGTGACAGAACCGTCTTGACCGCCGGGCAGGTTTTGCCGCCAATACAGGGGCTTCTGGAGTTTCTACGCATGTCCGCACCCTACCGGCAGATTCTGTACCGCAGCCTGCCCAGCCACCCGGATTTCGACCGCAGCGACGTCGCAATCCTGCGGACGGCGTTACAGTTCAACGCGGCTTCCGGAATCACCGGCTATCTGGTTCGCACGGCCGATCAGTTCCTGCAGGCGCTGCACGGGCCGCAGGCGGCGATGGAGGCCCTGCTGGCCCGGATTGCGGCGGACGAAAGGCACAGTGGATTTGACATGCTGCTGGACGAGGACGGCAGCGCGGAAAGCCCGTTCGAGGGCTGGGCACTGGGCTATGACCATTTCTTCGAGATGGAGCACGGGCTGGAACTGACAGGCGATGGCGCGCCTCCGCCGGTTTCGGTGGCACAGGCGCGCGATCTGATCCTCGCCCTTGCGCGTGCGGCGGCAGATACGCTGCGGTTCGGCTCTGGCTTTCCGCAGGCGCGGATGCCGGGAGAGACCGATGACGCCTACCTGTCCCGGCTGGAGCAGATGGCCTGACCGGCCTTCCGCGTGCCTTTCCCTTGCCCCGTTGGCCCAAAGCCGGTATAGCGCGCCCATCCCAAGGTGACTCGGCCCGGTTCTCCGGGCCTTTCCCGTTCGGGGCCATCAAAGACCGGCGGAGCCAACCGCATGGCCAGAAAACCATGAAAAGGACTGAACTGCATATGTGCGCCAAAGCATCCATGGATGAATTCGAAGCCCTCCTGAAGGAAAGCTTCGAGATCGATACCCCCGAAGAGGGTTCGGTCGTCAAGGGCAAGGTCATCGCCATCGAGGCGGGCCAGGCCATCATCGACGTCGGCTACAAGATGGAAGGCCGTGTCGATCTGAAAGAATTCGCAAATCCCGGCGAAGCCCCGTCGATCAATGTCGGCGATGAGGTCGAGGTCTATCTGGACCGCGTCGAGAACGCCCGTGGCGAAGCCGTCATCTCGCGTGACAAGGCCCGTCGCGAAGAAGCCTGGGACCGTCTGGAAAAAGCCTACGCCAACGAGACCCGCGTCGAAGGCGCGATCTTCGGTCGCGTCAAGGGTGGCTTCACCGTCGATCTGGGCGGTGCCGTGGCCTTCCTGCCCGGCTCGCAAGTCGATGTGCGCCCCGTGCGCGATGCCGGCCCGCTGATGGGCATCAAGCAGCCCTTCCAGATCCTGAAAATGGACCGTCGCCGCGGCAACATCGTTGTCTCGCGCCGCGCCATTCTGGAAGAATCGCGTGCCGAACAGCGCGCCGAAGTCATCGCGAACCTCAGCGAAGGTCAGACCGTCGAGGGTGTTGTCAAGAACATCACCGAATACGGTGCCTTCGTGGATCTGGGCGGCGTTGACGGCCTGCTGCACGTCACCGACATGGCATGGCGCCGTGTGAACCACCCGTCGGAAATCCTGTCAATCGGCGAGACCGTCAAGGTTCAGGTCATCAAGATCAACAAGGAAACCCACCGCATCAGCCTCGGCATGAAGCAGCTTCAGTCCGACCCGTGGGATGCCGTGGAACGTGCCTATCCGATCGGTTCGGTCCACAAGGGCCGCGTGACCAACATCACCGATTACGGCGCCTTCGTGGAGCTGGAAGCCGGCGTCGAAGGTCTGGTTCACGTCTCGGAAATGTCCTGGACCAAGAAGAACGTGCACCCCGGCAAGATCGTCTCGACCTCGCAAGAGGTGGACGTCATGGTTCTGGAAATCGACAGCGCCAAGCGCCGCGTGTCGCTCGGCCTCAAGCAGACCCAGCGCAATCCGTGGGAAGTCTTTGCTGAAACCCATCCGGTCGGCACCGCCATCGAGGGTGAAGTCAAGAACATCACCGAATTCGGTCTGTTCATCGGCCTGGAAAACGACATCGACGGCATGGTTCACCTGTCCGACCTGTCGTGGGACCAGCGCGGCGAGGACGCCATCCAGAACTACCGCAAGGGCGATGTGGTGAAAGCCGCCGTCACCGAGGTGGACATCGAGAAAGAACGTATCTCGCTGTCGATCAAGGCGCTGGGCGACGACACCTTCACCGAAGCGGTTGACGGCGTGAAGCGTGGCTCGGTCATCACCGTCGCGGTCACCGCGATCGAGGAAGGCGGCATCGAGGTCGATTACAACGGCATGAAATCCTTCATCCGCCGTTCGGATCTGGCCCGCGACCGTCAGGACCAGCGCCCCGAGCGTTTCCAGGTTGGCGACAAAGTCGATGCCCGCGTGACCAACGTGGATTCGAAAACCCGCCGTCTGGGCCTGTCGATCAAGGCCCGCGAAATCGCGGAAGAGAAGGAAGCCGTGGAACAATACGGCTCGTCCGATTCGGGTGCGTCGCTGGGTGACATCCTCGGCGCGGCCCTCAAGGGCGCCGACCGCGGCTGATTTCGCGGCCCATGAATCGCGTGAAGGCCCCGCCAACCGGCGGGGCCTTTGCCTTTGATGGCGGGTTTTTGCCATGCTGCACTGCCAACCTACGGCGATTGCACGGCTTTTCGTTTGTCCCCCCGGATTTCTTGCTTATAGTCCATAGCACAACAAAAACGGGCTGCTGCCACAACGCCCCGGGGGGGACATCGCCGATGATCCGGTCGGAACTGATCCAGAAAATCGCGGACGCCAATCCGCATCTGACGCAACGCCATGTCGAGCGAATCGTAAACACTGTATTCGACGAGATCATCGAGGCGCTTGCGCGCGGTGACCGGGTCGAGTTGCGTGGCTTCGGCGCGTTTTCGGTCAAGGCGCGGGATGCCCGCACCGGCCGCAATCCCCGCACCGGCGAGGCGGTTGAGGTGGAAGACAAGAAGGTGCCCTTCTTCAAGACGGGCAAACTGCTGCGCGACCGGCTGAACGGCAAGGCCTGACGGCGCGCGCAAGGAAAGGGGGCGCTTGCGCCGATGCTGCGGTATCTGAGGTATCTCGTTCTTCTGGTCATCGGGCTTGTCCTTCTGACCATCGCTTTCGCCAATCGCACCCTGGTCACGCTCAGCGTGCTGCCTGGCGATGTGGCGCAGGTTGTCGGCTGGAACTCGCAGGTCGAGGTGCCGCTGTTCGTTGCCATCTTCGGCGGCGTTGCGGTGGGCCTGCTGATCGGCTTCGTCTGGGAATGGTTGCGCGAACACCGGCACCGTCGTGTCGCCTCCACCAAGACGGCCGAGGCGCAGCGGCTGGAACGGGAACTGGCCGCGATGCGTGATGCCAAGGGGCAGCCGCAGGACGATGTGATGGCGCTGCTGGAAAAGAAAGCCTGACATGGCCGACATCCGGGTAAAGATCTGCGGTCTGCGGACCGTAGCTGATGTCACCGCCGTCGCTGCCGCTGGTGCTGCCTATGCGGGCTTTGTGTTCTTCCCCAAAAGCCCGCGGCATCTTGATCTGGCCACCGCGCGCGATCTGGCGCTTGCGGCGCCGCCGGGGCTGGCCAAGGTGGCGCTGACGGTGAATGCCGATGATGCGGCGCTGGACGCGATCATCGAGGCGGTGCCGCTGGACATGCTGCAACTTCATGGTGCCGAAAGCCCGGACCGTGTGGCCGAGGTGCGCGCGCGCTATGGTCTGCCGGTGATGAAGGCGGTGGGCGTGGCGGATGAAGGCGATCTGGCTGCGATTTTCGATTATTCCGCGACGGCCGATCAGTTGCTGATCGACGCCAAGCCGCCGAAGAATGCGGCGCTGCCGGGCGGCAACGGCCTTAGTTTCGACTGGCGGCTGGTTGCGCAGCGCCGCTGGCTCCGACCCTGGATGCTGGCGGGCGGCCTCACGCCCGAAAACGTGGCCGAGGCGATCCGCCTGACCAATGCGCGGCAGGTCGATGTGTCTTCCGGCGTCGAAAGCGCACCGGGGGTGAAGGATCACGCCCGCATCGCGGCTTTCGCAAAGGCGGCGCAATGATCCGATTCCGTACCGCCACCCGTGCCGATGTGCCCGCCATTGTCGCGCTGCTGACCGACGATCCGCTGGGTCGCGCCCGCGAAAGCAGCGATCTTGCGCCTTATCTGATCGGTTTCGATGCCATCGCCGCCAATCCGATGCATGAGATCATCGTGGGCGAGGTCGAGGGCCGCATTGTCGCCACCTGCCAGCTCACCATCCTGCACGGCCTTTCGCGGCAGGGCATGACCCGCGCTCTGGTCGAATCCGTCCGCACCGCGCCCGATTTGCGCAGCAAGGGGATCGGCGCCGCCCTGATGGCAGAGGCCGAGAGCCGCGCCCGTGCCGCCGGTGCCCGGATCATCCAGTTGACCACCGACAAAAGCCGCACCCGCGCCCATGCCTTCTATGACCGGCTGGGCTATGAAGCCAGTCACCTGGGCTACAAGAAGTCGCTCGACTGACCGGCGCCCTTTATCCTGGCCAAAATATCCTCGGGGGTGAATGCCCGCAGGGCAGAGGGGGCGGAAAGCCCCCTTTCCCCGCTGGCGCAAACTCGCTACATCGAAGGCGTAATTGCAGGGGGAAGCCATGGCCGAGGACGGGATCAACAGCTTCATGACGGGGCCGGACGAACAGGGCCGTTTCGGCCTTTTCGGTGGGCGTTTCGTGTCGGAAACGCTGATGCCGCTCATCCTGGAACTGGAAGAGCGCTACAACCACGCCAAGACGGATGCGACCTTCTGGGCCGAGATGGATGACCTGTGGAAACACTATGTCGGCCGCCCTTCGCCGCTGTATTTCGCGCCCCGCCTGACCGAGCATCTGGGCGGCGCGAAAATCTATCTCAAGCGCGACGAGCTGAACCATACCGGCGCGCATAAGATCAACAATGTGTTGGGCCAGATCATCCTCGCCCGCCGCATGGGCAAGACCCGCATCATCGCCGAAACCGGCGCGGGCCAGCATGGCGTGGCCACGGCGACGGTCTGCGCCAAGTTCGGGCTGAAATGCGTGGTCTACATGGGGGCGCATGATGTGGAACGCCAGGCCCCCAACGTCTTCCGCATGCGCCTGCTGGGCGCCGAGGTCATCCCGGTCACGTCGGGCCGGGGTACGCTGAAAGACGCGATGAATGATGCGCTGCGCGACTGGGTGACCAATGTGCGCGACACCTTCTACTGCATCGGCACGGTGGCGGGGCCGCACCCCTATCCGGCCATGGTGCGCGACTTCCAGTCGATCATCGGCAAGGAAGTGCGCTGGCAGCTGGCGGAACAGGAAGGCGAAGGCCGCCTGCCCGATACGATCATCGCCGCCATCGGGGGCGGGTCCAATGCCATGGGTCTGTTCTTCCCCTTCCTCGATGATCCTTCGGTCCGCATCATCGGGGTCGAGGCGGGCGGCAAGGGCGTGGATGACCGGATGCAGCATTGCGCCAGCCTGACCGGCGGACGCCCCGGTGTGCTGCATGGCAACCGCACCTATCTGCTGCAAGATCCCGACGGGCAGATTCTGGAAGGCTTCTCCATCAGCGCGGGCCTTGATTACCCCGGAATCGGGCCGGAACATGCCTGGCTGCACGATACCGGCCGCGCCGAATATGTTTCCATCACCGATGCCGAGGCGCTGGAAGCGTTCCAGCTGTGCTGCAAGCTGGAGGGAATCATCCCGGCGCTCGAACCCAGCCACGCGCTTGGCCATGTGATCAAGCTGGCGCCGACGCTGCCCCGCGACCATATCATCGTGATGAACATGTGTGGCCGTGGCGACAAGGATATCTTCACTGTCGCCAAACATCTGGGCTTCGACATGAAGATCTAGGGAATTGCCGCCTAAACCCCGGTTTAGTGCGGCAGTTTCAACTCTGTGGGACGGGCGCTAAACATCCGGCGAATGGTGCGCCCGTCGTCTCCGTGGCCTCATGACACAACCGCAGCCGATCCGGCGCGGCGTTGAGGTAACGATGGAGCGACAAGAATGAAATCGGGAATGACGGGCAGGTTGTTGGCGGGGGCGGCGGCCGCAGTTCTGGTGTCCGGCGTGGCATGGGCCGCGCCCGTACTGCCGGTGCTGCAACTGGCCAAGGGTGGTGCTGCTTCGGAGGCACGGATCTGGCTGGCTTCGGCCGAGGACGGTGCGCCAGGCGACAAGATGTGGCGCGGCGATGACAAGGGCGAACCTGCCTCTGACGAGACGGCAGATGACGCCGAGGATGGCCCGGCCTGGGCGGGCGGCAACCCGGATTTCTGCGAGGCCTGCGGCGGTGTTGTCGAGGACGAGGGTGAAACCCCCGAGCCGGTCGATGTCGAGCTGGGTGACCCGCTGGATGACAGCGTCACGGTGGATGATGACACCATGTGGGCGGGCGGTGATCCTGATTTCTGCGAGGCTTGTGGCGGCGTGGTGGTGGATGATGCAGAGGTCATGTCCATGACCGGCGGCGTCCAGCAGCAGCGCGGCGGCAGGTCGCAGATGGCGGGCCGTGCGCCGGGCGGCGAGCGCCCGACGGACCGTTGCGGACTTGCGGGCGTCGCCTATCGCTGCGGCGACCGCTGAGCCGCGATTGACGCCGGGCGCGGGGCCTGCCACCCTGCGACCTGGCGCGATGGGCAAGGGTCGGGACGCGGGGCGCCCCGACCGCTTTCTTTGTCGTGAATGCTGGAGCATGAAATGCGACCGAATGTTCTGCCGATCCTGGTTGCGGCCCTGCTGGCCGCAACGCCCGTCGCGGCGCAGATAGACCCCGCCGATGCCGTTCAGGGCCAGATCGTTTCGCAGCTGGAAGAGCAGGGCTATGGCCGGATCGTGGTCAGCCGCACCTTTCTGGGCCGGGTGCGGGTGACGGCAGAGCGTGGGGACCGTAAGCGCGAGATCGTCGTCAACCCGATCACCGGCGAAATTCTGCGCGACCTGCTGCGCACCGATCATCGGTATGCCGGGGACGAGCGGGCCAACGCGCCCGGCAACACCGCCGTGCGCGACGTGACTGACAAGACGCCAGATATTTCCTAGGGGGTCGATGTCGGCATCTCAAATGATGGCCAGACTGACGGCGGCGCCGTCGGTGATGTGGGAACGGGCACCGAATGAAGGGACCGGGACGCAACGGCCTGCACCGGTTTCTGACGCGCCGCCCGATCGGGCTTGCGGTTTTGCTGCTGTTCCAGATCCTCTGCGCGGCAGTTTTTATCACCGATATCCTGTCTTCGGTGATCGGCTTCAACGCCGGTCCGCTCAGCTGGCAATTCCGCGAACTGCTGGAACTGGGCGCGGCGCTGGGTCTGGTGACCGGCATCGCACTGGGGGCATGGGCACTGCGGCTCGCCATGGCCGAGCGTAACGTGGCCGAGGAACGGTTGCGCCGTGCTTCGGGGGCCTTCGCCGAAATTCTTGAGGAACGGTTTGGCGAATGGGGGCTGACCCCGGCAGAACGCGATGTGGCGCTGTTCGCCATCAAGGGCCTGTCCACTGCCCAGATCGCAGGCTTGCGCGAAACGTCAGAGGGTACGGTGAAGGCGCAGACCAATGCGATCTATCGCAAGGCAGGGGTCAGCGGGCGGCCGCAGTTGCTGAGCCTCTTCATTGATGAGCTGATGCGCGACGACGATCCGCTGCGCCTTGGTGCGCCCGGCGCCCCCACGGCCAAACCGCGCGAGCCGGGGGTGCGGTCGCGCGATCAGTCGGCGGCGTAAAGCCGCAGCACCTCCAGCGGCACGATATCCAGCGTGCGCCGGTGGGTGGCGCGCAACCGGAGCTGCGGTGCCGCGCCTTCCTCATGGGCCTGAAGAAAGCGCGCGGCACAGAGACACCAGTTGTCGCCGGGTTTCAGTCCGGCAAAGCCGAACTCCGGGCGCGGCGTGCTCAGGTCATTGCCCAGATATTTGGACAGGGCCAGAAATTCTGCCGTCATCACCGCGCAGACGGTGTGGCGCCCGCGATCTGCCGGGCCGGTATCGCAGCAGCCATTCCGCCAGAAGCCGGTCAGCGGCTGTGTCGAGCAGCTTTCCAGCGCCTCGCCCAACACGTTGATACTGTCCTCGCGCTCATCCATCCGCTGCCTCCAGTGCCCGCACCAGAGCGCGGAACATCGCTACATTCTGGTCCTCGACGCCTGCCGCCGTAAAGCCCCGGTCAGTGGCATTGGAGGCAATGGTAACGCCTGCGCGCCGGTTCACATAGATGAACTGGCCATAAACGCCCTGCGCCATGAATTCGCCCGGTTCGGCCTGCGGCGGAATCCACCATTGATAGCCGTAGCCCATGCCGTCTGCGGGTGTGTCGGCCTGGGGGCGGGTCGAGGCATCCACCCAATCCTGTGGCACGATCTGCTGCCCGTCGATCTGGCCTTCGCGACGGAACAGTTCGCCCATGCGTGCATAGTCGCGGGTGATCAGATTCAGTCCGCCCAGCACGAAGGGCTGGCCATAACCATCGGTCAGATAATAGGGCTCCACTTCCAGCCCGAGCGGTTTGACGATCCGTTCCGACATCAGATCCACGATCCCGCGTCCGGTGGCGCCACGGATCACCATGCCCAGAATATGCGTGTCGATGGACACATAGTGCCATGCTCCACCGGGCGGCCCGCTCCGGGTCTTGATCCCGGCGGCAAAGCTGTCCATCGAACCACCAAGCGCCAGAACCCGGCCCATCTTGTTGATGTCGCTCCAGAAATCCAGATAATCCTCGTTGAAGGCCACGCCCGAGGTCATATTGGCGACCTGCCGCACCGTCACGCCTTCATAGGCAGAGCCGCGGAGCGCAGGGGCATACTGATCCACAGGCGCGTCAAGGTCGATGGCGCCCTCTGCCACCACCGTACCAAGAAGCGCGGAGAGAAAGCTTTTGGCGACCGACCAGCTGATCCGACGGTCCATTGCGCCGGTACCAAGGTAATAGCCCTCATGACGCAGCACGCCGTCCTTCAGGATCACCAGGGCGGTGACATGGCGGTCGGTGATCCAGCCTTCGGTTTCAGGCGGCAGATCGAAGGCCGGACCGGGAGGCAGGGGCAGGGCGGGGCGGTCCCCCTTGGGCAGCGGGGTTGACAGGAAGGCCGCGTCCATATGGCTGAAATTGCCGGTAATGCGATCCGCGTCAAACAGGGTCAGGACCGACTGGAGCCGGACAATCTCTTCCCGCTTCCACACGGCAAGCGCGGCCACGATCAGGGTCACGACCCCCAGAATCTTCAGAAATCGGCGCATTGGTTCCTCCCTGTTGCGCCGATCATAGTTCAGCGAAAACGATCTGCCAGTTTTTGCAGCGGGTTACGGGTATCTTCTGTCGGTGCCGTAGCGTCAGGCGCAGGCTTTGGCCCCGCCTTCTCGCGCCCGGTCGAGGGGCGGGGCGGTGACGTGCGTTGCGCCACGGCATTCTGGAAGCGTGGCCCGTCCCCGGCGGCGAGCGCCGGGGCGCCGTCAGAGATACCGCGCAGCAGATCATCCAGCCAGTCCTGATCGGCCCTGGCGAAATCATGCAGTACATAGCTTGCCACCGCATCCTTGTGGCCGGGGTGGCCGATGCCGAGCCGGACGCGGTGATAAGCCTCGCCGATATGCGCGTGGATGGACCGCAACCCGTTGTGGCCTGCATGCCCGCCGCCGGTCTTCAGCCGCAGCTTGCCGGGGGCAAGGTCCAGCTCGTCGTGAAAAACGGTCACGTCACCCGGGGACAGCTTGTAAAAGCGCAGCGCCTCGCCGACCGATTGACCTGAAAGGTTCATGAAGGTTTCGGGCTTCAGCAGCACCACCTTTTCCGATCCGAAGCGGCCTTCGGACACCAGCCCCTGAAACCCCTTGCGCCAGGGACCAAAGCCATGATCCCCCGCGATACGGTCCAGCGCCATGAAGCCGATGTTGTGACGGTTGCCCGCATATTTCGCGCCCGGATTACCCAGACCCACCCAAAGCTGCATCGCACCCTCCGCCTCTTGACCCCGGACGTTCTAACCCCGATCCTGTGCCCCACGCCAGACAGCCGCGGTGGATTTGCTCTCTCCCTGCCGCCCTCCAGCCGGAAATCCCAGGACAGGATCAGCCAGATGTATCTGACGATGAACCGTTTCAAGGTCAAACCCGGGCAGGAAGCGGCGTTCGAGGCCGTGTGGAAGGCGCGCGACAGCCAGTTGCCGACCGTTCCCGGTTTTATCTCTTTTCACCTGATGAAAGGCCCGGCGCGTGAGGGCTATACGCTTTATGCCTCGCATACGCTGTGGCAAAACGAGACGGCCTTTCAGGACTGGACGAAATCCGAGGCGTTCCGCATGGCCCATCGCGGCGCGGGCGGGCATGGCGATCTCTATGCCGGACCGCCCGAGCTTGAGGTGTTCGACGCGGTGCAAAGCCTCGCCATGGCCGGTTGACAGCGCGCCCCGCGCCGCCCAACCTGCGGAAAACGCAAGGAGAAGCGGTGCGGGCCACGGTCGTCTGTTCGATGCGCAACGAGGGCCCGTTCATCGTGGAATGGGTGGTCTGGTATCGCATGCTTGGCTTTACCGATCTTGTTGTCGTCACCAATGACTGCACCGACCCGTCGCCTGATCTGCTGGATGCGCTTCAGGCGGCGGGGTGGCTGGTCCATCTGCGCTCCGAGGTGCCCGCCGGGGGCAAGGTGACGGCGGCGAAGCTGCGGCAGGCAAAGCGGCACCGGGCGGTGCGGCGTGCTGACTGGGTGCTGGTCTGCGATGTCGATGAATTTCTGGTCATCCATCGCGGCGCGGGCAAGCTGCCCGATCTTTTGGGGTCGTCACCCGATTTCACCGCCATGGCGATCAACTGGCGGGTATTCGGCACCTCTGGCATCGAAAGGTGGGAGGATGCGCCGATCCACCGCACCTTCCTGAATGCAGGCCCGACGCGCAACTGGATCTCGCGCTGGATCAAGGTGATCCACCGCAAACCGCAGGCCTTCCGCGCCCTGGCCGAACACGGACCGCGCGGGCTCGATCCTGCGGCGGAGCCGGAACCACGTCTGGTGAATGCCGAAGGAGTGCCGGTTCCCGGCTGGCCGGACGAGGCGCAGTATCTGCGTGTCCTGCCGCCAGAGCTGACGACGCATGAAGTGGCACAGATGAACCATTACATGCTGCGATCCGAAGAAAGCTGGGGCCTGAAGCGTGGCACGCCTTCAGCGGTGCAGGGGGCTGATCGCTATAACGACAGCTATTATCGTTCGACCAACCGGAACGAGCGGCGTGACCTGTCTGCCCTGCGCTATGAAGCCGAGTTCGATGCTCTTCATGCGCGGGCCATGGCGCTGCCCGGCGTCGCGCGGCTGCATCATCTGTGCTGTGCGGATTATGCGGGGCGGCTGGCCGAAAAAGCAGGACATGCGCCGGAACAAGACCCCCGCTGGCAGCATCACATGGCGGCGGCGGGGCAGGGGGCCGACTGACCGGCCCCCTGTCGGATCAGATGATCTCGATGCTGTTCCACAGCTTGTAGAGCGAGGCCACATCCTCCAGCACGATCTTGCCACGCGCACCGAAGTCCAGAACGATGTCATCACCGATATCTGTGGCGTACTGGTTCACCACCTGACGCTTGGTCAGGTCTGCGCCGCCCCAGAGGTTGTCGTTCAGCACCAGCTTGTCGATCCCCTTGGAAAAATCGGTGACGGTATCGGTGCCCATGCGCCGCGCGAAGACAAAGCTGTCGCGCCCGGCACCGCCGGTCAGCTGATCCGCGCCACTGCCGCCGGTGAGCCGGTCATTGCCGCCGCCGCCTGACAGGGTATCGTTGCCACTGCCACCGACCAGCGTGTCCCGACCGCCGCCAGTGGTGATCGTATCCCGACCCGTGCCGCCATTGACGGTATTGTTGCCGAACAGATCGGTGATCTTGTCGTTGCCGCCCTTGCCGTTGATCGTGGTGTCGCCGAAGAAGCTTTGCACGACATCGGCGCGGGTGCTGGTTTTCGGCCCGGCAAGCTGTTGCGCGATATTCCAGCTCTGATCGTCGATCACCAGATTTTCGATCTTGGCCGAGCCGCTGGCGTAATAGCTGCGCAGCGAGATCTGATCCGCCACCAGCCCCTTGGCATTCAGCACCTGGATTTGCAGGTCATTGCTGAACGACGGCTGAACCAGCCGGACCCGCGCCGGGTCGATGCCCGTAATCTCGATCGTGTCGCGACCGCCGATATCATAGACGGTATCCTCGCCGAAACCGGCTTCGAACTTGTAGGTGTCGTTCCCGTTGCCACCTGCCATGTATTCATTGCGCTGTGAGCCGATGAACGTATCGGACTGGCCGGTGCCGTAAAGGTTGGTGACATCCACGGCGCCCTGGATGGTCAGCCCGCCGCGCAGGTCGATGCTGCCACCGCCGGAGAACACAAGGCTTTCAATCGCGCGGCCGTCGAAATGGTTGTCGATGGTGATCGAGCTGACGACATTGCCGTTCCGGTCCACCACCATGACCCGCAGATCGTCAGAACCATTGGCATTCAGCCGTACATTCGCAGCAGAGATGGATTTTTCGACCAGAATGCGGTCGCGCCCCTGGCTGTCGCTGATGAAATTGGCTTCATCGCCCTTGCCCAGCACATAGGTGTCATTGCCGCCGCCGCCATACAGCGTCTCGTTGCGGTTTGACATGATCAGCCGGTCGTTCAGGGCGGTGCCGATCAGCGTCGTCTGATCCACAGCGCCCTGGATCTTCAGCCCGCCGAGCAGGTCGAGGGCCTGGCCCGAGCCGACCCGCAGGGTCGAGATGCCGTGACCGTTGAAATGCTCGTCCAGCGTCAGGGTGCTGCGCACATTCTCGTTCTTGTCGATGATCCAGATGCGCAGGTCGTCGCTGTCGCTTGTGCTCGCGCTCATTCGCACGCGGGCAGCCGGGACGCCCTTGATCTGGATCGCGTCATTGCCAAGCCCGTCATAGATGAGCTTGCTGCCACCAGCGCTTGACCAGATGTAGGTATCATCACCATTGCCGCCATAAAGCGTTTCATTGCGGCTGGACATGATCAGCGAATCGTTGAGATCGGTGCCGCGCAGGGTGGTGTCGTTCACCGCGCCGCGGATCGTCAGCCCGGCCAGCAGGTTCACGCTGGTACCGTCAGAATAGGTCAGCGTTTCAATCGGGCGGCCGTTGAAATGTTCGTTCAGGTAGATCGTGTCGATGATGTTCTCGTTCGCGTCCACCAGGCGGATGACCAGATCATCATAATCGCTGCTGCTGGTATTGAGGCGCACATTGCGGGCGAGAACCGAGCTGTCGAGGCTGAGCGTGTCTGCGCCCTGCGAATCTTCAATAAGTTTCGAACCCTGACCCGCCGAGATGACGTAGGTATCGTTGCCCGCGCCGCCATAAAGGGTCTCGTTCCGGTCCGAGCCGACCAGCGTGTCATTGTTGCCGGTGCCGCGCAGCGTGGTCTGCGAGATGGTGCCCTGGATCTTCAGGCCGCCGGTCAGGTTCATCGTCGTCCCATCGGCCAGCTTCAGCTGTTCGATGGTGGCGCCGTTGAAATGTTCGTTCAGGGAAACCGTTCCGACCACCGCGCCATTGCTGTCGACAATCGAGATCAGCAGGTCATCATAATCCGACGGGCTGATGTTCATACGCAGCATACCGGCAGTAACCGAACTGTCGAACTCGATCTTGTCGGCGCCCTCGGTGTCATAGATGACATCATTACCCGGCAGGGAGTCGAACCGATAAGTGTCGTCGCCGCTGCCGCCGTACAGGTAATCATTTTCCGTGGGATTGCCGACCAGAATGTCGTCGATGCCATCGTAGCCTTTGATCGTGGCCATCGGTTACCTCCAATGTAGAAACTGGCTGCACCCTACCAAAATGGTAATCAATTGAAAGGTAAGTAAAACCGGACCTGCACCGGCAATGCGCGAGTTCCCGCCACAAAAAAACGCGGCAGGGAGGCCCTGCCGCGTCTGTTTGCCCTGTAGGGGGGATCAGCCTTCGGCCGACTCCTCTTCCGCCACCAGACCCGACGGGGCGGTGATGTTGGCGATCACGAAGTTGCGGTCGATGGTCGGCTTCGCGCCTTTCGGCAGCGCCACATCATTGATGTGGATCACGTCGCCGAAGGTGCGGCCCGCCAGATCGACAACGATCTCGTTCGGGATGTCGGAGGCCAGAACTTCCAGTTCGACTTCCGGGCGCACCACGGTCAGCGTGCCGCCACGCTTCAGGCCGGGGGCCTGATCGTGGTTGATGAAGGTCACATGGATGAACAGGTTGATGCGGCTGTCGTCGTGCAGGCGCATGAAGTCGATATGCGTCGGCAGGTCTTTCACGACGTCGCGCTGGACGCCGCGGCAAACGACATGAACGTCCGGCTGGCCTTCGACCTTCAGGTTGAAGAGGGTCGACATGAAGCGGCCAGCTTTCAGGCGCTTCAGCAGGGCGTTGTAGTTCATGCTGATCGGCTGCGGCTCTTTGCCGTCGCCGTAGACGATGCCGGGAACGTTGCCCTCACGACGGGCTTGACGGGCGGCCCCCTTGCCTGTCCCCGTCCGCACCACGGCGTTAAGATCCGGGATCTCGCGTGCCATAGGTATCTCCTTTGGTTGCACTGGTCCGTCATCCTCCAAGGGTGCATGACGGATCGGGGGCCTATAGCGGGGAATCGCCTGCAAGGAAAGCCGAAAGTCGTGCAAAATCACCTCTGGCGCCGCGTGTCGGGCACGGGCGGGTCGGTGTCGGTGTCGGTGTCGGCGCCGGGCTTGCCGGGGTTGTCCTGTCGGGCTAGCACGGCATCAGGACAGAAGGAACCCCCGATGCTTTCGCCCCGCCTGATCGTCACGGCGCATGCGCCGCTTGCGGCCTTTGCGGCCATGGGCGTGCTGTGGGGCACTTTCGCCGCCGCGCTGCCGGACCTCAAGGCGCAGCTGGATGTGAACGAGGCGCGGCTGGGGCTGTTGTTGCTGCCGACGCCGCTGGCGGCGGTCAGCGCGATGCTGGTCGCGCCGCTTGTCGGTGTGGCTCTGGGCCGGATTGCGCTGCCGGTGGCAGCACTCGCGATGGGGCTGGCCTTCATCCTGCCGGGGCAGGTTCATGTGGCGGCCTTTTTCCCGCTTGCCATGATGTGCGCCGGTGCGGCAACCGGCCTGACCGATGTGCTGATGAACGCCCGTGTCGCCGCGCTGGAGAATGAGCGCGGGCTGCATCTGATGAACCTTTGCCACGCCGCCTATTCCTTCGGCTATGCTGGCGGGGCGCTGGCGACAGGCGTGATGCGCGATGCGGCGCTGCCGCCAGGCGTGGTGATGGCGGTGGCGGGGATCGGTGCTGCACTGATTGCTCTGTTGGCCTTTGAACGGGATGGCGCCATCCACGGTCTTGCCCGCCCGCCAAAGGGGCAGGGCAGCGGGCTGGGCCTCGTGCCGCTGATCGGCGGTGGCATCGTACTGATCGCCTTTCTGACCGAGAACGCGGCCGAAAACTGGTCGGCCCTGCATATCGAGAAAACCTTGGGCGGCAGTCCCGCCGAGGGTGCGATGGGGCCCGCCGCGCTGGCACTGACCATGGGATTTGCGCGGATCGCCGGGCAAGGTCTGGTGGCGCGGCTGAATGCGGGGCGACTGTTGCGCGCGGGGGCGGTGGTTTCCGCCACCGGCGCGCTGGGGGCGGCCTTCGCCACCAGCCCCACGATGGCCTATGCCGGGTTCATCGTCATGGGGATCGGATCGTCGGTCATCGCCCCCACCGCCTTTTCGCTGGTGGGTCGGATGGCGGCACCGGAAGCCCGCGCCCGCGCTGTCGCAAGGGCCACGCTTTACGGCTATTTCGGCTATTTCTTCGGCCCGCCCATGCTAGGCTTTCTGGCGGGCCTGTTCGGGCTGCGCGCGGCCTTCGTCTTCGCCGCTGCAATGCTGATGGCGGTGCTGGTGCTCACCCCGCTGTTGATGCGGCGGGGCTGAGGGTCAGGCCCAGTCGCCTTCAAAATCCTTGGGCACCAGGAGGTTGTGCGGCCCGAGGTTCCTGATGTCCCGCTCGCCACACAGCGCCATTGTGGTGTCCAGTTCCTTGCGGATGACCTCCAGCGCTGTTGTCACGCCGGCTTCGCCCATTGCGCCCAGACCATAGATGTAGCTGCGCCCGATCATCGTGCCATCCGCCCCGAGGGCAAGGGCCTTCAATACGTCCTGACCCGAGCGGATGCCGCTGTCGAGCCAGATTTCGGTCTTCCCCTTCACCGCCCGCACAATGGAGGGCAGCATGCGGATCGACGACAGCGCGCCATCCAGCTGCCGCCCGCCGTGGTTGCTGACGACGATGGCATCAGCCCCGAAATCGGCGGCGCGCTGCGCATCCTCGACATCCAGAACGCCCTTGAGGATCAGCTTGCCGCCCCAGCGGTCACGGATGCGCGCAATTTTCTTCCAGTCCAGTTGCGGATCGAACTGTTCCGCCGTCCAGCTGGACAGCGAGGACAGGTCGCCCACGCCCTTCGCATGACCAACGATATTGCCAAAGCTGCGCCGTCTGGTGCCCAGCATACCAAGGCACCATTCCGGCTTCGTCATCATGTTGAGGATATTCGGGATCGTCAGCTTTGGCGGCGCAGACAATCCGTTTTTCAGATCCTTGTGCCGCTGGCCGAGAATTTGCAGATCCAGCGTCAGAACCAGCGCAGAACAGCCTGCGGCCCTGGCGCGGTCGATCACGCGGTCGACGAAATCCTCGTCCCGCATGACGTAAAGCTGGAACCAGAACGGCGCGGTGGTTTGCGCGGCCACATCCTCGATCGAGCAGATGGACATGGTCGACAACGTGAAGGGCACGCCGAACTTTTCAGCCGCCCGCGCCGCCTTGATCTCGCCATCCGCCGATTGCATGCCGGTGAGCCCGACAGGCGCAAGCGCCACGGGCATGGTCACCGGCGTGCCGATCATCTCGCCCGCGATGCTGCGGTTCGACATGTCGACCGCCACCTTCTGCCGCAGCCGGATCTTTTCGAAATCCGTCACATTCTCGCGGAAGGTCTGTTCGGTATAGCTGCCGGATTCCGCGTAATCGTAGAACATGCGCGGGGTGCGACGGGCATGCAGGCGCTTCAGATCGTCGATGCAGGTGATGACGGGCATGCGAGCCTCCAATATTGGTTAGTTTCCTTTACCAATATCGTAGATTTCGCGCAACTGCTTTCCCTCAGTCCGGTGCTTCGGTGCGGTCATGCAACCCGTAGTCGCGCCGCACCTCGGCCACGCGCAGCCTGTAGGTGGTGAACAGCCCGCTGCGCCCGGCCTGTTGCGCAAGGCGGTGTTCTGCGGTTTCGCGCCAGCCTTGTACTGCCGCCTCGTCCCGAAAGAAGGACAGAGACAAAAGCTTGCCGGGGTCGGAGAGGCTCTGAAACCGCTCCACCCCCAGAAATCCGTCGATCCCGTCCAGCAGCGGCCGCAGATCAGCGGCGCGAGCCATATAAGCGTCCCGCGCGCCGGGGGCGGGGATGACCTCGAACAGGACGGCGATCATGCGCCACACCCGTGCGGGGCTGAGGCCAGCCGCAGGAAGGTGCGATCCTCGCGCAGGATGAACCGCTCTTTCTGGGCGAATTGGTAATTCTCGCGCCCCAGGGGATCAGCCGCCAGCCGCGTGCGGTACGCTTCATATTCAGCCAGAGAGGGGATGTTGTAGATGCCGTAGGCCAGTGTGGAAGACCCTTCATGCGGCGCGAAATAGCCGATCAGATCAGCCCCGCAACGTGGGATCGCCTGTCCCCAGGTGTGGGCATAGGTTTCGAACTGGGCCTTCTTTATCGGGTCGATGTGATAGCGGATGATGCAGGTCAGCATGGGTGACTCCTTTCACATCCGCTTGTGCCCGATTGTGCGAAAGTAATGTTTCGGCCATGATCGAACTGTGGAGGACAGCGTGATGAAAGAAGGCCCGGACCTTGCCCGCATTGCCGCGCTGATCGGTGAACCGGCGCGCGCCAACATCCTGACCGCACTGATGGCGGGGCGCGCGCTGACGGTGACCGAGCTTGCGGCCGAGGCCGGTGTGACGGTGCAGACCGCCTCGGGCCATCTGACGCGGTTGGAGGAAGGCGGGCTGGTGGTGCCCCGCCGGTCGGGCCGTCACAAGTATTTCGCCCTGCGCGGGGGCGAAGTGGCGCGGGTGCTGGAGACTCTGCTTGGCCTTGCTGCCGCGCGCGGCCATCTGCGCAGCCGGCCCGGCCCGCGCGATCCATCGCTGCGCGCGGCGCGGGTATGTTACGATCATATGGCGGGCGAGGCGGGGATACGGCTTTACGACAGCCTGCTGGCGCGTGGTTTCCTTGGTCCGGCGCCCGAGGGGCTGGCCCTGACGGACGCGGGCGCCACCTTTGTGACCAGCTTCGGAATCGACCTTGCAGCCCTGCGGGCCGGACGACGGCGGGTGCTGTGCCGCGATTGTCTGGACTGGAGCGAACGGCGCAGCCATCTGGCCGGGGCCCTGGGCCGTGCGATGCTGGATCACATGCTGGGGCTGGCCTGGCTGCACCGGGTTGAGGGCAGCCGCGCCCTGCGTTTCACCCCCGCCGGGCGCCGCGCCTTCGACGCGGCCTTCCCGCCGGTAGAGGATTGGTTTCCGGAAGGCAGCACCCCTCAGGCGGCGTGAGCGCCCGCTGCGAGCGCGGCAACGGTGCCCAGAATATCGGCCACAGGCTTGCCTGCACCGATCTCCTTCACAATAGCCGATCCCACGACGCAGCCATCCGCGATGCCTGCGATGGCCTGCGCATTGTCGGGGGTCGAGATGCCGAAGCCCACAATGACCGGCAGATCGGTCGCAGCCTTGATCCGTGCGACCTCGGGCGCCACATCAGCGGCCTGAGCGGCGGCCGCGCCGGTGATCCCGGTGATCGAGACATAATAGACGAAACCGCTGGTGTTCTGTAGTACCGTCGGCAGGCGGCGGTCATCGGTGGTGGGCGTAGCCAGCCGGATGAAGTTAAGCCCGGCGGCCTGTGCGGGCAGGCACAGCTCGCTGTCTTCCTCCGGCGGCAGATCGACCACGATCAGCCCGTCGATGCCCGCCTCTTTCGCCTCGGCCAGAAAACGGTCGACGCCGCGCGAATAGATCGGGTTGTAGTAGCCCATGAGCACGATGGGCGTCGTCTGATCGCCCGCGCGGAAATCGCGCACCATGTCCAGAACCTTGTCCATCGTCATGCCGCCATCCAGCGCACGCTGCCCGGCAAGCTGCACCGTCGGGCCATCGGCCATCGGATCGGTGAAGGGCATCCCCAGCTCGATCACATCGACCCCGGCGCCCGGCAGGCCCTTCATCACCTCAAGCGAGGTTTCCGCATTCGGATCACCCCCCATGATATAGGCGACGAAGGCCTTTTTGCCCTCGGCCTTCAGGGCGGCGAACTTGGCGTCGATCCGGGTCATGGCGGTCCTCTTCTGCACTCTGGTCCGATGTGCCGCGAAGCGGGGCAGAAATCAATGGGGCTTGGGCCGGCGCTTGCGATTCCGCCGTGCAGGCCCTAAGAGCGGGCGAAGTTTCGAAAGGGGATCGCCATGGGCTTCAGGATGGGCATTGTCGGGCTGCCGAATGTGGGCAAGTCCACGCTCTTCAACGCGCTGACGCGCACCGCTGCCGCGCAGGCCGCGAACTTCCCCTTCTGCACCATCGAGCCGAATGTGGGTGAGGTGGCGGTGCCCGATCCGCGGCTGGACAAGCTGGCTGCCATTGCCGGGTCGAAGCAGATCATCCCGACGCGGATGACCTTCGTTGATATTGCCGGTCTGGTGCGCGGTGCGTCGAAAGGCGAGGGGCTGGGCAACCAGTTTCTTGCCAATATCCGTGAATGCGACGCCATCGCCCATGTGCTGCGCTGCTTTGAAGACGGCGACATCACCCATGTCGAAGGCCGGATCGACCCGGTGGCCGATGCCGAGACCATCGAGACCGAGCTGATGCTGGCCGATCTGGAATCCATCGAACGCCGCCGTGCCAACCTTGCCCGCAAGCTGAAGGGTGGCGACAAGGAATCTGCCGATCAGGACAGGCTGCTCGCGCTGGCACAGGTCGCGCTGAATGATGGCAAGCCCGCGCGCAGCGTGCAGGTCGCGGCGGATGATCTGAAGCAATGGCGGATGCTGCAACTTCTGACGGCGAAGCCGGTGCTTTACGTCTGCAACGTCGAAGAATCGAAAGCGGCCGAGGGCAACAGCCAGTCGGCGCGGGTGGCCGAGATGGCGGCGAAGATCGGTGCCGCCTCGGTGGTGATTTCCGCGAAGATCGAGGAAGAGATCAGCCAGTTGCCCGAGGACGAGGCGGCGATGTTCCTTGAGGAAATGGGCCTGCACGAGGCGGGGCTGGATCGGCTGATCCGCGCGGGTTATCAACTGCTTGGCCTGCAAACCTATTTCACCGTCGGACCTAAGGAGGCCCGCGCCTGGACGATCACCAAGGGCACTCTGGCCCCGGCGGCGGCAGGTGTGATCCATGGTGACTTCGAAAAGGGCTTCATCCGCGCCGAAACCGTGGCCTATGACGATTACATCGCGGGCAAGGGAGAAGCCGGGGCCAAGGAGGCGGGCAAGTTCCGCGTCGAAGGCAAGACCTATGAGGTTCAGGACGGCGACGTGCTGCACTTCCTGTTCAACGGCTGATCTGCCGCCGGAATGTATGAAAATCAAAAGGGCTGCCGGTTTCCGGTGGTCCTTTTTCTTTGAAATGTCTGATTTCGCTATCAGGCCCTGCTCAGCAGATAACGGCGCGTCGTGCTGTCAAAGCCGGTGATACGCAGACCTGCGGCAAAGGCGGTCTGCATCTGTGCGCGGTTTTCCAGTCGCAGCGCTTGAGCCATTTCGGGGGCGTGGATCATCATGTCACCGAAATCGGCCGGGATCTCTATTTCCTCTGCCACCCGGTCCGGGGGCAGTGGCTGCCCGGCCGCTGCGGCGACCACGCGGGGGCTTTGCAGGTGCCAGTCGGCCATCAGACGGTCGGAGGGAGCACCCTTGTTGATCCCCTCCATCTCGCCGTAATAATTCGGCAGATAGGTTTGCGATGAGGCGCCCAGTCGGTGAATGTTCAGCGCGGCATTGGCAAGCCGCAGCGGATCGTAGGTCCAGCGAACATGTGTGATGCCGCGCGCCAGACACCAGTCGCGCTGATACCATTTCAACCGCAGACTGAGGCCCAGACCGCGGGCCCGCGCCAGAACGGCGAGCCGGTGCGAATGCTGCACCCCCGGTGTGACGGTCGGAAAGCCGAAGACATAGCCGAGGAGCGTGTCATCCTCGAAGGCGCCAGCCACCAGCCCGCCTTCGTGCTGAATGACCATCATCAGGTCGGCCGGGTCTTCTCTGTCTCCTTCGCCCCAGACCTGACGTTGCAGGTCTTCCGCCGCGCGGAATTCGGTCATGCCGGAGAGATCACGCAATTCGATGGTCACGGGCGGAACTCCCTGGGGTGGCGGAGACAGAGCTGAGAAGGTTGTTCTCCAGCCCACTGTCGCAGTGAACTGGCGCGTCGAAGGTTGCAATTAGGTCGTGTGGGCCGCCTCCGGCGCAGAATTGTTCGATCTGATCAAGCGCAAGGGCGGGGGTCTGTGAAAACAGCGCCTTGTCGGCCAGCCAACAGCAGGAATTTGTATTGCAGGCCATGACGCTTTTGCAATGAGCGACGGCTGTTACAGCGCGCAATGCGGCACGATGGAGGGGCATAGGCTTTGGCGCACTCGGGTTCCGGACGTGTGCAGTCTTCGGGCTGGCGGGTCGGGTCGTCAAGCACCGCGACGCTTTGCCACCCTTTTCTGCGCGGCCGCAGAGACGGCGGTTGATGCGGATCAAGGTGCACCTCGCGTCGGTGTGATCGGGTGAGGCCGAACGCGCCGGATGACAAGAGGCCAGCAATGAACCGTCTGATGATGATTATCTTCTCCATGGCGTCGACCTCGCTCATGGGGGTCGGGATCGTCGCCGCCCTGACCATGGGCATGGTGACGTTGAAAGCCATTCTGGTGGCCGCCGCAGTGGGCTTTGTCGCGGCCATTCCGGTGAGTTGGTTCGTCGCTCGCCAGATCACGGGCTGACGGGCGACGGAAGTCTTGTATCGTCGCGTAGAAGTCAACGAAGACCACGCCGGTGCGTGGCCAGCAACGGGAGCTTCACATGCCCAAGGGCTATTCCCGCAGCCAGATTGTGCTGCATTGGTTGACGGTGGTTCTTGTCGCCTGGCAGTTCATCGGCAATGACGCGATTTCCGCCGCATGGCGCAGCCTGCGTCAGGGGGGAAGCCCGGCCTTTGATCCGCTGGTCGCGGGCCATGTGGCGGGGGGGATTGCCGTGCTGGTGCTGGCTTTGTGGCGGATCGGCCTGCAAGGCCGCCGCGGGGCGCCTGCGCCGGCAGAGGGCGGCCCCGCCATTCTGCGCCCGCTTTCGAAGCTGGCCCATGCAGGTCTTTATCTGGCGATGATTGCCCTCGCCGTGACGGGAGGTATGGCGTGGTTCGGTGGCATTTCGGTAGCGGCCGAAGCGCATGAGGTGCTGAAGGCGGTGCTTCTGGCGCTGATCGGCCTGCATGTGGCCGGTGCGCTCTGGCATCAATTCGTGCTGCGGGACGGGCTGATGCGGCGTATGGCCCGTCCGGTGGACTAGGCGCATTCAGGCGTCGAGGAACACTTTCAGAGTCTGCTCGAACTCGCGCGGTTTGTCGGCATGAAGCCAGTGCCCGGCACCTGGCAGTTTGGCGAAATGCGCATTGGGAAACAGTGCGCGGATCGCCGGGCGGTATTCCGGCTTCACATAATGGCTGTCGCCGCCGGTCAGGAACAGGGTCGGCCCGTCGAACTGCCCGGCCGGATCGGGCCAGCCGACGATCTTGGGCATTTCAACCTCCAGCACGTCAAGGTTCAGCCGCCAGCGCGGCCCGCCCTCCGCTTTCAGGTCCAGCGATTGGAGGAAGAAGGCGCGCAGGGGGGCCTCGGGTACGGTTTCCGCAAGCCTGCGGTCGGCCTCACCGCGCGTGGTCAGGCCCGCCAGATCGAGCCCGCGCATCGCGGTGATGTATTGCGTCTGGTCATGGGCATAGGGCACCGGCGCCACATCGGCGACGACCAGCCGCCGCACAAGGCCGGGATGATTCAGCGCCAGCATCATCGACGCCTTGCCCCCCATCGAATGCCCGATCACATCGGCCTGCCCGCCATGGGCGCCGATCACCTCGGCCAGATCGGCAGCCATGTCGGGATAGCTGTGGGTCGGAAAGCGGGGGCTTTCGCCGTGATTGCGCATGTCGACCGCCAACACATCGCGCCGCTCTGACAGGCGGCGGGCGATGACGTTCCAGTTCCGTGCCGAGCCGTAGAGCCCGTGCACGATCAGGATGGGGGGCAGGTCCGATGCGGTGGTGGCGGGATAATGGATCGTGTTCAGCATGGCACAGAAGTAACCGAGCCTTTCCGCGACTGCCAGAGCGGTTGATGCCTTCCGCGTGCAAGCGTAGTCTGCCGCGCAAGGGCGGTGGCAGACCGCCGGGCAGCGGCGGGCAGGACACGAAGATGGGCGCGATTACCATTCAGCAGATGGCGGACCGGGTTGCGGGGCTGATGGAGGAGCGGCTGCGCATCAAGGGTGCGGGGCTGGCCGAAAAGCTGTCGCGGGGGGGAAGGCGGCTGCCGCGCAAAGTGCGGGCCGCGGCAGAGCGGCTGGCCGAGGCGGCGCATATGTCGCAAAACCCGAAGCTTCTGTTGCAGGTGGATGAGGGCGAGGTGGCCGAAGCCTATGACATCTGTCTGCGTCACCTGTCACCTCTGGGCTCCGCCGGTCGGCGCAAAGGCCTGCTGATTTCGGTCGTGGCGCAGGTGGTCTTCGGCCTTATTGTCGTGGCCGGGCTGGCTGTACTTGTGCTGAAGCTGCGCGGGCTGATGTGACGGGCAAGGGCTGCCGATGCAGCGCCGCGCGGCTGACCAGTGTGACGGTGACGAACGAGACGTAAAGCAGCAGATACCACGACCCCAGCTTGGCGAAACTGACGACCTGTCCGGCGACCTGACCGGAGTAGAGCCAGGTTCCCGTTGCCGTGCCGATATTCTCGGCCAGCCAGAGCGCGAAGCTGGAGAGGAATGCCGCAACCGGCAGCGGCATCCACCAGTCCCGGTCAGAGATGCGGAACCAGATCCGCGTGCGGGCGAACAGCAGCACTGATCCTGCGAAAAGTGCGACCCGGATGTCCGGCAGGAAGTGATGGGCGAAGAAATTCACATAGATGGCCTGCGCGAACACCACGGTCAGCCAGAACGGCGGGTAGGGTGCAAAGCGCATGTCGAACAGCCGGATGACCCGCGCCATGTAGCTGCCGACACTGGCATACATGAAGCCGGAAAACAGCGGCACGCCCCAGAGCTTGAACAGGCCCGGTTCCGGGTAGGACCATGATCCGGCGCCGACCTTGAACCATTCCATCGCGGTGCCTGTCAGGTGGAACATCAGGATGACACGGGCTTCTTCCCATGTCTCCAGCCCTTTCCACAGAAAGACGACCTGCGTGGCGATGGCAAACAGGAACAGCGCATCGTAGCGATGCACAGGCCATTCTGGTGACCAGATCAGGCGGGTGGCGAGAATGGCGATCAGCAGCAGGCCGCCAAACAGGCAGGCCCAGCCCTGCTTCAGTATGAACATCACCAGTTCGGCGAGACCATAGGGCAGACGCGCCCGCGCCCAGTCGCCAAGACGGCGTTCCAGCCGGGTGCTGTGCGGGGCATGGGGCATAGAAATTGCTCTGAGGACGTGGGCGCAGAGGCAAAAGCGTTCAGAAAACTTTTGCAAATGTCTTTGCAGGAAATTTGGGGCCCCGGAGTGCCGGGGCCCCGTGCCGGTCAGAGACCGGGGTAGAGCGGGAAGCGGGCACAGAGGCCGGCGACCTTGGCGCGCACGGCGGCTTCGACCTCGCCATTGCCATCCTCGCCATTGGCGGCCAGGCCATCGACCACTTCGACGATCCAGTCGGCGATCAGGCGGAATTCGGCCTCGCCGAAGCCGCGGGTGGTGCCTGCCGGGGTGCCCAGACGCACGCCTGAGGTCACCGTCGGCTTTTCAGGGTCGAAGGGGATGCCGTTCTTGTTGCAGGTGATATGGGCACGACCCAGCGCTTTTTCGGTCGCATTGCCCTTCACGCCTTTCGGGCGCAGGTCCACCAGCATGACGTGGGTGTCGGTGCCGCCGGTCACGATGTCCAGCCCGCCCTTCATCAGCTGGTCGGCCAGCGCCTGCGCATTGACCACCACCTGTGCGGCATAGGCCTTGAACTCGGGCCGCAGCGCCTCGCCGAAGGCCACCGCCTTGGCGGCGATGACATGCATCAGCGGGCCGCCCTGGATGCCCGGGAAGATGGCCGAATTGACCTTCTTGGCGATATCCTCGTTGTTCGTCAGGATCATGCCGCCACGCGGGCCGCGCAGGGTCTTGTGCGTGGTGGTGGTCGCCACATCGGCATAGGGGAAGGGCGAGGGGTGCTGACCGCCAGCCACGAGGCCCGCGAAATGCGCCATGTCGACCATCAGGAAGGCGCCAACCTTGTCGGCGATGGCGCGGAAACGGGCGAAGTCGATCTGCCGCGGCACGGCCGAACCGCCGGCGATGATGAGCTTCGGCTGATGCTCGTCGGCCAGGCGCTCGACCTCGTCATAGTCGATGCGGCTGTCCTGCTGGCGCACGCCATATTGCACGGCGTTGAACCATTTGCCCGACTGGTTCGGCGCGGCGCCGTGGGTCAGGTGACCGCCCGAGGCCAGGTTCATGCCCAGAATGGTGTCGCCCGGTTTCAGCAGCGCGTTGAACACGCCCTGGTTGGCCTGCGAGCCGGAATTGGGCTGGACGTTGGCGAAGGTGCAGCCGAACAGCTTGCAGGCGCGCTCGATGGCGAGGTTTTCCGCCACGTCGACGAACTGGCAGCCGCCGTAGTAGCGCTTGCCCGGATAGCCCTCGGCATATTTGTTGGTCATCACCGAGCCCTGCGCCTCCATCACGGCACGGCTGACGATGTTTTCCGACGCGATCAGCTCGATCTCGTCCCGCTGGCGGCCGAGTTCGTCAGTGATCGAGCCGAACAGCTCGGGGTCGCGGGAGGCGAGGGTTTCGGTGAAGAAACCGGGATCGCGGATGTCGGTCATGGGCGTCTCCTGTCAAGGAAGGGCGGATTCGCGGTCATTTAGACCATGCCCCAAGCGACAGGGAAGGGTAGAAACCGACATGGACCCGAATTCAAACGAACAGAATGTCGCCTATCGGAAACTTTTCCGTCGCGCTGCGCCGCAGAGACTTGAGTTTGCTCCCGCCGCCCCGCAAGACTGACGGCAGGGATCGAGGAAGGATGCCATGCGGATCAATTTCCGGGCCAGCACAAGCGCTTCGGCGCTGTCCGCCTATACGGCGCTGAGCGACCGCTATGACGATGCGCCGATCCGGTCGGCAGATGTCATCGTGGCATTGGGGGGCGACGGCTTCATGTTGCAGACCCTGCACGAGACGCAGAGCCTTGGCCTGCCGGTCTATGGCATGAATTGCGGCACCATCGGCTTTCTGATGAATTCTTATTCCGAAGAGGCGCTGGAAGAGCGTTTGCGCGCGGCGGAAGAGACGGTGATCAATCCGCTGGCCATGCAAGCCGTCACCGCCTCGGGGCGGGAGCATCATGCGCTGGCGATCAATGAGGTGAGCCTGCTGCGCGCGGGGCCGCAGGCCGCCAAGCTGAGGATCAGCGTGGATGGACGCGAGCGGATGGCCGAACTGGTCTGCGACGGGGCGCTGGTCTGCACACCCGCGGGATCGACCGCCTATAATTACTCGGCACATGGACCGATCCTGCCGATCGGCGCCGATGTTCTGGCGCTGACCGCGATGGCAGCCTTCCGGCCCCGCCGCTGGCGCGGGGCGTTGCTGCCGAAGACGGCCGTGGTGCGGTTCGACGTGCTGGAGGCGGCGAAGCGGCCGGTCATGGCCGATGCTGACAGCCGGTCGTTCCGCGATGTGCTGAGTGTGGAGATCCGGTCGGAGCCGAGCGTCTGTCACCGGCTGCTGTTCGATCCGGGGCACGGGCTGGAAGAGCGGCTGACGCATGAGCAGTTCATGTGAAACGGCGGCACTTCTGGCCGCCGTTGCATGAGTATTTTTGCAAGAAGCAAAGGGCAGGGCGCGCGCCCCGTGGCAGGGACGCGGCTATGGGTCAGCCTTTGGCGAGGCCGAGGCTTTGCAGGGCGAGCCTGATCTCGTCGAGGATCGCCGGGTCGTCGATGGTCGCGGGCATCTTGTAATCTTCATTATCCGCGATCTTGACCATGGTGCCGCGCAGGATCTTGCCTGAGCGGGTTTTGGGCAGGCGATCCACCACGACGGCGCGTTTGAAATCGGCCACCGGGCCGATACGGTCGCGCATCAGCTTGATGCAGCCTTTGACCACCTCGTCATGCGGGGTGTTGGCGCCTTTCTTGAGGCAGAGGAAGCCGAGCGGCGACTGCCCTTTCAGCGTGTCGCTGACCCCGATGACCGCGCATTCGGCGACATCCGGATGCGAGGCGAGTACCTCTTCCATGGCGCCGGTCGAGAGGCGGTGGCCCGCGACGTTGATCACGTCATCGGTGCGCGCCATGATGTAGAGATAGCCGTCCTCGTCGACATAGCCCGCATCGCCGGTTTCATAATAGCCGGGGAAATGGCTGAGATAGCTTTTCCGGAAGCGGTCATCGGCGTTCCACAGCGTCGGCAGGGTGCCGGGGGGCAGCGGCAGTTTCACCGCGATGGCGCCGAGCGTGCCTGCGGAGACCGGGTGGCCGCCCTCGTCCAGCACCTGCACATCATAGCCCGGCATCGGCACCGAGGGCGAGCCAAGCTTGACGGGAAGTTCCTCGATCCCCAGTGGGTTGGCGGCGATGGCCCAGCCGGTTTCGGTTTGCCACCAGTGGTCGATCACCGGCACGCCGAGGTGCTTTTGCGCCCATTGGATCGTGTCGGGGTCGGCGCGTTCACCGGCAAGGTAGAGGGCCTTGAGGTGCTTGAGGTTATATTCGCCGATGAATTCTCCTTCGGGGTCATCGCGGCGGATCGCGCGGAGCGCGGTGGGGGCGGTGAAGAAGCTTTTCACCTTGTTTTCGCTGATGACGCGCCAGAAGGTGCCCGCGTCGGGGGTGCCCACGGGCTTGCCCTCGAACACGATGGTGGTGCAACCGGCGATCAGCGGTCCGTAACAGATATAGCTGTGCCCCACGACCCAGCCCACATCCGAGGCGGCCCAGAACACGTCGCCCACGCCCACGTCATAGACGGCGCGCATCGTCCAGTTCAGCGCGACCAGATGGCCTGCGGTGGGGCGCACCACACCCTTGGGCTGGCCGGTCGTGCCGGAGGTGTAAAGGATATAGGCCGGGTGATCGCCCTCGACCGGCACGCATTCGGCGGGTTCGACGCCGAACTGGAAGGTGTGCCAGGCGACATCGCGGCCTTCGACCAGTTTGGCGACCTCTTGCTCGCGCTGGAAGATCACGCAGAAATCCGGCTTGTGCGTGGCCAGTTCGATGGCGCCGTCGAGCAACGGCTTGTAATGCACGATGCGGTTCGGCTCGATCCCGCAGCTTGCCGCGATGATCGCCCTGGGCTTGCAATCGTCGATCCGCACGGCAAGCTCATTGGCGGCAAACCCGCCGAACACGACCGAATGGATGGCGCCGAGACGGGCACAGGCCAGCATCGCCTCCAGCGCCTCGGGGATCATCGGCATGTAAATGATGACACGGTCGCCCTTTTCCACGCCCTTGGCGCGCAGGGCGCCAGCGAGGCTGGCGACGCGGGTTTGCAGCTCCTTGTAGGTGATACCCTTGCGCAGGTGGGTGACGGGGCTGTCATGGATGATGGCCAGCTGGTTGCCGCGACCGGCGAGGACGTGGCGGTCCACCGCATTCCAGCAGGTGTTGACCTGCGCATCGGTGAACCATTCGTAGAGGGGGGCGCGGTCGGCATTCAGGGCGCGCGACGGCGGTTTCACCCAGTCGATCGCCCCGGCGGCCTTCATCCAGAAGCCTTCCGGGTCTGCCTTCCAGCTTTGGTAGATTTCCCTGTATGCCATGGTATGCACCCTCCTCCGGTTTGACGGATTGTTACGCGACGACCGGGTATTGCCGCAACGGTGTTACCGATCACGTCGGGGCGCAGGGGCAGAAAATTTGCAGAATTATGCTGTTTGCGGACGGCAAATTTATGCAAAGTCGCACGTTATGCCAAATTTTGTTGGAATAGCCGGGGAGTTTGCAAATTTTTCAGGATTTGCAGTTTGCCTGCTGCCTGAAAGTGAGTCGGCGGCCGGATTTCCGGCCGCCGCATGTCTTAGCCGTAATGCGCTACGGGCGTTCCGGCGAGGGCCGAGATGTTCAAAAGCCCGCGCGGCGTAATTGAGGGGGTCACGATATGCGCCTTGTTGCCCATGCCCATCAGGATAGGCCCGACTTCCAGCCCGCCCGCCTTCATCCGCAGCATGTTGCGGGCCGCGTTGGCCGCATCGGAATAAGCGAAGATCAGGATATTGGCGGCACCCTCCAGCCGGCAGCCGGGGAAGATGCGGGCGCGCAGGTCGGCGTCCAGCGCGGCGTCGATGCTCATTTCGCCTTCATAGACGAAACTGCGGCTCTCCGCATCCAGGAGAGCCAGCGCCTCGCGCATCCGGCGGCCGGAATCGCTGTCGAGGTTGCCGAAGTTGGAATGCGAGCAGAGCGCGACCTTGGGTGTGACGCCGAAACGTTTGGCATGGCGGACGGCGCCCAGCGTGGTGAGGGCGATCTGTTCCGGCGTGGGGATCGGGTTCACCTGGGTATCGGCGATGAACAACGGCCCGTCCTCAAGGATCATCAGGCTGAGCGCGCCATGCGCCGACAGGCTGCCCCGGCCCAGAACCTGCGAAATGTAGTTCAGATGCCAGAGATATTGTCCGAAGGTCCCGCAGATCAGGCTGTCAGCATCGCCACGATGCACCGCGATGGCGCCGATGGCGGTGGTATTGGTGCGCAGGATGGCGCGGGCCAGATCGGGTGTAACGCCGCGCCGGGCCATCAGCTCGTGATAGCTGCCCCAGTAATCGCGGTAACGGGCGTCGCTTTCGGGGTTGATGACCTCGAAATCCCGGTCCGGGCGGATCGGCAGGCCCGCGCGTTCGCAGCGCCGGGCCATGACCTCGGGGCGGCCGATGAGGATCGGCTTGTCGGTCATTTCCTCCAGCATCGCGTTGGTCGCCCGCAGCACGCGCTCATCCTCGCCCTCGGCAAAGATGATGCGGCGTTCGGCATTGCGCGCGGCCTCGAACACCGGGCGCATGATCAGCGCGGATTTGAAGACCGAGCCGTTCAGCCGCTCGCGATAGGCGGCGAGGTCGTCGATGGGGCGGGTGGCGACGCCCGACTCCATCGCGGCCTTCGCCACCGCGCTGGCGACGACGCCGATCAGCCGGGGGTCGAAGGGTTTCGGGATCAGATAATCCGGCCCGAAGCTGAGCTTTTCGCCGCGATAGGCGGCGGCGGCTTCGGCGCTGGTGGTGGCACGGGCCAGGGCTGCGATTCCGTCGATGCAGGCCAGTTGCATTGCATCATTGATCTGCGTCGCCCCCACGTCCAGCGCGCCCCTGAAGATGAAGGGGAAGCACAGCACGTTATTGACCTGATTGGGAAAGTCGCTGCGGCCGGTGGCGATGATCGCGCCGGGGGCGACGGCGCGCACCTCGTCGGGCAGAATTTCCGGCGTCGGGTTGGCCAGCGCGAAGATGATCGGATTCTCCGCCATCCGCGCCACCATTTCAGGTTTCAGCACGCCGGGGCCGGAGAGGCCGAGGAACATGTCGGCGCCGTCGATCACCTCGTCCAGTGTCCGCTTGTCGCTGGCCTGAGCATAGGCAGCCTTCTGGGGGTTCATGTCAATCTCGCGGCCCTCATGGACCAGACCGTGAATGTCGCAAAGCCAGACGTTTTCGCGCTTCACACCCAGCTTCAGCAGCATGTTCAGGCAGGCGATGCCCGCCGCCCCGCCGCCGGTGCTGACGATCTTGATATTCTCGAACCTTTTGCCCGCCACATGCAGCGCATTGGTCGCCGCGGCGCCCACCACGATGGCGGTTCCGTGCTGATCATCATGGAAAACCGGAATGTTCATCCGTTCGCGGCACAGCTTTTCGACCACGAAACAGTCGGGCGCCTTGATGTCCTCAAGGTTGATCGCGCCGAAGGTCGGCTCCAGCGCGCAGACGATATCGGCCAGCTTCACCGGGTCCGGTTCATTTAGTTCAATGTCAAAACAATCTATGTTTGCGAACTTCTTGAACAGGACGGCCTTGCCCTCCATCACTGGCTTGGAGGCCAGCGCACCGATATTGCCAAGGCCAAGTACAGCGGTGCCGTTCGTCACCACGGCAACCAGATTTCCTCTTGTTGTATAACGGCTTGCGGTGGATGGATCTGCCTTGATCTCTAGGCAGGCCTCGGCCACGCCGGGCGAATAGGCGCGCGACAGGTCGCGACCGTTGGCCAGCGGCTTGGTTGCCCGGATCTCCAGCTTTCCCGGTTTGGGGTATTCGTGATAATCCAGCGCGGCCTGACGCGCGCTGTCCTGGCGGGTCTCGTCCATTCCGTCCTCCCGAAATCTGGTTTAGGGTTAAACCAGATTCTCCACTCAATAAAAAGCGGCTTTGCGCGCTGCATGGCGCCTATGCGCCGGATGCCGCATCTGTTCCGCCTTCACTGTGCCGACAAGCTTGCCTCGCCGCAATCGCGGAAAACCGCAAGTCGCGCCGGGCGGGGCAGGGGCGGCGGCTTGCGCCGGACGCGGGGCTGCCGCACAATCCGACCTGTTGGTCAAATTCGCGAGGCACCCATGTCCACCCCCGATCCTGCCCTGCTGCATGCCGCGACGGCGGTGCGCGAGAATGCCTATGCGCCCTATTCGCGCTTCAGGGTGGGGGCGGCGCTGCGGGGGGCCTCGGGCGTGGTCTATTCCGGCTGCAATGTGGAAAACGTAGCCTACCCCGAGGGCACCTGTGCCGAGGCGGGCGCCATTGCCGCCATGGTCGCGGCGGGAGAAACCCGGTTCACCGAGGCGCTGGTCATCGCCGACAGCCCCGACCCGGTGCCGCCCTGCGGAGGCTGCCGTCAGAAACTGGCCGAGTTTGCGGCAGGCGATGCGCCCGTCACGCTCTGCACCACCCAAGGCGCGCAGATGCGGACCAGCGTGGCCGAACTACTGCCTGGCCGGTTCAGCGCCGCGCATATGGACCGCACATGACCGACGCCCGCGCGATCATCGCCACGTTGCGCGACGGCGGGCATCCGGGGCGCGAAGACCTGCGCTGGTTCGCGCGCGGCCTTGCCTCGGGCGAGGTGACGGATGCGCAGGCCGGGGCCTTTGCCATGGCGGTGGTTCTGCGCGGGCTGGGCGAGACGGGCCGCGTGGCGCTGACAGAGGCCATGCGTGACAGCGGCAAGGTGCTGCGCTGGGATCTGCCGGGGCCGGTGATCGACAAACATTCGACCGGCGGCATCGGTGATTGCGTCTCGCTTCTGCTGGCGCCCGCGCTGGCGGCCTGTGGGGCCTGTGTGCCCATGATCTCGGGTCGCGGGCTGGGCCATACCGGCGGTACGCTGGACAAGCTGGAATCGATCCCGGGGTTCCGTACCGGGCTGGATGAAGCGGCACTGCGGCGGCAACTTGGCCAAGTGCGCTGCGCCATCGTGGCGGCCAGCGCCGATATCGCGCCGGCGGATCGGCGGCTTTACGCGATCCGTGATGTGACATCGACGGTGGAAAGCATCGACCTCATCACCGCCTCGATCCTGTCCAAGAAGCTTGCGGCGGGGCTGCAGGCGCTGGTTCTGGATGTGAAAGCTGGTTCCGGCGCCTTCATGAAGACCGAAACCGAGGTGGAGGCTCTGGCTCAGGCGCTGGTCAGCACGGCGAATGGGGCGGGGTGCAAGACCTCGGCCCTGATTACCGACATGACGCAGCCGCTGGCGCCTTCAGCGGGCAATGCGCTGGAGGTGATCGAGGTGATGGAGGTGATGACCGGCGGTGCGCTGCGCACGCGGCTTGGTGCGCTGACTGCGGCCCTGGGCGGCGAGGTGCTGGCGCTGGCGGGCCTTGCCACCGATGCGGCGGAGGGCGAGGGACTGGTGACCGAGGCGCTGGAAAGCGGGGCTGCTGCCGAATGTTTCGGCCGGATGGTCGCCGCGCAGGGCGGGCCTGCCGATTTTGTGGATCGCTGGCCCGACCGGCTGCCCTCGGCACCCGTCATGCGCCCGGTTCCGGCGCCGGAAGCAGGGTTTCTGGCTGCGGTGGATGGTTTCCGGCTGGGTGAGGCGGTCGTGCATCTGGGTGGCGGCCGCTTGCGCGATGGCGACCGGGTGAACCCGGCCGTTGGTCTCGCCGGGCTCCCCGAAATCGGGACCGAGATCTTTCGGGGGCTGCCGCTGGCGGTGGTGCATGCGCAATCCGAAACGGCGGCGGAGGCGGCGGCTGCGGCGGTGCTGGCCGCCTGTCGCATCACGCCCGGGCGGCCGGAACTGCCGCCCCTTGTCTTGAAAAGGATCGCCGTATGAACCGGGCCTTTCTGATCGTGATGGACAGCGTGGGCATCGGCGGTGCGCCGGATGCTGCGACCTTTGGCGATGAAGGGGTGAATACCATGGCCCATATCGCCGAAGCCTGTGCCGCGGGGCAGGCCGAACAGGGGCGGAGTGGCCTGTTGCGGATGCCCGTGCTGGATGCGCTCGGGCTCGGTGCGGCACTGCATCTGGCGTCGGGCGCGCGGGTGCCCGGATTGGGGGCGGTGCCGACCGGCCTTTGGGGGGCCGCGACCGAAGTGTCACGCGGCAAGGACACGCCCTCGGGCCATTGGGAACTGGCAGGGGTGCCGGTGCCTTGGGACTGGAGCTATTTCCCCGATACCGCCCCTGCCTTCCCGCCCGAGATCGTGGCCGAGGTCTGCTGTCTGGCCGGGACAGCGGGCATCCTTGGCAATTGTCACGCCTCGGGCACCGAGATCATTGAACGGCTGGGGCCGGAGCATATGCGCAGCGGCTGGCCCATCTGCTATACCTCGGCGGACAGCGTGTTCCAGATTGCCGCGCATGAGGAAAGCTTTGGCCTCGACCGGCTGATCGCGCTGTGCGAGGGTCTGGCACCTGTGCTGCATGCCCGGCGTGTGGGGCGCGTGATTGCACGGCCCTTCGTCGGTCAGCCCGGCAGCTTCAGCCGCACCGCCAATCGCCGGGACTTTGCCATCGCACCGCCTGCACCTACGCTGCTGGACTGGGTGCAGGAGGCAGGGCGCCCGACCCATGCCATCGGCAAGATCGGCGACATCTTCTCGCATCGCGGAATTGGCAAACTGCACAAAGGTAAGGATGACGCTGCACTTTTCGATCATCTGGACCGGCTTGCGACGGAAGCCGAGCCGGGAAGCTTGACCTTTGCGAACTTTGTTGAGTTCGACAGCCTTTATGGTCACCGCCGTGACGTCTCGGGTTATGCCCGTGCGCTGGAATGGTTCGACACACGCGCAGGGGAATTTCTGGCGCGTCTCCGGCCCGGGGATATGGCGCTGTTCACGGCTGACCACGGCAATGATCCCACCTGGCGCGGCACTGAACACACCCGCGAACGCGTGCCGGTGCTGATTGCCGGAAACGACGCGGGCAGCTTCGGCCTGTGCGCTTTTGCCGATGTGGCCGCAAGCCTTGCCACCCATCTGAACATCCCGGCGCAAGGGCCGGGGCGGAGCTTCCTGTGACCCTGAAAGATCAGCCCAAGATCGAACTGCACCTGCATCTGGAAGGTGCGGCCCCGCCCGCCTTCATCAGGGGGCTGGCGGCGGAAAAGCACGAAGATATCTCGGGCATTTTCAACGAAGGCGGCGGTTATGCCTGGCGCGACTTCCGGCACTTCCTGCGGGTTTACGAGGCTGCGACCTCGGTCCTGCGCAGCCCCGAGGACTACCGCCGCCTTGCGCTGGCTGTGCTGGAGGAAAGCGCCGCACATGGCGTGATTTACAGCGAAACCTTCCTCAGCCCCGATTTCTGCGGTGGTCGGGATGTGGCGGCCTGGCGCGACTATCTGGCCGCCATCGAGGATGCGGCGGCGGAGGCCGAAGCGAAAATGGGCATCACGCTGCGCGCCATCATCACGCCGATCCGTCATTTCGGGCCGGAAAAATCGCGTGATGTGGCGATCTGTGCCGCCGAAACCGCTGGGCGGTTTGTCACCGGCTTTGGCATCGCGGGGGATGAGGCGGTCTGTGAGCCCAAAGATTTCGCCTGGGCCTTCGACTGTGCCCGCGAGGCCGGGCTGGGTCTGACGGCGCATGCGGGGGAATGGCGCGGGCCACAGCATATCCGTGACACGCTGGCGGCGCTGGCGCCAAGCCGCATCGGCCATGGTGTCCGTGCAATCGAGGATCTGGCGCTGGTCGACGAACTCGCTGAACGCGGCACGGTGCTGGAGGTTTGCTCAGGCTCCAACATCGCATTGGGGCTTTATCCTGACTGGCGCAAACATCCCATCGGGCAGCTTTACGACCGGGGTGTGAAGGTCACGGTCTCCACCGACGATCCGCCCTTCTTCCACACCACGATGACCCGCGAATGGGACCGGCTGGCCGATGCTTTCGACTGGGATCAGGGCGTGTTCGACACGCTCAACCGCACCGCGCTTGACGCCGCCTTCTGCGATCGCGACACCAAAGAGAAACTTGCCATGAGACTGGAGCCCCGCGCATGACCGAACATCTGACCGTCGTGAATCACCCGCTGGTGCAGCACAAGCTGACCATCATGCGCAACAAGGATACATCGACTGCCGGGTTTCGCCGCCTGCTGAAAGAGATCAGCCTGCTGCTGGCCTATGAGGTGACGCGCGAACTGGACATGACCACCACCCGCATCGAGACGCCGTTGCAGCCAATGGATGCGCCGACGCTGGATGGCAAGAAACTAGCGCTGATTTCCATTCTGCGGGCGGGCAACGGACTGCTGGACGGCATTCTGGAGCTGATCCCGGCGGCGCGCGTGGGCTTCGTCGGATTGTATCGTGACCCGGAAACGCTGCAACCCGTGCAGTATTACTGCAAGGTGCCGGACCGGCTGGACGAACGCATCTGCATCGTGGTCGATCCGATGCTGGCGACCGGCAATTCCAGCGTGGCGGCCATTGACCTGCTGAAACAATCGGGGGCGAAGAACATCCGCTTCCTCTGCCTTCTGGCGGCGCCGGAAGGCGTGCAGCGCATGAAGGAGGCGCATCCCGATGTGCCGATCGTCACGGCCTCGTTGGACAGCCACCTCAATGACCATGGATATATTGTACCTGGCCTAGGGGATGCGGGCGACCGTATGTTCGGCACAAAATAAGCCATTACCCCTTTACCCGAGAACAATCCTGTTGCATGATTCGCTTACTCGATGAGGGGGTCTTCATGCTTCGCAGGTTTGTTGCCGCTGCGGTTCTTGCCGTGTTGTCCGGTACAACTGTCGCCCAGGCGCAAACAGTGTCTCAGATCGGCGGGCCGCGCGAGCTGCCTCCTCCGGGTTTCAAGGGGCAAATGTATGTCGACAGCCGGGGCTGCGTGTTCCTGCGGGCGGGCCTGAACGGTGTCACCAGCTGGGTGCCGCGCGTCAGCCGGGACCGCCGGGCGCTCTGTGGGTATCCGCCGACTCTGGCCACCCTTGGCAAGCCTGTTCCGGTCGCACCGGCGGAGGAGCCCGCGCCGCGTGTGGCCGCCGCCCCGACGCCTCGCGCCGTGGGGGCGCCCATGGCGACGGTCGCGACGGTGACAACGCCGCCGCGCATCCGCACAACTGCGGCGCGTCCGGTCGATCCGGCGCTGATGCGTGGTGTGCCCGCGCCTGTGGTGATGGCACATCCGACGCCCCCGGCCTCGGTCATGGTGGCGCAGGCGCCCGTCGCGCGCGCCGCAGTTGCGCCAACGACCGTGCCAAGCCTCGCCGCCGCGCCGGGCGGCCGCAAGATTGCCTGCTATGCCTCGGCCCCGGTGCCGAAGCTTTACGCGCTGTCCAATGGCGGCACGGCCGTGCTGTGTACCCGTGGGGACGGGACACTGAATGGCGCTCATGCGCCGATCTATTCCAAAGTTGCGCTGGGGAACGGGCCGCGTCTGGGTGCGGGGCTGACCGAGCCGGCGGGGACGGTTGTCAGCCGCGGCACGCTGAGCGTGAATGACATCGGCAGCTCCGACCGCGCCACGGTGATCCTGCGCTCGGCAGAGGTCACGGATGAGTTTCCGGTTCCGAAGGGCTATAAATCCGCTTGGAAGGATGACCGTCTGAACCCCTATCGTGGTGTCGGGACGGCGTCCGGTCAGGCGGCACAGGATCAGATCTGGACCCGCGATGTGCCGGCTGAACTGGTTGCCGATCAGGCGCCGCGCCAGACCCGTCGCCTTGTCGTCGTTTCGTCCAAGAACAAGGTGCAACCCGTCCGAAAGGTTCAGGTTTCCAGCATGGGCACGGCCAAGGCGCCGGTTCAGGCACGCGCGGGGCGGATGTTCGTGCAGATCGGCACCTTTGGCGAGCCTGCCAATGCCGAAGGTGCCAAGGCGCGTCTGCGGGCAGCGGGCCTGCCGGTCGGCACCTCGCGCATCAACAAGAGCGGCAAACCGCTTCAGATCGTTCTGGCCGGGCCCTTCGGGGATGCGGCCTCGGCGCAGGCTGCCCTTGGGGCGGTTCGCCGCGCGGGCTTCGGCGACGCGTTCATCCGGTAATTCTGAGCAGGCAAAAAACGGGCAGAATAACCCTGCGCCCCCGCCGTTCCGGTCGGGGGCGTCTTTCTGTCCGCGGCTATTCGCTGTCCGGGGCTATTCGGCGCAGATCGCCTGAAGGCTGATCCAGTCGCCATCCTTCAGCAGCGGAGGGGCTGCCTCCTGCGCGAAAGGATCGGCCTCGATCAGTCGAAGCACGCTCTCACCGCTGGGGTCCACCGCGCGGGCATAGGGGGTGCTGGCCACGCCCGCCTCGGCAAAGCGAGTAAGCAAATGCTCGGTATCCACTTCCGAGGGCGGCTCGGTCAGGATCAGCCGCCCGTAGCCCTGCACCGATCCGGGTGCGAGGCGGCCCGTGGTCAGCAGGCCAAAGGTTGCCCGCACCCCGGCATATTCCAGCAGGGGCAGCATGGGATCGGTTTCGCTGATACGCTCGGCCTCGGCCAGCGCGAAACCTGCGGCCACATCCGGGCTGTTCTGGTTTTCGATCAGCGAGCGGTGCAATGCGATGATCCGGCCCGGCAAATGCAGCGACAGGGCGGTGCCGTCCCGCAGCACGACAAGCTGCGGCGGGTTTTCCCCGAACAGGCGCGCCGACAGCTTTTCCAGCGCCGACAGGCCCGACACATCGGAACAGGGCGCCCCGGCGACCTGGGACAGATCCGCCAGAGCGGTGCGGCCAATGGATTTCCGCATCGTCGGCGGCACCATGGCGGCGGTGTGGTCGATCATCGCTCCGGGCACGAAAACCGCCCCCGCCAGCAAGACCAGCGCAGTCCCTGCCAGCAAAAGCGAACCCCGCAGCCGTCCCGGCCGGGGGCGAGCGGTGGCAAGGGTGTGCCGCACCTTCTCCAGTGCGGCGATCATGGTCGGGTCGTCCAGTTCAAGCGTTTCCAGCGCGTCCTGACCGGGGGCGAACAGGGCGGGGATCTCGCCGGGGTTCAGCCGCTCCACTGCGGGCAGCGACCAGTGCGACAGGGCGGCTTCGGTGCGCGGATCGGACAGCGTCAGCGAGGCCTCGCCGAAGGCCACGATCACCTCGCGCCGTTGCATTTCCGGCGCTTCACGCCATAGCCCCGGGCTTTCAAGCTTCTGATACTGCTTCAGCGCCGTCGTGCGCATTGATGGCCTTCTTGCCGCTATTCAGCCCAGCTTATCGGGATTGTCCCGTGGTCACAACCGCCTCGGTTCAGACGGGTCCAAAGGCCGGGGCAAAGCGGATTTCGCCGGTCGGGGCCGGGCTGCTGAAGGGCCGCGACAGCACATATTCTGCAGGCACACCCGGAATGTGACGGGCCGCGTCAGCCACAAGGCCAAAGCGCCCGTAATAGGCCGGATCGCCAAGGACCACGACGCCGCCATGTCCCTGTGTCTGCAAAGCTGCCAACGCAGCCCGCATCAATGCCTGACCGATACCCTGCCGCTGGCAGCGCGGCGCGACGGATACGGGCGCTATACAGGCCCAACCCGGCGTTCCGCCGATGGTGACGGGAGAGGCGGCGATATGGCCGGTCAGGCCATGGCCATCCTCGCAGACCAGCGACAGAAGCAGATCGCCCGAGGCCCGCAGCGCCGTCACGATTTCCGCCTCGTTGCCATCGGAATGGGCGGCGGTGGCGAAGGCATCGGTGATCAACCGGCCGATCGCCGCCGCCTCGTCCGCACCTTCGGGGCGTGGCGTCACGCCGTTACGCCCTGTTGCTGTGCCATCAGCTTGGCCACGGCGCGCAACTCGAACTTCTGGATCTTGCCGGTCGAGGTTTTCGGCAACTCGCAGAACACCACCGCCTTGGGGGTGGCGAAGCCTGCCAGACGTGCGCGGCAGAACTTGATCAGCTCTTCCTCGGTCACTTCGGCACCGGATTTCAGCTCGACGAAGGCGCAGGGCACCTCGCCCCATTTCGCATCGGGCTTGGCGACCACGGCACACAGGCTGACCGCCGGGTGGTGCATCAGAGCGCCCTCGACCTCGACCGAGCTGACATTCTCGCCGCCCGAAATGATGATGTCCTTCGCGCGGTCGGTGATCTTGATATAGCCGTCGGGATGCTGAAGCGCGATGTCGCCCGAGCGGAACCAGCCACCCTTGAACGCCTCGGCCGTGGCCTGCGGGTTCTTGTAGTAGCCCTTCATCACCATGTTGCCACGCATGGCGATCTCGCCCAGATGGGCCGAGTCGCGCGGCACCGGAACGCCGTGGGTATCATGCACCTCGGCCGCCTCCAGCATGGCCATCGGAACGCCGGTGCGGGCCTTGAAGGCGGCGCGGTCTTCGCCCGTCTTGTCGTCCCATTCCGGTTGCCACAGGCATTCGGTGGCGGGGCCATAGGTTTCGGTCAGCCCATAAACCTGCGTGACATTGAAACCCAGCGGTTCGATGGCGGCGAGTGTGGCGGCAGGCGGCGGGGCGCCTGCGGTGAAGACCTCGACCACATGATCAAAGGCGCGGCGGTCTGCGTCTTTCGCGTTGATGATGGTGTTCAGCACGATGGGGGCGCCGCCGAAATGGGTGACGCCTTCATCGGCGATGGCGTCATAGATCGCTTTCGCGGTCACGTCGCGGCAACAGACCAGCGTGCCGCCCATCATCGGCACCAGCCAGGGCTGCACCCATGCGTTGCAATGAAACAGCGGCACGATGGTCAGCACCTTGGGAAAAAGCTGCATCCGCCAGGCGATGACATTGGCCATGGTCGCGAGGTAAGCGCCGCGATGATGATAGACCACACCCTTCGGCCGTCCCGTGGTGCCGGAGGTATAGTTGATGGCAAGGCTTTCCCATTCATCCTCGGGCAAAACCCAGTCGAACTCCGGGTCGCCTTCGGCCAGCAGATCCTCGTATTCCAGATAATGCCTGCCGGGGGTGAAACCCGCCTCGCGGTCGCAGACTTCGATGATCTGCGGCGCGGAGCCCTCCATCTTCTTGATAGCGGCCTCGGCCAGCGGCAGCAGCGCGGTATCGACCAGCACGATCTTCGCGCCGGCATGGCCGAAGATATAGCCCACCGTATCGGCATCCAGCCGGGTGTTGATCGTATTGATGATCGCCCCGCAGGCGGGCACGCCAAAATGCGCCTCGGCCTGCTGCGGGATGTTCGGCAGAAGCGTCGCCACCACATCGCCCGGTGCCACTCCCCGACGGGCCAGGGCAGAGGCGAGGCGGGTCGTGCGGTCGAGATATTCGGCATAGCTGCGCCGCGTCGATTTCCAGACCAGAGCGGTGCGTCCGGCATGCACGTCGGCGGCGCGCTTCAGATGCGACAGCGGCGTCAGCGCCACATGGTTCGCGGCATTCTTTTCCAGTCCGGTCTCGTCAACCAGCCAACCCATAGCGCGCTCTCCTCCCGAACTGGCGGAACATGTCGTTTTCCGGCGCGCAGTTTGCGGCGGGTTCAGGGCATTGAAAAGAGGGGAAGAAAGGAATTGCGCGATGACTACCGCTAACATGGCTGCGGCAACCGACCGCAGCCCGGACCGCACCCTGGCTGCCGCCGGGATGGTGCTGGTCTATGCCATGCTGATCGGCTTCACCGACAATTTCGTGCGCCTGATCGCGGCGGATGGCGGGCTGTGGCAGTTTCATGCGACGCGCTCGGTCATGGCCTGGGCGATCCTGCTGGCGCTGATGGTGCCGCTGCGGTTGCGGCTGCGGCCCCGCAACCTGCGGGCGGTGGTGGCGCGGTCGGCGATTCATGGCAGTGGCATGGTGATCTATTTCGGCGCACTGGCCTTCCTGCCGGTGGCGCAGGTAGCGGCAGGATTATTCACCGCACCTATCTTCGTCCTGCTGATCTCGCGCTTCATCTATGGCCACCCCATCGGTCCGGTGCGGGTGCTGGCGGTGGCCGTGGGCTTTGCCGGGGTGGTCATGGTGCTGGGCCCGGAGGCGATGCGTGGCGCCAGCGTGGCCGCTTTCCTTCCGGTACTGGCTGGTGCGCTTTACGCGCTGGGCAATATCGCCACGCGGGAGTGGTGCGACGGGGAAACGGCGGAAACTCTGCTGGGCGGCTTCTTTGCCGCGCTGGGGATTTTCGGCCTGATCGGCATGGCAGTCCTGACACTGGTGCCGGTGGAGGTGCCCGAGGGCACCGCGGGCTTCGTGCTGCGCGGCCCGGTCTGGCCTTCGGCGGATTTCCTGTTCTGGACGCTGGTTCAGGCAGCAGGTTCGCTGCTGGGGGTGGGCATGATGATCAAGGCCTATCAACTGGCCGAAGCGAGCCGCGTATCGGTCTTTGAATATGTGATCCTGCCCGCCTCGGCGGGGTGGAGCTGGCTGATCTGGGGCGAGACGCAAAGCCTGCTGGCGCTGGCGGGTATGGCACTGATCGCGGCCGCGGGGGTGATGATTGCCCTGCGGGCGCGGCGCTAGGCGTCGGTATCCCCCATGGCGGCGCGCCAGTGACGGCGGCACAGGCTCTGATAGGTCTCGTTACCGCCGATCTGCACCTGGTCGCCATCGCGCAGCGCGCTGCCATCCGGGGCACGGCGCACCACCATGGTGGCCTTCTTGCCGCAATGGCAAATCGTGCGCACCTCGCGCATTTCATCGGCCCAGGCCAGAAGTGCTGCCGATCCGGGGAACAGGTTGCCCTGAAAATCCACCCGTAGGCCGTAGCACATCACCGGCACGCCCAGATCGTCCACCGCCTGCGCCAGTTGCCAGACCTGGGCCTTGGTCAGGAACTGTGCTTCGTCGATGAAGACACAGGCCACCGGGCCGCGCCCCAGCCGGGTCGCGATCAGAGCACACATGTCATCAGCGGCGCCAAACATGTCGGCGCTTTCGCCAATGCCGATACGGCTGGCGATGCGGCCGGTTCCCGCGCGGTCGTCGAGCCGCGCGGTCAGCAGATAAGTCTGCATGCCCCCTTCTCGGTAGTTGTGAGAGGCTTGCAGAAGCGCGGTGGATTTGCCCGCGTTCATCGTCGAGTAGTGGAAGTAAAGCTTGGCCATGCCGCCCGATAGCGAAAAGCCCCGCCTGTCACAAGCGGGGCCGTCGCACTGATACAGGGTCACTGTTGATACTCGTACCCGGGTGCCGTGACGGCACCCGCACCGGACAACAAGACCTCCCCAGAAACAGAGGGGGTGGGGGCACGCCGGGAGGTGGATTTGACGTGGCCAGCGCCCACCCGGACGAACAGAAGGCACATGCGGCGGACCGCCATACTCGTTACGTCGCGCCCACGAGGGAAGGGCGACAACACTCGGAACTGACGGGTCCGCCGCACAACCTTCCGGTTTCCCGGCCGGTTTCCCCGTGAGACCTTGGCACGGCGGACCCCCACCCGCTCCGGCGCTGGGGACGCCGGAAGCTCACTCATCAAGGTTCCGGGCTCGCCGGAACTGGATTATGAATGACAAACCCCTGCCGTCCGATTAATGGGAAAAGAAACAGTGATTTCCCCCAAATGGGGGATGTGGAAGGATTAGCGGGTTTCATGTCTATCGAGTCCTATCTGAAAAAACACACCGAAGCCTTGGTGAAGGACGTGGGAATCGAAGCGGCCTGCGACCTCACCGGCAAGTCCAAGGCCACCATCGGGCGCTACTATTCCGAACAGGACGAACACAGCGACCGTTTCATGCCCATTGACGTCGTGGCCCAGTTGGAGGCGGCGGCGCGCTACCCGCATGTGACCTCGGCGCTGGCGGAACTGCGCGGCATCACCTTCAGCTATGACGCGGAACGCCGCAATGCGCAGTCGGGCGGCATCAATTCGGATGTGGTGGCGCTGGCGCAAAGGTTCGGGATGCTGATGGCGGAATACAACACGGCCATCGCCGACGGTCGTATTTCGGTGAACGAGGCCAAGCGCCTGCTGCGCGAAACACTGGCAATCCAGCAGGTGTTGCTGGAAATGAAGCTCAATCTTGAGGAAGAAGCCGGACACTGAGCCCTTGGCCGCACGAAATAAGAAAAGGCCGGGCTGCATGCCCGGCCTTTTGCATCTGTCAGCCGCGTGCGGGCCGACGGGGCGGGGCAGAGCCGCCCGCCGCCTTGCGGGCCGGTTTCTGCCCCTGCGGACGGGCCCCGCCGGGCTTGGCCGCCGGTTTGCCGCCCGAAGGTTTCTGCCCCTGCGGTTTCTGGCCCTGTTTCTGCCCTTGCGGACGCCCGCCGCCGCCGCGCCGCTGCTGGTTCTGCTGCGCCCGCGCGACCTTCAGTGCATTGGCTTCTTTCACCGCATCCATCGCCCAGGGCGCGCCGCCGATGACAGGCACGGTCTTTTTCAGCAGCGTCTCGACCTGTTTCAGTTCGTCCATTTCGGCCGGCGCGCAGAAGCTGACCGAGCTGCCACCGGCACCCGCCCGCGCAGTGCGGCCGATGCGGTGAACATAGTTTTCCGGCACGTTCGGCATGTCGTAGTTATAGACGTGCCGCACGGTGGGGATGTCGATGCCGCGCGCCGCCACATCGGTGGCGACCAGCACATCCATCGTGCCCTCGCGGAAATCGGCCAGCGCGCGCTCGCGCTGGTTCTGGCTGCGGTTGCCGTGGATCGCTACCGCATTGAAGCCCCAGGTCACCAGCAGCTTCGCCAGCTTGTCGGCACCATGCTTGGTGCGGGCAAAGACGATGGCGGCCTCTCCCGGATGCTTTTGCAGATAGCTTTCCAAGAGCTTTGCCTTGTCACCCTGCGGGGTGAAATGCACGCCCTGCACAATCTTTTCCGCCGGTTTGCCGGGGGGCGAGACCTGCACGCGGACCGGATCGCGCAGATAGGTATCGGCGATTTCCTCGATGTCCTTCGGCATGGTGGCGCTGAACAGCAGGGTCTGGCGGCGCAGCGGCAGGAATTTGGCGATCTGGCGCAGCGAATGGATGAAACCCATGTCCAGCATGTGATCGGCCTCGTCCAGCACCAGATAGCCGCAGCTGTCCAGCCGCACGTCGCCGCGCTCCAAGAGGTCGATCAGCCGGCCGGGGGTGGCGATCAGCACATCGGTTCCCTTGGCCAGCCGTTCGGACTGCTTGTTGATCGAGGCGCCGCCGACCACCATGGTCAGCTTGACCGGCGTGCCCTTGGTGAAGGCGAAGATGTGGTCATAGATCTGCTGCACCAGTTCGCGCGTGGGGGCCAGGATCAGGGCGCGCACATTGCGCGGCCCCGGCGGGTGGGTGATGTCCAGCAGGCGGTGCAGCAGCGGCAGGCCGAAAGCGGCGGTCTTGCCGGTGCCGGTCTGCGCCAGACCCATCAGGTCGCGCCCCTTCATCACCTGCGGAATGGCCTGCGCCTGAATCGGCGTCGGCGTGGTGAAGCTGGTGCCTTCCAGCGCCTTGAGGAGCTTCGGCGAAAGGCCGAGATCAGCGAAAGTCGTCATAAGTCGTTCCAATAGTCATCGGGATGCCGCAACGGGCATCCGCGAGGGGTGGCGGGTCGCCTCGTGCCGGGGGAACCCCCGTTCACCGTCGAACCGCGGTGCCCCTGCGTGACTTGTGGGAACCATTGCCGCACCCCGTTCAGGCTCACGCGGCCGGGTGTCGGACCTGCCGCAGATGGGGCAGGGCGGCGCGAATGTCAAGCCTTTGCCGCTTTGCGGGGCGGGACCGTCGCGCTAGAAAAGGACCATGACCGACGCCCGCATCCGCCTGCACCTGCCTGCCCACATGCTCGACAACGGGGCGGCACGGATGCCGCAATTCTATCGCCGTGCGCTGGAGGGGCTGGCGGGGCTTGGCGCGCGCGTCGAGCTTTGTCACCGCGATATTGACCGTCTGCGCGCGGGGCCGGAGGGCGGGCATCTGGATCTGGTTCATGCGGCGGCGGTGGGGCGGGGGCAGGCGCTGACTCTGGGCACCGCCTATCTGGACCGCTTCTTCTATGCCGATCCCGAGGGGATCTTCTTTGAAAGCAGCACGATGCAGGCAAGGTTCCGGCCCGATATGGTGCCCGAGGATCGCGCGGCCGATTTTCTGGCCGATTTGCGCGCGCAATATGTGAGGCCGCGCCGGTCGCGGCATGTCCAGCCGGAGGCGCAGGCGGCCTTCCCCGGCGGGCATATCGCGCTGTTCCTGCAAGACCTGTCCGATCCGGTGGAACGTGCGCGCCACATGACGGCGGCGGAAATGGTCGATGCCGTGCTGGCGCATCGGAACGGGCGGATGCTGGTTGTGAAACCGCATCCCCGCAACAGCGGGCCCGAGACCGAGGCGATTCTGCGCCGACTGACCGGCGTTGCGGGTGTGCAGATCACCGGGGCCAATCTGCATGATATTCTGGCGGGGGCGGCGGTTTCGGTCTCTATCTCCTCCTCCGTCGGGCTGGAGGGGATGCTGCATGGCGTGCCGGCGGTGTTTTTCGGGCAAAGTGACCTGCATCACTGCGCGGTGACGGTGAAGCGCGCCGGGGACTGGCCCGCGGCGCTGGACACCGCGATGACGACCCGCTGGCCCTTTGCGCGATTCCTGCTGTGGTTCCTGCGCCGCCGCAATATCGACGCGCGCCGCCCCTTCCTGCCGAAGCTGATCGGGCGCATCCGTGCGGCAGGATGCGACCCCGTCGCGCTGGGTATCCGTGCCTGATAGGGGAGCGTCTGACGCTTCGCACATTCGAAGCAGAGAGTAATCAGAGCCGAACATGCGGCAATGAACGGAGTGCCGGAAATCGAACCGCCGAACGGGCAGATCAAAACACCGTCTGCTTGCAGGTATTTGATTTTAAACTGATAAATGGTGCTGCGAGAGAGGATTGAACTCTCGACCTCTCCCTTACCAAGGGAGTGCTCTACCACTGAGCTACCGCAGCCAACCGGGGCTTTTGCCTTCGCTTCGGCGTCTTCCTGCCGGGCGTGGCGGGGAGATAGACGTATTCGCGGACATGTGCAAGCGCAATCTGGACCCTTTTTTATGCCTGCGCTAACAGAGAGCTTATGAGCCAGCCTGACGATCCCGTTCTCCCGTCTTCCCGTGTTGTGAAGCCTGCGGCGAAAGCCCGGACGGCCGAGCTTTCGCGCGAGGATCGGCTGAAAGCGGCTTTGAAAGCGAACATGGCGCGGCGCAAGGCGCAGGCCCGGGCGCGGGCGGCGCAAGATGATAACGAGAAAGAGTGAGGCAGCGCGATGGATTCGATTCTGGTCAGGGGCGGGGGTGAACTGCGCGGGACGATCCCGATCGCGGGGGCGAAGAACGCCTGTCTCACGCTGATGCCCGCGACCTTGCTGACGGAAGAGCCGCTGACGCTGACCAATGCGCCGCGCCTGTCGGACATCCGCACCATGACGCAACTTCTGCAATCGCTGGGGGCCGAAGTCGCGAGCCTTCAGGGCGGCAAGGTGCTGTCCATGTCCTCGTGGCGGATCGACAATCACACTGCGGATTATGACATCGTGCGCAAGATGCGCGCCTCGATCCTTGTCCTCGGGCCAATGCTGGCGCGGGATGGCCATGCCGTCGTGTCGCTGCCGGGAGGCTGTGCGATCGGGGCGCGGCCGGTGGACCTGCACCTGAAGGCGCTGGAGGCGATGGGGGCTGAACTGGACCTCCGCGACGGCTATGTCCACGCCAGGGCACCAGGCGGGCGGCTCAGGGGCGCCGTGGTCGAGTTTCCCTTCGTTTCCGTGGGCGCGACCGAAAACGCCCTGCTGGCGGCCTCGCTGGCCAAGGGCACAACCGTGCTGAAGAATGCCGCGCGCGAGCCGGAAATCGTGGATCTCGTGCATTGCCTGCGCCGCATGGGCGCGCAGATCGAGGGTGAGGGCACCGATACGATCACCATTCAGGGCGTTGATCGGCTGGGCGGCGCCACGCATCCGGTGGTGACCGACCGGATCGAACTCGGCACCTATATGCTCGCCCCAGCTATTTGCGGCGGCGAGGTCGAATGCCTGGGCGGGCGGCTGGATCTGGTTGGCGCCTTTGCTGAAAAGCTGGATGAGGCGGGGGTTTCGGTGACCGAAACCGAAACCGGCCTGAAGGTCGCGCGCAAGAATGGCCGGGTGAAGGCGGTCAATGTGACGACCGAGCCTTTCCCCGGTTTCCCCACCGATCTTCAGGCGCAGATGATGGCGCTTCTGTGCACGGCCGAGGGGACCTCGGTTCTGGAAGAAAAAATCTTCGAGAATCGCTTCATGCACGCACCCGAACTGATCCGCATGGGGGCACGCATCGACGTGCACGGGGGCCATGCGACCGTCACCGGCGTCGAAAAACTGCGCGGCGCCCCGGTCATGGCCACCGACCTGCGCGCCAGCGTCTCGCTGATCCTTGCGGGGCTTGCAGCCGAGGGCGAAACCGTGGTCAGCCGGGTCTATCACCTCGACCGCGGCTATGAGCATGTCGAAGAAAAACTCGGTGCCTGCGGGGCACAGATCGAACGGATTGCAGGCTGATGGCTGACGCGCGGTTTGAAGATGCCGATGAAGGTCCGCTGTGGCTCGGGGCGGCGGATGGCGAGGATCTGAAGGTTCTGGCCTCGCTGGTGCAGGATGCGGTCTTTCCGATCACCGACATGACCTTCGCGCGGTCGCGGCGTGAATTTGCCATCCTGCTCAACCGCTTCCGCTGGGAAGACCGCGCGGCGGCCGAGGCGGCGGAGCGGCCTTACGAACGGGTGCGTGCCATGCTGCTGGTGCGCGACGTGCAGGCGGTTCGATCGCAGGGCATTGACCGCAGCGACCGTGACACAATTCTGTCCTTGCTCGACATCACCTTCGAGCCGGGCGTGGACGGCACAGGCCGGCTGATCCTGACGCTGGCCGGCGATGGCGCCATCGCGCTGGAGGTCGAAACGCTGGATGTCGCGCTGCGGGATGTGACCCGGCCCTACACCGCGCCCTCGGGCAAGATGCCCGATCACGGCGCCTGATTTATCTTGGCCCAAATATCCCGGGGGAGCGCCGCAGACGCGGGTGACGGCTTTCAAAAGGTTTGATACTGGCCGATTTTTCGGCCCTTTGTTTTCAATAGGTTATGGGGTGGATTTTTCAATAGGTTTGATACTATCGGGGCCGTTTGGGCGGAGGTGGACGGTATCGCGTTCTGCTGGCGCAGAAAATATTCAATGAAATCAATGGGGCCTATTTCGAAGTCGTGGGCAATTTTGCCCACGATCCACGATCTATTCTTTGCTGTCGACGAATTGAAATAGTTCGTCAGGCGTCCTTGCTTGCAAGTATGCGCAGACTTGGTGGGCGGCATCATCTAGAGACAGGTCGCGCTTCTCTGCCAACTCAAATGTCCTGTGAGCAAACTCGTCAGCAAGGGCTGGCAGATGCTCCGCCCACCATATCAGTTCATCGGAATCAGAGGCAAAAGGGCGCGCGCCCTTAAGTCTTGAGAAAAGCCACAACACAGGGATGTAGCTCCACCAGTCATCGCTTCCTCTGGAGAGAACGGTCCTGGTGAGTTCTGCGGAAGGCAGGATGCGGTCGGGAGGCACGCCTTCGACCCGTTCCAGGAGTTGCATGACCTCATGGCTGGGAAGACGACGGCCCGCTTCGTAGTTGGACCACGTTGTCCGGGCGAGGCCAAGGCGTTGTGTGAATTCAGCGAGGGTCCGCTCACCTCGGACCTCTCGCAGGCGCTCACCGATAGCTCTCATTGTTTCACTATCGTGACATACCTCTATCAGTGTTTCGCTAACGTGTAACACAGGATGCGCCCATGGGACAGAGATCGGAATGCCATCAGATCCTCATGGATATTGAGGTTGTCCGCAAACAGTTCATCGCTGAGGGCATTTCGATCAGAGCATGGGCGGAAAGCCGGGGCTACAAGCCCCGCACTGTCTACGCTGTTTTGCAAGGACAGCTTGCTTGCCGCCATGGAGTCAGTCATCGAATCGCTGTCGATCTCGGTCTGAAGGCTCGTCCGATCAAAGCCCGGTTCACGGGGGGTGCCGCGTGAATGATAAGGTCAGCCAACCCTGATCGCTCCTCATTAATCGCTCCCGCAAGCGTTGGTCCGGTTGTCGGAATCGTCAGCATTCTTGGACTAGGTAGAATTCCGCAGGACCGAAGCGCCGCATCCCGATGGATGAGCAAATTGAATGTTCCGACTACGATTCGCGAGTCGGATGGCCGCAAGCCAGAGCTTGTGAACATTCTGCATCTTCCAGAGCCCGAGCGCCGCTCATGGGAGGCTCGCCAAATCGAAGCGGCGGGCCTGCTTGCCGGGGAATATGACGACGCGGCCCATGATCGTTTTGCTGCGGCAACGCCTGTGATGCAGGCAACGGCGCTGCGCAAGGCCGAGATTGCCCGGTATCTGACTGCTGGCGGGGCGTCCGAAGGGCGGGGCCTGACCTCGGAACTGGCCGATCAGGCGCGTGCCAAATTCGGTGTGGATGGGACCGACAAGATGACACTGCGACGCATCTTGCGCACTGTTGCCGGGGTCGATCCGGTGAATTTCGCGCCTGCGCTGCTTCCGTCTCATAGCCGCATGGGCAAACCGCCCGCCGAATTTTCGGCCGAGGCTTGGGCGTATTTCCTGACGACGATCCGGGATGCCGGGCCGCATTTTCCGCTCAAGCAGGCATGGCGCGATGTGCGCGACGTGGCAGCAAGGCGCGGTTGGGCATGGCCGAAGTATATCACGGTCTGGCAGCGCTGGGATGCCATGCCCGAGGCCGAAAAGCTGGCCGCGCGTCATGGCACCGAAGAGGCTATCAAGCGTCTGGCCCAGCCGATCCGGCGCGACAAGACGACGATACGGTCACTGGAATGGGTTTCTCTGGATGGCCGGACGCAAGATTTCTGGGTGGATTTCGGGGATGGCAAGCCGGTCCGGCCGGTGATGCTGGCCTTGATCGACGTGGCGTCGAACTATGTGCTTGGCTATGAGTTGGCCGCATCCGAAAACGCGGTGGCGACGGCGAGGTTGATCCGCAACGTTTGCCGTGAACACAGCATCTTTGACAGGCTGTATACTGACAACGGTTCGGCCTTTGCCGGGCATCTGGTCGCGGGCGGCGCGGATTGCAAATGGCGCGGCAAAGGTGCTGCGAAGCCGGGCGTAAAGCCGCTTGGCGTCTGCTATCACCTTGGTATCGAGACAAAGTTCGCAATCCCGAAGAACGCGAAAGCCAAGATCGCAGAGCGCACTTTTGCCACTCTTTCCCGCGTGATCGACGACCGGCCAGAGTTTCTGGGCGCCCATGCAGGCCATGCGCCGGGGGCCACGCCGGGCAAATCGGTGCAGCCGGTAGCCCTGGCCGTTGCCCTTGCGGTGAATGGGTTCACCTCTTCCCGGCTGGCCGCATGATGACCCGTGACGGCCGCCAGTTCGAACTGCCCGACCCGCAAGCGCTGATGCGTGATTTCCAGTCGCGGGGCGTCGATCTGCCCATCGACTACGAACATCAGAACGACCGGCCGGTCACGAATGGCCCTGTTCCGGCTGCGGGATGGATCAAGGAGTTGCGGGCGGAGGAAAGTGGCCTCTGGGGGCGTGTCGAATGGACGGCCACGGCGCGCGAGATGATCGCGCGGCGCGAATACCGCTATCTCAGCCCGTCCTTTCTGTTCAACCGGCTCACAAGGCAGGTTTCTCGACTCAAGGGGGCTGGCCTTGTTCACAACCCCAATCTCTACCTGACAGCATTTGCGAGTGAGGAACTCGATATGGCTGCCCCCGACAAGAATGACACAGCGCCGAAGAGCTCCGCAAAGGAAGCGCCTGCAGAACTTCTGCCCAAGCTGGCCGAGGCACTGGGGATGTCCCCTGAAAGCGATGCGGCGGCGATTCTGACCACGCTTTTGGCCGCGCTGACCTCGGGCAAGGTTAAGGCCCCGAAGCGCCTGAATTCCGACCGCCCGAACCCCGCCCGTTTCGTTCCCATCGGGGCGGTGCAGGATCTGCTTGCGGACCGGAATGGCCGGATTGCCACAATGCGCGAAGAGGAGGCCTCGCGGAAGGTGGAGTGGGCCTTCAGAGAGGGCTATATCACCCCGGCCATGCGAGAATGGGCCACGGCGCTCTGCATGGAAGACCCGGCGAGCTTCGACACCTTCCTTGCCAAATCGCCCGCACCTTGGGCGCATCTGACACGCCCCATCCCGCATATCGAAATCACGCCGCGGGGCAGCGCCGTGATCGGCGAAGAAGCGGCAATCTGCGCGCAACTCGGCCTCAAGCCCGGATCGCTCGCGGACTGAGCCATTCCGATACGGGCCGTGCAGGGACCGTATCGGAAGCCGTGCGGATGACGGCCCGCACGGCCTCTCCTCTGGCCGGAATGTATCCCGGCCAGAGGGATGCTATCCCCCACCGGAAGAGTGACAGATGAACCCGCTTGGTCCCCCTTCGCCGCGCCCCACCGCGCAGGTCGCACCCTATGTCAATATTCTGGAATAGACCTCGCCGTCGAGTTCCTGTTGACTTTCGGTGGCGCCAAACTGGCCCTTTCGGTTGATCCCAAGGGCCGCTCCCAGCTTGAAGCGCTGGTCGGCCCCGAAAAGGCGCGGATGCTTGGGGCAAATGCCCATCGGTTGCAGAGGCGTGTGCCTCTCGCGAAGCGATGGCTGGCCGCCTATCTGTCTTGGAAGGGGCAGTCCGCCGCCAATATCGCGCGACAGTTGCGCGTTACCGACCAGTCGGTCAGGAAATGGCTCAAGGAGGGGCGACTCGTATGAGCGCGCGTGCCTCAAGGATCGACCGGAATGCAGCCTTGCGCGCCTTCGTGCTGGACCACATCGAACGCCATTCGCTCAGCGCAATCAGCGCCCTCATCACCCTCAACTTCCCGCCCGACCTCTGGGTCAGCCGGTCCAGCCTGAGCGACTGGTGGCAGAAAAACCGCCACCTTCACCAGAAACCCGCGACAGACAGCGACACCTGACGACAGCTAACGACGGCAAAAGAAACCTGATCCCGGCAAATTTCGGCTGGTCTCACCTGGTATCAGATATTTTGAAACCGTGTATCAGGTGTAAGGAAATACAACAGCGGGGGCAGAGCCGCCATTTTCCTGCCCCCGGCTTGAGGCGTCGCGCGGTGCAGGCTAAGGCTTCGTCAGATTCACGCGGAGCCGCCCCATGCCTCAGTTCCTCAATACCGCCGATGCCGGTTTCGAAACCGCCTTCACCGCCCTCCTGGGCATGAAGCGCGAGGACAGCCCCGATGTCGATGTAACGGTCGCGGGGATCATCGCGGATGTACGCGCGCGCGGGGATGCGGCGGTGATCGACCTGACCGCGAAATTCGACCGGCTGGAGCTGACACCCGAAACGCTCGCCTTCTCGGCAGAGGAAATGGCTGCTGAAATCACCAGGGTTTCGCCCGAGGATCGTGCGGCGCTGGAATTGGCGGCGGACCGTATCCGCGCCTATCACAGCCGCCAGATGCCCGAGGATGCGGAATGGCAGGATGCCAGCGGGGCGACTTTGGGCTGGCGCTGGACGCCGGTTTCGGCGGCGGGCCTTTATGTACCGGGCGGGCTTGCCTCCTATCCCTCGTCGGTGCTGATGAATGCGATTCCGGCCAAGGTCGCGGGCGTTGAACGGCTGGTCATCGCCTGCCCGACACCGGGCGGGGCGGTCAACCCGCTGGTCCTTCTGGCGGCGCAGCTGGCCGGGGTGGATAAGGTGTATCGCAATGGCACGGCGACGATTCAGCCGGTCGACAAGATCACCGGCCCTGGCAATGCCTTCGTGGCCGCTGCAAAGCGCCGGGTGTTCGGCAAGGTTGGCATCGACATGATCGCCGGGCCGTCCGAGATTCTGGTGATTGCGGATGCGGGCGGCGATCCCGACTGGATCGCGCTCGATCTGCTCAGCCAGGCGGAGCATGATCAATCCGCACAGGCCATTCTGGTGACACCGGATGCGGTTCTTGCCCGCGCTGTGACCGAAGCGGTTGAGCGGCAGCTTCAGGTGCTGGAGCGGCGCGAGATCGCGGGTGCAAGCTGGCGCGACTTCGGCGCGGTCATCGTGACCCGCGATCTGGACGAGGCGGCGGCGCTGTCCAATCGCGTGGCGCCGGAGCATCTTGAGCTTTGCGTGGCGGACGCGGAGGCGCTGAGCCGGAAAATCACTCACGCCGGAGCCATCTTTCTTGGCCACTGGACGCCCGAGGCCATCGGCGATTACGTCGGAGGCCCGAATCACGTTCTGCCCACCGCCCGGTCGGCGCGGTTTTCGTCGGGCCTGTCGGTGCTGGATTTCGTCAAACGCACGACCATTGCCCGCATGACACCCGAGGCGCTGGCGGCCATCGGTCCGGCGGCGGAGCGGCTGGCGCAATCCGAAAGCCTTCAGGCTCATGGCCTGTCGGTGCGGGCACGTCTGGACCGGCTGAACGGCTGATCCGGGCGGTACCGGGCCGGGCCCGGGCAGTTCAACCTTGAACCGAAGGGCCGTCTCGGGCATCACGGTCCAAGCCTTCTCAGGACCGACCATGACGAACCGCATCTGCCATATCGAGATCGACGAAAGCGGCCTGAAAGCCGCCACCCCCGCCATCGAGCAGGAACGCCGTGTCGCGGTGTTCGATCTTCTGGAGGAAAACAGCTTCGGCCTGCCGGTGCGGGACGGGCGCGATGTGCCGCCCGGTCCCTACCGGCTGGCGCTGGCGATCCGCGATGGCCGTCTGGTGTTCGACATCGCCACCGAGAACGAAGCGAAGATCGGTGAGTTTCACCTGAGCCTCGGGCCGTTCCGGCAGGTGGTGAAGGATTACTTCCAGATCTGCGAAAGCTATTTCGACGCGGTGAAGCGCCTGCCGCCGAGCCAGATCGAGGCGATCGACATGGCGCGCCGCGGCATCCACAACGAGGGCGCCCGCGTGTTGCAGGAACGCCTGGAAGGCAAGGCCGATGTCGATACCGCGACGGCCCGCCGCCTGTTCACCCTGATCTGCGTCCTGCACTGGGGGTAATCTTGAGCGGCAGCTTTCCCTCTTCGGTTCTGTTCTGCTGCGATCATAATGCCGTGCGCTCGCCCATGGCCGAGGGGCTGATGAAAAAGCTCTATGGGCAGCGCGCCTATGTGCAATCCGCCGGGGTGCGCAATGATATGGAGATCGACGGCTTTTCCGTTGCGGTCTGCAAGGAGATGGGGATTGAACTCAGTCGCCACCGTTCGCGCTCCTTCGAGGAAATGCAGGAATGGGGGGATGACCTGTCGCAGTTCGACCTGATCGTCGCACTTTCCCCGGCCAGTCAGCGTATGGCGCTGACGCTGACGCGGTTCTTTCATCTGGATGTCGAGTTCTGGCCCATCGTGGACCCGACCGCCATCGGCGATACACGCGAGGCAAAGCTGGCCGCCTATCGTCAGGCGCGGGACATGATCCGCGACCGCATGGTGGCGCGGTTCGGTCCGCCAAGCGAGCCGGGCGCGCAGGATTTCACCCCTCCAGCTTCAGCCCGGCGGTGAAATCCAGAAACGCTTTCAGCGCTGCCGTCATGTTCTTGCGCGAGGGATAGACCAGATTGACCGGCAGGTCGGGCAGGGCGAAGCGGGCCAGCACCGGCACCAGTGTGCCGCTGCGCAGTTCCTCCTCGATCATGAACTCGGGCAGCAGGGCCACGCCGCGCCCTTCCAGCACCGCCGCGCGCATCATCTCGGCGCTGTTGGTGGAAAAGGCGGGCTGGATCTTCTGATAAAGTGTCTCGGAGCCATCGCGGAAGGGCCAGGTTCCGGCGCCGCGCAGGTTGGAATAATGCAGGCAGCGATGGGCCAGAAGATCCTCCGGCCGTTCGGGTGTGCCGTGTTCGGTCAGATAGTCGGGTGAGGCCACGACAAGGATGCGCGCCGAATGCAGGCGGCGGGCATAGAGGCTGGAATCGCCCAGTTCACCGATGCGGATGACGGCATCGAAGCCCTCGCTGATCACATCGCTGTGGCGGTCGTCCAGCACCGCCTCCAGTTGGATGTCGGGATGCGCCTCGATAAAGCGCATGATATGCGGGCCAAGCACCTTGAGTGTGTAAGACACCGGCGATCCGATGCGCAGAGGGCCGCTGGGATGGGCGGACAGCCGTTTGACGCTTTCATTGGCAGCCTGAAGCTGGCCCATGACATCGCGGATTTTCTGGTAATATTCGCGCCCGACGGGGGTGGGTCGCACCGACCGGGTGGAGCGGGTCAGCAACCGTGTGCCAAGGCTGTCTTCCAGATCAGAAATATACTTGCTGCACAGGCTTTTCGATATTCCCATGCGGCGGGCGGCGGCGGCGAAACTGCCCTCATCCACGATATGAAGGTAAGTTTGCAGTACAGCGGTATCCATCGGGGGTCCGATCCAGTGTGTGCCGCAGCAGCGGCCTTCAATGGACGGAGAGATGGGGATTGGCCGGGGAAATTGAAACAGGAATGTGACGCGGCTGGCGGCGTGCTTCTGTGCGCGTATGCACAAAATGCCAGATTGACGGTGGTGGCTGTTGGAGTAGGCAAGGGCGCCCGTGTTACCACAGGCGCCCTGTTTCCCGCCGCATCGGATCAGTCGTTCCGGCTGGGGCGATCAACCTGGCCGCTCGACGGGATCAGCGTCACGCTGACCGGAGTGTCGGCGGAAACGCGGTAGCCGATCAGATCGCGGGTCGAGTAAAGTTCGCCGGCGGTGGTTTCGACTTTGGTCACATTCTTGGTCGAAACGGACAGCGAAGCACCACGTTCGTTGCTGTCGGCGGCATAGGCGGCACCACCCAGAACAAGGGCGGCAGTCAGGGCAGTTGCGAGGGTTTTCATAACGATCTCCGTTGGTTGAGTGTTTGTCTGAGCGGCGTCGCCTCTCATGCAGTGGAGATAGGCGGATTGAGCGGCGGCGATTAGGCCACATTTTTCGCGCTCATTATTCGACGTGAGTGAACGTTCACTTTCATCTCACGCTGCTGTGAACATGCCTGGCGCGGTGTCGCAAAAGCGCTGTGGGAGGTCCGGCTGGGCATTGGCGCGGCCGGAGTTTCGGTGCAGGCTGCGCCGAAAATCACAGGACCAACCGGAGAGCCAAGATGAGCCGCGCCACGATCGAAGCCTATTACGCCGCCTTCAATGCAGCGAACCCCGAAGGCATGATGGCCTGCCTGACCGATGACATCGAACACCGCGTGAATGAGGGCGGTATCCGCCGCGGTATGGAAAAATTCGCCGAGTTCTGCTCGCATATGGGTGTCAGCTACCGGGAAGAGCTGAAGGACATGGAAATCTTCGTGAACGAGGCAGGCACCCGTGGCGCGGCCGAGTTCACGGTGCATGGCGAATATCTGCAAACCGATCCGGGCCTGCCCGAGGCCAAAGGCCAGAAATACATCCTGCCCGCAGGTGCCTTCTTCGACCTGCGGGATGGCAAGATTTCGCGGGTGACCACCTTCTACAACCTGAACGACTGGATCGCACAGGTTTCGGCATGACCGAGGTTCGCGTTCTGACCGGCGCCGCACTGGATGCGGCGCTGGACGATGTGGCGCGGTTGCGGATCACCGTGTTCCGCGACTGGCCGTATCTGTATGACGGCTCGCTGGAGTATGAGCGCGATTACCTGCAAACCTATCGCGACAGCCCTGGTGCCATTCTGGTGGGGGCCTTCGATGGTGCGCGGCTGGTCGGCGCCTCGACCGGCACGCCGATGGAGGATCACGCCGGGGATTTCGGCGCGGCGCTGGCCGGGGCGGGCGTGCCGCTGGAGCAGATTTTCTATTGCGCGGAATCGGTGCTGTTGCCCGCCTGGCGCGGGCAGGGGCTGGGACATGCTTTCTTCGATGCACGCGAGGCCCATGCCCGCCAGCTTGGCCGCAGCCATGTGGCCTTCTGTTCGGTAAAGCGGCCGGACGATCATCCGATGCGGCCGGTTGCCTTCCGTACCAATGACGCCTTCTGGACGAAGCGCGGCTATGCGCCGTTGCCGGGTGCCCTTGCCGCATTTTCGTGGAAGGATGTCGGTGATACCGAAGAAAGCCGCAAGCCGCTGCAATTCTGGATGCGGGCGCTCTGACGCCTTCCTCCGACAGGAAAGAGAGACCATGAAGATCGCCGCCGCCGCTTATCCGCTGGATTTCTTTGCCAGCTTTGATGCCTATGCCGCCAAGGTCACGGAATGGGTGGCGCGGGCCGCGGCTGAAGGAGCGCAGCTTCTGGTCTTTCCTGAATATGGGGCGATGGAACTGGGCAGCCTTGGCGGCCGCGACGTCGCTGCGGATCTGGAGGCCTGCCTGCACGAGGTCGCCCGCTGGAAGCCGCAGGTCGATGCGCTGCATGCCGATCTGGCGGCGCAGCACGGGCTGCATATCCTCGGCGCTTCCGGCCCGGTGTTCCTGCCTGGCCAGCCGCGCCCGGTGAACCGTGCCACTTTCTATGGGCCTTCGGGCATCCTCGGCCATCAGGACAAACAGATCATGACGCGCTTCGAGCGTGAAACATGGTTCGTCGATCCGGGGCAGGGGCTGGCTCTGTTTGATACGCCGCTGGGCCGCATCGGTGTGGTCATCTGTTATGACAGCGAATTTCCCCTGCTGTCGCGTGCTCTGGTTGAGGCAGGGGCCGAAATCCTGCTGGCGCCCTCCTGCACCGACACGTTCCGGGGCTTCACCCGCGTCAAGGTCGGTGCCATGGCGCGGGCGCTGGAAAACCAATGCATTGTCGTCCATTCCCCCACCGTGGGCCTGTGCGATTTCTGCCCGGCGGTGGACGAGAATGTCGGCTCCGCCGCTATCTACGGCCCGCCCGACATCGGCTTTCCCGAAGATGGCATCTTCGCGCAAACCCCGCTCAATGAACCCGGCTGGGCCTTCGCCGAGGTCTCGCTGGATGCGGTGACCGAAGTGCGGCGCAATGGCGGTGTGCTCAACAGCCTGCATTGGGCCGAACAGGATCAAAGGGTTGAACAGGGCGTCCAGCGCGCCTAGTTTCAGGTGCACTCCATTTCCCCCCTTGAAAATCAGGGGAAAGAGGCGCATCTAGCGCCCATGCCTGCGCACGGATCGCGGGCGATACCTATTTGGAGTGACCATGGCCAAGGAAGAACTGCTCGAATTCCCCGGCGTCGTGAAGGAACTCCTGCCCAATGCGACGTTCAAGGTCGAGCTGGAAAACGGCCATGAACTGATCGCGACGATGGCAGGCAAGATGCGCAAGAACCGCATCCGTGTTCTGGCAGGCGACAAGGTGCAGGTGGAAATGACCCCTTACGACCTGTCGAAGGGCCGCATCAACTATCGCTTCAAGTGAAGCTGATCCTCGGTTCTGCCAGCCCGCGCCGGAAAGATCTTCTGGCGCAGCTTGGTGTCGTGCCTGACGCGATTCTGCCCCCTGACATCGACGAAGACCCGAAACCCCGCGAACTACCGCGCCCCTATTGCGCGCGTCTGGCCCGCGAAAAGGCGGCTGCGGTGGCGGCAGACCCCGATGACATCGTGCTTTGCGCTGATACGACCGTGGCTTTGGGGCGCCGTATCCTCGGCAAGCCTGCGGATGCGGGTGAGGCGGCGGCTTTCCTGACCCTTCTGGGCGGGCGTCGTCATCAGGTGATCACCGCTGTCGCGGTGCGGCGCGGGGCGCGGCTCTGGTCGCGCGAGGTCGTGACCGATGTGAAGATGAAGCGCCTCTCGGATGTCGAACTGAACAGCTATCTCGCCTCGGGTGAATGGCAGGGCAAGGCGGGGGGGTATGCCATTCAGGGCCTCGCCGGTGCCTTCATCCCGTGGATATCCGGCTCGTTCACTGGCGTGGTCGGCCTGCCAGTCGCGGAAACCGCCGCGCTGCTGGCCGCTGCGGGCTACCCCCTTTATGGAGAGACGGCATGAAAGGCCGCACGATCGCGCTGGACCGGATTGGCGACCGCGAGGCGGCGGCGCTGATCGTCGATGGTCAGCTTGAGGATTTCCTTATCGACCCGGCAGATGATACACCGCTGCCCGGTGCCATCTATCGTGGCATCGTCGACCGGCCGGTGAAAGGGCAGGGCGGGGTGTTCCTGCGCCTGCCGGATGGCCGTTCGGGGTTCCTGCGGCAGGTGTCGGGTCTCGCGCCTGGCCAGCCGCTGCTGGTGCAGGTGTCGGGCACGGCGGAGCCGGGCAAGGCGGTGCCCGTAGCGGCGCGCCTGCTCTTTAAAAGCCGCTACGCGATCATTACCCCCGGCGCACCGGGGCTGAACATCAGCCGTCGCATCCGCGACGAGGATCTGCGTGCCGACCTCGACGCGCTGGCGCAGGCGGGGATGGAGGGCGCCCCCCGTGACCTCGGGCTGATCCTGCGCTCCGCCTGCGAAGGCGCTGACGAGGCCGAGATCGCCGAGGACATTCTCGCGATGCGCGAGCTTGCCGTTGCGGTGCTGTCTGATGTTGACGGCCAGCCCGAGCTTCTGGTCGAGGGCGCGACCGCGCATGAAACCGCGTGGCGCGACTGGTGCGATCCGGTTCCGGATGATTTTGACGACAACGCAGGCAGTTTCGGGTCGCATGGCGTGGCGGAGATGCTGGACCGCGCGCTGACCCCCCGCGTTGCGCTGCCTGCTGGCGCGCATATGTATATCGAGCCGACCCGTGCGCTGGTGGCGGTGGATGTGAACACCGGCCCCGATACCTCGCCCGCAGCTGCGCTGAAGGCCAATGTGGCCGCCGCGCGTGATTTGCCGCGCCAGTTGCGTCTGCGCGGCTTTGGCGGGCAGGTCGTGGTCGATTTCGCGCCGATGCCGAAGAAGGACCGTGCCGTTCTGGAACAGGTGTTGCGCGCGGCATTCAAGGGTGAGGCGGCCGAGACCAGTCTCTCCGGATGGACCACGCTGGGTCTGTTCGAACTGGTGCGCAAACGCGACCGCGCGCCGCTGGCCACCCTGCTGGAGGATCGGGCATGAGCTGCCCGATCTGCGGCAAGGCTGCGGAAGAAAAGTACCGCCCCTTCTGCAGCAAGCGCTGTGCCGATATCGATCTCGGTCGCTGGCTGAAAGGCGGCTATGTGATCCCCGCTACCGCGCAGGAAGAGGACGAGGCTGTCCCTGTTGCGCGGCGCCAGCTTTGTCGGAATGGGGTGTCAGCTTTGTCGGTGAAAATTTTGTGCCACCCATTTCCTGACGGCGCCCTAGCCGGAACCTGACGACCGTCTCCTCACCCCTGAACCTGAACAAGCTGGCTCATCGCCGCGCCGACCTCCTCAACCGTCGTCGCGGCATCGATTGCGGCGCTGGCGGTGAGGCGGAGGGCCTCCAGATCGGCGGCGGTGCTGCGCCAGAGGGTGGCGAGGTTGAGCCAGATCTGCGCGAGGCTGGCGCCATCGGGGGCGGTGATGCCCAGCTCGGCCGAGAGCAGCGGATAGGCGGCGGGGTCCGGTGTGGGATCGGCCATCCAGGCGCGGGCCTCCGCCTCTTTCGCCAGGTAGATCATGCTCTGCCCCGGCAGATCGGTGATCAGCGCGGCGCGGGCGGCGGTGACGGCCGCTGCCAGCGT
>NZ_BMYI01000005.1:191125-193189 GCF_014652195.1 Gemmobacter nanjingensis
TTACCGTCGATACGGGTCACATCCGAGGCCAGCCAGTCGCAGGCGATGGCCTCGCGCGGCAGGGTGGCGCCCTCGGCGAGCGGGCCAAAATCATAGGCCACGCCGTTGAGGATCAGGGTGTCGCCCTGGCGGATCAGCGTCAGGGCGGCGTCGGAGCGGATGGGAGATAGGGTGATGATCATGGTGGGTCTCCTCAATACCAGCGACCGACCGCCTGCACGCGGACATTTACATCGCTGCTCGTGCCGGCAATCTCGTTGTAATACACGACGACAGATGTTGTTGTGGGGAAGCCAAAGGTCAGCCCGATGCGTCCGTTGGGTGACGACGAAAGCAGTGCGCCGGTCGGCACGATAGACAATGAATCAGCAAATGCCGCCGGGAACGTCCATGTTGCTGATTTGACCCCGGATGTGGTGTCGCTGCTTGGCTTGATCACGAAAGTGTGGGTGCAGGTCATCAGACCTCCGGCATCACGGTGGTATCGGCCGTTGGCGTTTGACGATGGATCAAACAGCGCGCCTGTCGGCACGCCCCCGGACTGACTCGCATAACCAACCACTGATCCGCTGTTATATACGCGCCGCCAGGCGCCCCATGTGCCGTCATTTGCCCGGGTACGCATATATTCGTTCGTCGCGGCTGGCGGGGTGCCCACGCCTGTATATCGGATAGCACGCTGGTGCGCGGCGCTCCCCGCATACATCGCCTGAGTCGTGACCCACCAGAAACCGGACCCTTCCGGGAAGGTGCCAGCCAATGTTGCATCATAAAGTCCAACGTCACCAGCTACCGCATTGTCGATATTGGCGCCGCTACCTGCCGGGTAATAGCCGCCAAACCGGCGCATCACATGGAACTGGATATTGTCATCGGTGCGCAGCAGCCTGCCCGCAGTCGTGTCGGTAGCCGACTGGGTGACAGCCGTGCCGATCAGCTTTCCCGAGAGCGTGTAATCGCTGCCCGACCGCGTGAGGGCCGTGCCGCCCAGCAGGCCGCGCGCTTGCGATGTCAGATCGGTCAGCGCCGACGTCCCGGCGCCGGTGTAATAGGCGAGCTTGTTGGCCGCTGTCGTGAGGCCCGCGAGTGACGACAGGTTGCCATTGGTCAGGGCCGACAGCACCTCGCGCGCGGCCGACAGCACGCGGGTGGCATCGGGCGTGAACCGCACCTCGTAATTCGCGCCGGAGAGCGCGGCGCCCGGCCATGGATAGGCCAGCGTGATCGAGGTTGCGCTGTTCACGCTGGCAATCCTGACGCTGAGCCCGGCGGCCCAGAGGATGTCGCCCGCCTCCAGCCCGGCGGCGACCCAGCTGGTGCCGGTGCCGGTGACAGTGGTCGATCCGGCGCCGACCGCGATGGTGCCGGTGGAATAGCTGGTCGGGAGATCAGGCATCGGTGTGCTCCTCGGTGGTCGCGCCGGCTGCTTCCAGTTCGGTGATACGGGCCTGAAGATCCGCGATGGCCTGCGCCTGGATCAGGCTGCGGTTGCGGTAATGCTCGACCAGGGCATGGGCCTCGGCAAGGGCGACGGCGGGATCGATGGCGACAGTGGTCATGGGGTCTCCTCCTGCGGCTGCGGCAGCCATTCCCCGCCGCGCAGAATGCATGTGGCGGGATCGATACCGGGCGGCACGATCACCGCGCCCTCCGGCACATCTTCGGGATTGGTACATTTGCCGGTCACGGCGGGCAGACCCGCCGCATCGGCCTCGGCCCAGACAATCATCGTGTCACTCCTGTGATGGTCATGCGCAGCCTGCGCAAAATCGGGCTGCTGACCGAGCCGGTCAGAATGCTGACCCGGTAGCGCACCCCGTCAAAATCGCCGTTGATCGAGTCGCTGTGGATGCGCACCAGCCAGTCCGTCGTGGACTGGTCGGTCCCGCCCAGCGTCTCGTAGCCAAGCCAGGTGCCGCCATCGCGCAGATCCCGCTCGACGCGGTAGCGGGTGTTGCCGTCGCCGGTCAGCTGGTTGCGGGTCTCCAGCTTGATATTGGCAAAGTAGATGGCATCGGGGGACAGGCCGGTCAGGGTGACGGTGTTCACCACACTCCAGGACCC
>NZ_BMYI01000005.1:193369-197188 GCF_014652195.1 Gemmobacter nanjingensis
TTCGGCAACACCGCTCCTGCGGATGCGCCAGCCCGCCGCGCCCGGGGCATAATTGTCGGATTGCAGCGTGCCGCCGAACAGCGCCATGCCGGCGGTGCTGAAGCTGTCGGTGTCGATCTTGTCGGCATCGATATCGCCGGACTTGATCATCACCTTCTTGATGTAGGTGGCGCCACCTTCGAGCACGAAGGGCACGTCTCGCGCGTCGCCGTTGATGATGGCAAAGCGGTCGGCATTGACCAGCACCCGCCCCACGCCCGAGCTGGTGGCCTCCAGAAACAGCGCCGCCGTCTGGGTGGTGGCCCCGCCCGAGGCCGTGGCGGAAAGGCCGATCCGCGAAGTGGCGCCGGATGGCGTGGCCTCGACGCTGACCCGGAACTTTCCTGCCGCCGCGAACTTCCCCACATCGGCGCTGAGCGCCGTCAGGGCACCGGCATTGGCGGTGATATTGCCCTCGGCCGTCGTCACCCGCGTCGTCAGCGCATTCAGCGCCGAGGCCGGGGCCTTGCCCGCCAGATCATTCTGCAGGCTGGTGATCGCCGAAGACTGCGCCGATGTGGTGGACAGCAGATCGGGAATATTGCCGTCCTGCACCGAGATCCAGTTGGCCCCGCCCCAGCGGTAGCATTTGCTGTTGCTCGACGTGTCAAACCACAGATCGCCGATCCCGGGGCTGGCTGGCGCCGTCGCAGCGCGGAAGACCCTGTTCTTGCTGTTGGCCGTGGTCTCGACCGAGGTGACCTTGCTCTCCAGCGCGCTCAGGGCCGAGGCGCTGGCCTTGCCCGCAACCTCGCTCTGCAGGCTGGTGATCGCCGAGGCCTGCGCGGCGACGGTGCTTTGCAGGGCCGGGATATTCTTGTCCTGCACCGAGACCCAGCCGCTGCCATTCCAGCGCCAGCACCTGTCATTGTCATCGGTGTCAAACCACAGATCGCCCGCATTCCCGGTCGTCAGCCCGGTCGGGGCATCGCTCTGCCGGAACACCCGGTTCTTCGATCCGGCCACCGTTTCCACGGTGGTGACCCGGTTGGTCAGCGCGCCGACCGTGGCGGAACTGGCCTTGCCCGCCAGATCGTTCTGCAGACTGGTGATGGCCGAGGATTGCGACGAGATCGCGCCCTCCGCCGCCGTCACCCGTGTCGTCAGCGCAGTCAGGGCCGAGGTCGACGCCTTGCCCGCCAGATCATTCTGCAGGCTGGTGATGGCCGAGGATTGCGACGAGATCGCGCCCTCCGCTGCGGTCACCCGCGTCGTCAGGGCCGTCAGGGCGCTGGTCGAAGCCTTGCCCGCCAGATCATTCTGCAGGCTGGTGATGGCCGAGGATTGCGACGCGATCGCGCCTTCCGCCGCCGTCACCCGCGTCGTCAGGGCCGTCAGGGCGCTGGTCGAGGCCTTGCCCGCCAGATCGTTCTGCAGGCTGGTGATCGCCGAGGATTGCGACGAGATCGCGCCTTCCGCCGCCGTCACCCGCGTCGTCAGGGCATTCAGCGCCGTGGCCGAGGCTTTCCCCGCCAGATCATTCTGCAGGCTGGTGATCGCGCCGGACTGGCTGGTCAGCGCGGTCTCGGCATCGCTGACCCGCGTGGTCAGGCTGCTGACCGCCGAGGCGCTGGCCTTGCCTGCCATCTGGGATTGCAGCGTGGTGACCGCCGAAGCGGTCGAGGTCAGCGCCGTTTCCGCATCGGTCACCCGGCTGGTCAGCGCGGTCAGCGCACTGGCCGAGGCCTTGCCCGCCACGTCGGATTGCAGGGCGGTGATGGCCGAGGCCTGCGCGGTGAGACCGGCCTCGGTCACGGTGACACGGGCCGTCAGCGCCTCCAGCGCGCTGGCCCCGGCAAGGCCGGGCACCGTGGCCTCGAGCCGCGTGATCTTTTCCGCGAGGACGTTCATCTCCGCGCCCTGGGCGGTGACATCCGTGCGGATCACCTCATCGGCCGAGGCCGCCGCCTCGCGCAGGTCGCGGTCGGCGAGGAAGGCCGCGAACTGGGCCTCCAGCCCCTCGGCCGCCAGCGGATCGATGCTGTTGCGCAGGGCGATCACCGCAGCACTCTGACTGGTCAGCCCGTCCGAGAGGTCGCTGACCCCGGTCGCCAGTTCAGAGACCGCCGCCGCGCTGGCCTTGCCCGCCACATCCGATTGCAGCCCGGTGATCGCCGTGGCCTGCGCCGACAGCTGCCCCTCGGCGACGCTCACCCGGCCATCCAGCGCCTGCACCGCATTGGCCGTGGCACTGGCCACGCCGCCCACGCCGGTCAGGCTGGCCTGCAGTTCCGTGATGGCACTGGCCTGCGCCGTATCGGCCGAGATCCGCGCCGTGCGTTCGGCCACCAGCTCCGCCCGGCTGGCCCCCGGCGAGGGGCGGCCGATGGCGATCCAGTCGATCTCGATATAATTGCCACCTTCCGGCGCCGCCGCCAGATCCAGCCGGATCTGGTCGAGCAGGCCCGCCCAGTCCGGCGTGACCGTGATATCCGTGATCCCGTCGACCCAGACCGGCTCCGGGATGGCAAGGCTGCGCCCGGCGCCCCAGCCCTGACCGGCGGCCTGCCACCACAGGATGCCCGTCCAGCCGGGTGACCCGACCCGCCTGAGCCGCGCCCGGACCTGCGAATAGACCTGCGTGTCCACGGCAAGCCCGCCGGGCGAGGCGATCCATGCCCCGGCGCCGGTCGGCGGGCGCAGGTATCCGCCCGCCGCAGCGGGTGCCGAAGGGGATCCGGTCCAGCCTTCGGCCGTCGTGTCGAAGTACCAGATCTTCGCATGGTCGAACTGGGTATTGGTGCCGACGGAGACGGCGGCGATCTGCTGGGCCAGCGCATTCTCGCCATCCACCCGGGCCGTATCCACCGCGAGGATCTGCGCCCCGAGGCTCTGGCCCTCCGCCTCCAGAACCGTGACCCGTTCGGCAATGGCGCCGGTGGCGCTGGCCCCGACCGTGATCCGCTCGTCGAAAGAGGCGGCATAGCCCTCGACCACCACGCCGATCTGGCGCCGCAGCTCCTCACGGGCGCTGTAGGACTGATAATCCAGCTCGGCCACATAATCGCGCAGCGCCTGCATCGAGCGGGCCAGATCGCGGTAATGCTGCGCGGTGGTCAGTGCGAGATCCCCCCGCGCCGCCGCCTCACCGGCCAGAGCCGCCGCCTGCGCCGCAAGCCCGGCCGCCTGCGCGGCCTGATCGGTGGTGAGACCGGCCACCTCCGCCCGCACATCGTCCAGCGTCTCGTCGACCAGATCCAGTTCATTGCTGACCCAGCCCTGCAGGTCGGTCAGCTGCCCCAGAAGTTCCGCCCGGACATCATCCAGCGCCGCATCCGCCTGATCCAGCCCGCCATCGATCCACTGCTGGAGCGCATCGAGCTGGCCGAGGATTTCCGTCTCCAGCTGCGACCAGTCGAGATCGGCGGGGCCGAGCTTCAGGCTGGCGGTGGTGGCGCCGAGCCAGCCGGTCCAGGCGGTCTTGCGGCCCGAGATCAGCCGGGCGCTGACCTCATAGGCGGTGGCGGGCAAGAGGCCCGCGCTGATCACCGTGCCGCCCTCGGCCAGATCCTGCGTATCGCCGCGCAGGATGATGGCGGTGGTGCCCGCGAGCCGGAGGCGCCAGCGCAGGCCCCGCGCATCCAGATCGCTGTCCCAGCCGAGCTGCAGCGCCACGCGCCGACCCGCGCCCCCGGCATCCTTCAGGACGATGGCGCTGACGGCAAATCCTGACACCGGCTGGACCGGGATCGTGGTGCCCGGCGTGGCGGGGGTGTCGGGCAGTTCAAATTCCGCGCTCCAGTCGTAATCCGCCGGATCACGCTCGCGGATCGAGACCTT
>NZ_BMYI01000005.1:197328-199083 GCF_014652195.1 Gemmobacter nanjingensis
ACTCGACCAGTCGGCGGTGTCGAGGAGTTCCAGCGCCGAGGCATCGGGCGGCAGCGTCAGGCTGTGGCGGCGGAAGCGGCGCTCGTCCTCGATCCATGCCCGCATCAGGCGCTGCACCTGGCGCTTGTAAGGCACGGCGGGCAGCGTCAGATCGGCAGTGCGGCGGCCGAAGGCATCGGCGGCCTCCCAGGCGGCATTGGTGCGCGGCGGCGCCTCCTTGCTTTCCCAGAGGCTTTCGGGGTCGGGATATTGCGCGGTGACCGCGTTAAAGGTCTCCTCCAGCCCCGGAAACGGGTCGTAATCCTGCGGCTTCGAGACGATGATATCGTCATCGGTGAAGCTGTAGACCGGCAGCGCCGGGGCGCCGACCTGCACCTTCCAGCCATACCCGACATCGGCGATGGTGCCCGCGCAGGCCTTCAGCAGCTCCCCCAGCACCGAGGCCGGTTCCTGTGTCAGGATCGCCTCCATCCCGGCGCGCCAGGCCGGTTCGGTCCCGCCACCCTTCTTCGCCCTTGGCGCATCGCAGGCATTCATGGCCGCGATCCAGACCCCGGCAGGCAGGGCCGCGACCGGCTCGCCGCCGCCATAGATCTCGCCCCCCGGCAGCGGGATGCCGCGCAGCAGGTTCCACGCCATCACGATGGGATTGTCGGTCTGCGCCCAGGTCGCCGGATCGGCCAGCCGCTGCGGCCCGACCCCGCCCGCCGTGCTGTCCTTGCGGAGGTCATAGAGCGGGATGCCCGACATCTCGAAGCGGTAGCGCGGCACCTGCGCCATGGCCTCGCGGTCATAATAGAAGGTCAGGATCGCGTAGCAGAGGCCGGTGCCGACCATATCGGCGGTCCAGGGCCGGTCGGGATGCGTGCCATATCTGGCCAGCAGCATCGGATCGGCGGCGGTCTGGCTGCCGTCGTAATACCTGATCCAGGCATGGCCCTCGTAATCGCCAAGGATCGGCAGGCCGTAATCGGCATGCGCCCCGGTGCCGATCTCGACATAGTCATCGTTCAGGATCAGCCGTTCCAGCTTTGCACCGGGGGCCGAGCAGATCTCGATCACATGGGTCAGATAGCGGTTCGACTTGCCATGGCTGTAGGGCGGGCAGATCGCCTGACCGCCGGTCGCGGTGCGGCCGAGGAGGATGGTCTCGGGGTTCTGTTCACCGCGCAGCGTGGTCGAGATCGTCAGCCCGCCGCCCTGCGGCGGCTTCGGCCCAAGCGCCTGCTGCAGCGCCGACAGCGCCACCGAGGTCAGGAGTTTGCTGACAAGGCCACCGACGATGGTGGATCCGAACGCCGCGCCCGCAGCCCAGCCCCCGAAGGCCGCCGCGCCAAAGGCCGGGGCCGCCCCGAACCCGACCATCCCCGCGATGAAGCCAAAGGCCTGAGGCATGGATCACCCCACCCGGAACAGGCGCTGGACCGGCAGCAAGGGCACGAGGCCCAGCCTGCCGGAAGCGGTCAGCACATAGGCCGCCGCCCCCTGCACCACGCCGACCGCCGGGCCGCCCTCGCCGGGAACGATGACGATATCGCCGACCTGCGCCTGCGACGGATGCCCCTCGGGCAGATGCGCCGCGATCAGTGCCACATGATCCGCATAACCCGCCTTGCGCAGGATGCGCCGCCCGCCTGCAAAGGTGGTGTAACGGCCCCGGAACGGCGCTGCGAGATCGACCCCGGTCTGCGCGGCGATGGCCCCCGCGCCGAACAGGCAGCAATCATGTTCGCCGGGCCGCATCGGCCGACCGGC
>NZ_BMYI01000005.1:199093-199314 GCF_014652195.1 Gemmobacter nanjingensis
CGAGGTCAGGAGTTTGCTGACAAGGCCGCCGACGACCGTCGTGGCAAGACCAGACCCGGCCAGCCACGCGCCATAGTAGGCGGTCCCGATGACACCGGCGCCGAGAGCGCCCGCCGTCCCGAACCCGACCATCCCCGCGATGAAGCCAAAGGCCTGAGGCATGGATCACCCCACCCGGAACAGGCGCTGGACCGGCAGCAAGGGCACGAGGCCCAGCCTGC
>NZ_BMYI01000005.1:199324-199668 GCF_014652195.1 Gemmobacter nanjingensis
GACGATGACGATATCGCCGACCTGCGCCTGCGACGGATGCCCCTCGGGCAGATGCGCCGCGATCAGCGCCACATGATCCGCATAACCCGCCTTGCGCAGGATGCGCCGCCCGCCTGCAAAGGTGGTGTAACGGCCCCGGAACGGTGCTGCGAGATCGACCCCGGTCTGCGCGGCGATGGCCCCCGCGCCGAACAGGCAGCAATCATGTTCGCCGGGCCGCATCGGCCGACCGGCCACGCCGCCCAGCCAGTGGCGCAGGCGGGACCGGGCATCGGGCAGACGAAGGAGCGGCGTCATCGGTCAGCCCCCTTCGGCGCACCCGCAGGCACATCCGCCGGGGCGCT
>NZ_BMYI01000005.1:199678-200142 GCF_014652195.1 Gemmobacter nanjingensis
GCGGCCCCGGAACGGCGCTGCGAGATCGACCCCGGTCTGCGCGGCGATGGCCCCCGCGCCGAACAGGCAGCAATCATGTTCGCCGGGCCGCATCGGCCGACCGGCCACGCCGCCCAGCCAGTGGCGCAGGCGGGACCGGGCATCGGGCAGACGGAGGAGCGGCGTCATCGGTCGGCCCCCTTCGGCGCACCCGCAGGCACATCCGCCGGGGCGCTGGTGCTGCCGGATCGGACATTGCGGCCCCAGGGCGTCTCGACCTTGTCGGCGAGGCTGGCATATTGCCGGAAGGCATCCGTTCCGGCCCGCGCCCGCAGGCTGGCATCCGACCGCTTGCGGGTCAGCGGCTTGGTCAGCCGCCGTGCCGCCGTGGCGATTTCCACCTCGATCGATCCGGTCTCACCCTTGGCGGGCGTCCTGACCGGCGCCTTGTCGATATTGCCGCGCAGCACCAGATGCGGCTCCCC
>NZ_BMYI01000005.1:200152-200353 GCF_014652195.1 Gemmobacter nanjingensis
CGCAAGGCTGGCATATTGCCGGAAGGCATCCGTTCCGGCCCGCGCCCGCAGGCTGGCATCCGACCGCTTGCGGGTCAGCGGCTTGGTCAGCCGCCGCGCCGCCGTGGCGATTTCCACCTCGATCGATCCGGTCTCACCCTTGGCGGGCGTCCTGACCGGCGCCTTGTCGATATTGCCGCGCAGCACCAGATGCGGCTCCCC
>NZ_BMYI01000005.1:200363-201197 GCF_014652195.1 Gemmobacter nanjingensis
GCCCTTGGCGGGCGTCCTGACCGGCGCCTTGTCGATATTGCCGCGCAGCACCAGATGCGGCTCCCCGATCAGCACATGGGTCAGCGGATCGAAGAGCGCGCGGTGGATCTCCACCGGGGCATGGCGCGGGTCATAGCCCCGGATCGCCAGCTGGGTCTCGGCCGCGATCTGGCTGAGCTGCACCCGCTGGCTGCGCACCTGCAGGCCGGTCTGCAGGCGGAGCGGATCGACGCTGAGCGCGGTCCCGGCCCCGTAATAGATGCGGGTCTCGCCGCCGATCACGAATTCCGCATGATCGGCGCCGGTCCAGAAGCCGATGCTCTCGGTGCCGCCGGTCGCACGGTTCCGGGCCGAGACCCAGACCAGCACATGCGCCAGCATCGGCCCGCGTGCGGCGAAGTAATCGGCAGTAGCGGGGCTGTAATCACGCATTATCACCCCCCGTGAGCGAGCCCTGAAAGGCGTTCGTGGCCACCCGGATGGCGTGCTTCACCACCGCGTTCATGTCCGTGGCATCTGCCGTCACCGTGGTCTGCACCAAAACCGGCCGCGCGGCCTGCGCCTCCAGAGCTGCAATGCGGGCCTCCAGTGCGGCGATGCGGGCAGATTGATCAGGGGCGGACATGTTGATCACCTCAGGGTCTGCACCCACCGGAACGAAGCCCCGGTGGTGAGGGTGTGGCGGCGGCGGCCGGGCTGGACGGATTTGGGGACGAGCACGGCCTTGCACGCCGCGCGCGACAGGCTGACGGCGGTGCCGGTGACCCAGCCCGGCCGGATGTTCGGGCTGACCTCAAAATAGCCGGTGAGGCCCGAGGCATCCGCTGTTGCCGG
>NZ_BMYI01000005.1:201207-201762 GCF_014652195.1 Gemmobacter nanjingensis
GCTGGGTCTCGGCCGCGATCTGGCTGAGCTGCACCCGCTGGCTGCGCACCTGCAGGCCGGTCTGCAGGCGGAGCGGATCGACGCTGAGCGCGGTCCCGGCCCCGTAATAGATGCGGGTCTCGCCGCCGATCACGAATTCCGCATGATCCGCGCCGGTCCAGAAGCCGATGCTCTCGGTGCCGCCGGTCACACGGTTCCGGGCCGAGACCCAGACCAGCACATGCGCCAGCATCGGCCCGCGGGCGGCGAAGTAATCGGCAGTGGCGGGGCTGTAATCACGCATTATCACCCCCCGTGAGCGAGGCCTGAACAGCGTTCGTGGCCACCCGGATGGCGTGCTTCACCACCGCGTTCATGTCCGTGGCAGCTGCCGTCACCATGGTCTGCACCAAAACCGGCCGCGCGGCCTGCGCCTCCAGCGCTGCAATGCGGGCCTCCAGTGCGGCGATGCGGCAGATTGATCAGGGGCGGACATGTTGATCACCTCAGGGTCTGCACCCACCGGAACGAAGCCCCGGTGGTGAGGGTGTGGCGGCGGCGGCCGGGCTGGACGGA
>NZ_BMYI01000005.1:201772-203100 GCF_014652195.1 Gemmobacter nanjingensis
GATTGCCTTGCAGGCCGGGCGCGACAGGCTGACGGCGGTGCCGGTGACCCAGCCGGGCCGGATGTTCGGACTGACCTCAAAATAGCCGGTGAGGCCCGAGGCATCCGCTGTTGCCGGGCTGGCGATCCGGTGCAAGGCATAGCGCAGCGGATTGGCGGCATAGGTAAAGGCCAGGCTGTCAAACCGGCGCAGCTGGTAGCCGGGTGTCAGACCGGAGATCCGAATCTCGCGATTGTTGGCGTGGACTGCCGACAGCTTGGGCGCGGCCCCGGCGAGCGCCGCCCCGGAGAGATCGGAGCGCGGAAACGGCCGCGCGATATCATGCACCATGAAGCTGGCGCCGGGCTGGCGCAGCACGTCGATCATCGCCAGCGCCTCGGCCGCCTCGTCCGGCGTCATGTCGCCCAGCCGGATCTCGCCCGACCAGAGCCGGGTGCCCAGTTCCGCCGTCAGGATCTCGCCCGCGCCGGTCTCCGACACTTCCATCGCCTCGGGCAGATCGAAGGTCATCTCCTGCACGGGCAGCAGATCCATGAACTGCGCGCGGGTCAGCGGGAAGGAATACGCCATCATCCCCTCCAGCGGTCACTGACGATGGTGCGGACCTCGCCGGGCAGGAAGTCGCGGGTGTATTGTTCCAGCGACACCTGAATGGCCTGCATCACGCCCTCGCGGATCTCGGCCGAGCCGGTGCCCGAGACATTGATATGATGGGTCACAAGCATGGCGGCGGCATTGCCGCCGGAAGCGCCGCCCTGACCCGAGGGCTGGGCGGAGGCAGGCGGCGGGGCAGAGGTCAGGATCTGCCGCGTCTGACCCGCGTTGAAGATCCGCGCCGCGCCCGTCGCCTCCAGCTCGGGGCCATTCTCGCCCACGATGCGCCAGCCCCCGGCATGGTCGCCGCCGGTTGCGAACCCCGGCACGCCGGTCAGCCAGTTCAGCCCCGCACCCAGGAGGCCGCCGACAAAGGCCCCGCCCGGCCCGTAGCTCGCCCCGATCCCCTGCAGCGTGCCCGCAAGGTTCGCGCCAAAGGTCTGCAGGCCGGTCCCCAGCTGCGCCGCCCCGGTCCCGAGCTGGCCGAGCTGCGCCTGTGTCGAGAGCGTTGTGCCCTCAAAGCGCGCCATGGCAGCTTCGGCCCCGGCAAGGCGCCGGTCCCATCCATGCGCGCTGGTCGGGTTGTTGGCATTGTAGCCCTGCGGCCGCTCGAAGCCGACAAAGGCATGGGTGGCATCATAGAGATTGGTCGAGGCCATCAGCCGCTGGAACGGCCCGTTCTCGCTGGTCATCATCTCGCGCCAGGCGAATTCAAGCTGCGCCTGCACATTCCC
>NZ_BMYI01000005.1:203110-235013 GCF_014652195.1 Gemmobacter nanjingensis
GTGTCGCCGGTCATTCCATTGGAACAGACCAAAGGCCTCCGGGGAACCGTTGCGATAATCGCCCTGAGCAAGAGGATTGAACCCGCTTTCCGCCTGCACATTGCCCATGATCGCGGCGATCTGATGCGGCTTCAGACCTTTGGCCGCGAAGAAGGCCCAGACCTGTTGCTGGACATTGGCGCTGCCGCCAAGGCCTGCGGCACCCGCCGTGCCATAGCCGCCCACCGCCCCGGCGGAACTGGCCGAGAGCAGGTTGGCCACGCCCGGCCCGCCGATCATCACCGTGGCGGCGGTGACCGACATGGAGTGCACCGGCGCCGTGGCCTGTGCGGCGAGCGCCCGTTCGTTGATCGGATTCTGGCCGGTCAGCCGCCCCCAGATGCCCGACCAGCCGCCGACATCGCCCCAGGTGCCGAGATCGGTGCCGAAGATCGCGTTCTTCAGCGGATTGCGCACCGCGAGGTCGAAGAACATCCCCTCGATCTCGCCCAGCATCTCCGACAGCGCGCCCTTCAGATCGCCGCCGCGCAGCCTGTCCAGCACGCTGTCGATGGCATCCTCGCCCGCCGACTGAACCCGCTTCCAGGCATCGGCCTGCGTCTCGATGCTCCGGGCCAGTTCGGCCCGCGCCAGCGCGTTGCGGCGGATCGCCTCCGCTTCCTCGCCCACAAAGCCGCGCTCCCGGATCTCGCGTTCCGCCTGCACCAGCGCCAGCACCCGTGCCCGCACGGCCTCGGTCTGACCGGCCAGCGCCAGTTCCAGATGCAGCTGCTGCACCGCCTCCTGCTGACCGCGCAGGAAGTCCAGCTGTTCCTGACGCAGCCCCGCCAGCGCCCGGGTGCGCACCTGCTCGGCCGAGGCCGCCGCCACCGTGGCATCGGCCCCCGCCGCGATCTGGCGCGCATATTCCTTCTCGGCCTCGATCTGCGCCCGCATCTGCGGATTGCGTTCGGCCGCGAGCCGGGCGTCATAGCCGTCCATCAGCCCGGTGGTGGCAATATCGTTCAGCGCGCGCTGGCGGTCGCGTTCGGCCTCGGCCGCCGCCCGGGCCAGCGCGCGCATCCGGTGCGCCTCGGCCTCAAGGAGGCCCATCTTGCGCTTGCGGATCTCGACCTCCGCCTCGGCCAGCGCATTGGTCCGCAGCCGTTCGGCATTGCTGGCCCCGATCAGCCCGGTCTCGCGGGTGATCGCCGCCAGCCGGTCCTGCTGATCCGCCATCCACTCCCGGCGGGCCTCGAGCGCCGCCTGTTCCTGCGCCGCCAGCTGCAGCGAGAGGCTGATCCGGGCGCGCAGCCAGTCGGCGCTGCCCTTCTCGACGCCGATGCCCTTCAGGCGCAGATCGAGGTTCTCGCGGGCCTGCGCGGCCTTCAGCCGCTCGACCTCGATACTGTCCGACCCGAACCGCGCCGTCACCGCCAGCAGGTCGGCCTCCTGACGATAGCCGGTGACCATCTGGTCCACCTGACGCTTCTTCGCCTCGGCCTGCGCGGTCTCGATGGCCTGAATGCCGAGCAGGGTATTCGCCCGGTCGCGGATCAGGTCGATCAGCTTCTGCTCGTCATCTGAGGTCTCGCCGTTCAGCGCGACCAGCTGTTCCACCTGCTGAAGCAGGATCTGCATCGCCGCCGTCTGGGCATCGATCCCCTCTGCCGTTTCGACGCCCCTGATCGCCGCCTTGAAGCTTTCGATCTCGCCGCCATAGGTGCTGAGCGCCGTATACCCGCCGCCGAGACCGAAGAAGCGGCCGATCCGCGATGAGGCAAATTCAAGGTCGGGATCGGTGCGCGGAATGCTGAGGGTTTCGCGGAGGGCATTGCCCGTGTCCTTCAGCTTCTGCGCCAGCGTCATGCGGTCGAGGTTCGACAGCACCGTGTAGAGGCCAAGCGCCGCCGCCGATGCCTTGCCAAACTGTTGGGCCAGATCGTCCGAACTGGCGTTGACGATGGCCATGCTCGATTTGTACCGCTCGAAGGCGGTCTTCACCGCCTCCATCCGCTCCTCGAGCGACCTGGCCGAACCGGCCAGCGCCATGAGGCCCTGAATGCCCACCGCCGCCAGCGCGGTCAGGCCGATGGCAGCAAGGCTGGTGGCGTTGAAGATGGACAAGAGCCCTTGTGCCAGTCCCTTGGCAGCCTTCTCGCCGCCACCCATCTGCTGCGCGATGCCCGCCAGCTGCGAGCCCTGCTGCAGCCCGATCATCAGCGGGTTCATCCCCATCGCCGCCGTCACGCCGATGTCGAAGCCCTGCGCCCCGATATTCGCCGTATAGGGATTGGGCCCGGCACCGCCGCGCGAACCGGGACGCTGCATCGGGGCCAGCATGCCCTGCGCGGCCGCCGCCCGCGCGGCCCCCGCCTCGCGCGCCGAGATCGCCCCCAGCCGTTCCGCCTCGGCAATATCGCGCAGCGCCATCTCATACTGCCGCGAGGCCGCGAAGAGCGGGTTATAGCGCGCCCGGAGCTCGTCGAGCATCAGCCCGTGCCGCAGGCCCGAGGCGGTGCTGTCTTCCGCGGCCCGCGACAGCCCCGACCAGGCGGCAATCGCCCGCTGCATCGCGGTTTCCTGCGCGGCAAGCGCGGTGGTCATGCCAACGAGCCCGGTCTGGGCATGGCGCGCCCCGGCGGCAAGGCCATCCAGCACCGGCGTGGTGGTGGCGCCAGCCGAGGCCAGATCCCGCGCCTCAGCCGCAACGCCCCGCGTCGCCTGCGTCAGATCCGCCATCTCGCGCCGGGCCTGATCGGCCACCACGCGGATCAGCATGTCGAGATTGATCTTGCCATCGGCGGTCATGATTTACCTGCTGTTCAATGCGTCTTTTGCGGCGGCCTCGACGGTCTGGAACCCGGCCCAGAGTTCGGGGGTGATCGCGATCCCGGCGCTGTCCCAGGCGGCGCGGCAGGCGGCGTAATCGAGACCGAGCCAGAGGGGCGGCCCGCCGAAGACCGGCGAGACCCGCCACTGGTTGCTGACCGCGAAGAAGGCCTCGAGCGCGGGAAGGTTCTCGGCCCAGAGCCCGAAGCTCCGGTCAGCCGCCTCAAGGGCGAGCCCGAAGAAGGCCGCATCGGCTTCGGCCGCGCGGCGATCCGCGCCGGAGAAGCCGCCCCCGGCCCAGAACCGCCCCGCCTCGCTCAGTTTCCCCGCTTCGCGCCCAGCATCGCCGCGTTGTAGGTCTCCAGCAGCGCCACCCGCACGAAGGGCAGATCGATCATCCGGTCGCGGTTGGCATCATTGAAGGCGATCTCCTCGCCCGCATCATCGACCACGCCCTCCCAGCCGGTCAGGATCTCGCGCAGATAGGTCGCGGTCCCCTCGGCCGTCATCGTGTCATGGGCCGTCACCTCGCTGACCGGCAGCGCCCGGAACCGCGCGGTGAAGGTCTGGGTGTCATGCCCGCCATCGACAGGCACCGAGAGTTTGACGGTGTGCGAGAACTCGGGCTTTTGCAGCAGCTTGAACAAGGGAAGGCTCCTTCAGGTGAATGCGAGGGTCAGCTGGTCATTGCCGCTGTCCGGCAGCGGCACGCCGCGCAGCGGCCATTCGACGATGCGGTTCTGCTGTTCGAGCCCGGCGGGGCGCTGCAGCTGCAGGCGCGGCACCGTCAGGGTGCAGATCTTCCCGGCGCCGGTGCCATGCACGAGGCTCAGCGGCACCAGACCGCCCGCCGCCGCCAGCGCATAGGGGTTCAGCGTGGCCAGCGGCACCGCCTCGACGGTGAAGTCGATCATCTCGGAGATCTTCTCGATGATCACGCTTTCCGAGCCGATCAGGAACCGGGTCGAGACGGTATTGCCAAGGTTCAGCGCCAGCGAGCGCAGCACCAGCGCGGTCGCATCCACCGTGAAGCCGGGCGTATTGGCCGAGGTCGCCACCTGCGGGAACTGGCTGAGCTGGGTGCCGAGCGTGACCGTGGGCAGCGCCTGCGACGACGGCTGCACGAAGAGCCCGGTCAGCTCCGCCTCCAGATAGACGATGCCCTGGGCATTGACCCGCAGCGTGCCGGTGCCGCGCGCGCCGAGGATCTTGTAGAGCGTGCCCGCGATATTGAGGCAGATCGTGGCCGAGGAATGGTTCTTCGACACCCGGCTGTAAGTCACCGAAGCCCCGGCGGCGATCACCTCGGCAAAGCCAAGCGCCTTCAGGACCGGCCCGAAGGCCGGGGCGCTGCCCGCCGTGCCCGAGCCCTTCAGCTCGACCTTGAAGGAGAGCTTCGCATGCAGCCCGGTCGGAATGGTGCCCGAGGCGCCCATCCACGGCATCTCGAGCGCCCGGTCCACATCCTGCCCCTCCATCGGCGAGAGCCGAACATCGGTGGCAAGGATCGCATTCGCCGCGCCGGTGGGCGTGGCATCGACCCCGTAGCTGGTCTCGGTCTTGAGGAGGAGGGTTTTCTCGTCCCAGTAAAGCGGCATTTATTCCTCCTTTACGGCGGGTTTTGCGGGCTTTGCCGCAGGCGGTTTCCGGGGAGCGGCCTCGTCGAGCGGGGTCAGGCTGCCATCGGCATTGCGGATGTAGCTGCCGCCCTCTGCGGGCAGCGGATGGGGCGCGGTCATCGCGAGATCCTCAGCTGATCAGAAAGGGTGAAGTTGATCTCATAGATCGCGATACCGCGTGCGAAGGCACGAAGCTGCGCACCACGGAACATCAGCACTCCGAGATTTTCAGCCGGGTTCCACCCGGCCAGTTTCAATGCCACCTGTTTGATGAGTGGCTGGGCGTCATTCATTGCCAGCCGTTCGCCATTCTGGTCATGGGCTCGCAGGCTGAGAACAACTGCGATTCCCCAATCGATCCCCTGCACATATGCGCCGGTCACAACTGTGGTGTTCGGCAGGACCGCGATGCCCGTAGGAATTACATGTGCGCAGGGTGTAAGTGTCGGCGGCGCGTCAGACCGCATCAGATTTGCAAGATCGGCCGCCGCGTAAACACGGCGCTGTAGCGCAGGAACTTCAGCCTTCAGATGGGCGATGATTTCAGGTATCATTGCAGTCCCGCCACAATGTCTGAAAAGTGCGCTTCTGCTAACTCCACGACTGTCGCTTCGTCATCCTGCGATAGACCAATGTAAGGTCTCGCCGGAATGTCACCCCACGGCAGCATGAAGAAGTAGTCCTGACTTTTGGGTCGTTTGGTTGAAGGGCGGGTACGGCCAGCACGTGCTCCGAATTGCCCTTGTTCGGCCCCCTCCTGATGGATGCGTGCATAGGGTGCATTCGAGCCCACCATTACGTGATCCGTCCCTGCCCAAGCATTGATGCTGCCCAGCAATAGCCCGGTTTCATAGAGCGTCTTGCCGCCATGCTCGCGCGCGCGCTGGCTCTGCGGCCATAGACTGCCGTCCGGAGCGCGATTGGTGGTGTCGATGCGTGAACGGGCGCTGGAAACAAGGACTCGCCCCATATTGTCCATCAGCACCGTCATGTCCGAAAGTGCGTCACGCAAACCTGAAAAGACTCGCGACGCCTCGGTTTCGTTGATTGTGACAATCATTGTAAAAGCCATCAGAACCCCCGCAGGCTGTCGCGGGTGATCTGCCGCTCTGCGCCTTCTGTCATGGCGATGCCCGGCGAGGTGGCGATCGGGGCGGGGCCGCCACCGATTGCCACCTCACCCGCCGCCACACGCTCCAGATAGCGGATCGCCGCGTTGCGCAGGGTTGCCTGCGCCGTCATGTCGTGGCCCACATTGATATAGAGCCGATGGAGGGCGAGATCGCGGCAGATCACCTTCAGGTGGCTCGGCGGATCGGCCAGCGGCGTGGAAACCACCTTGCCGATATAGCTGTCGATCTCGTCCGATGCATCCTGCAACGCCTGGGCGATGACGGCCTCGTCCACGGTATCGCTGTCCCCGGCCAGATCGGTCAGACGGACCAGATCCCGCTCGGGCAGCGGCGCGCGGAACTCGGCGACGGTGACATAGGCCATCGGTTCACGCCCCGCTCAGGACGGTGAACAACGGATCGTCGCGCAGCCGGCGCAGCGCATCGGCATCCAGCAGGCCGGCGGGCACCACGGTTTCACCGTGCGGCCAGCGGCGGCCGAGACGCCGGCGCCCGTCCGTAGCATGGCAGACGACACGGATGTCGGCCTCAGCGGGGCCACCATCGCGGGTGGCAGTATCGGCCGGGGGGCGGGTCAACGCGGCCTCCGCCGCAGCGGCGGGGCCGCTCGTCACCGGCGCGTCAGTCGAGGCGGTGTCGGGAGCCGCAGGGGCGGCCTCGTCGCCTGCGGCATCGGGGTGGGTGGCGGAGGGGATGGTTGCATCCGCCTCCGCCGGTGCCGCCGCCTGCTGCGGATCGGCCGTGATCGGCGCCTTGGCCTCTTCGGGCGGGGTGCCCTCAAGGCTGTCTTTGGCGCCCTGGGTATCGGGTTTGTCCGAGATCTTCGGCTTCCGGGTCATGGATCAGCTCCTGTCGGTTTATCGTTGGGGGCGGCACACCGCCCCCTTGGGAAACCGACCGCCGGTCAGAGGGTCAGGCGGCCCTCGACATGCAGGTCAGCGGTGTTGCGCCACTTGTTGGTCGAGCCGTTCTCGGCACGCTCATCCATCAGGATTTCGCGGGCCGCCCCTTCCAACGCGGCAGGCACCACAAGCAGCTTCGGTTTCAGGTTCAGCTTGCGATCCCGATGCCCCCGTGCGCCGATCATGGCCGCCCGTGCGGCGGCGTAGTTCTCGGGCGTCAGATCCTGCCGCGAGCCGATGATCAGCTGCCAGGCACCGAAGCCAGTGGCGCAGCGGCGCTTGGCACCCCAGATGAACTCGTCCTGAAAGAACACGTTGTCGTCGTTCAGATTGGTCTTCGGGGTGATCCGGGCGGCCGAACGGTCCTGAAAGATGAACGGCTTGATCGGCCGGGTGTCGTCGATCAGATACCAGGCCGCGCCCGAACCGCCCTGACTGTTGGAGACCGACTGCTCTTCGCCATTGACATCCTGAACCGGGTGATCGGTGTCGAAGAAAAACTGACCGTCATAGTGCTTCGTGGTCCAGCCCAGTTCGAGCTGAGCCCAGACCAGATCGTCGGGCAGTTCAGCGGCAGATTGCGCAAGATCCTCGACCACAGGGGTGTAGATCCCGTATTGATCGTCATCGATCTTGTCCACGGGGATGGCAACCGTGCCCTCGAACTTGCGGTTCTTGATGATGAACCCGTCTTCTTCGAGGCGCTGGATGTAGCGTTCCCCGATCCATTCCCGCATCGGACCGAGTTCCGAAAGCTTCGGATAGGCTTCCTGCCCGGTGGTCGAGCGCACCGTCATCGCGATCCGCGAATAGGTGGTTTCAGCGCCAGTGAGACGGGTGTTGAAGGCCGTTTGAATGGCCGTGTTGAGGGCGGCCAGTGCGGCGCGGGTGATATCCATTGCGGATCTCCGATCAGAGGATTTCGACGACAACGCCCTCGGGCGTCACGTCCAGACATTTGCCTGCGGCGATGGTGCCGGTGGCCGAAGACCCGACCGTGGTGTCATCGACGACGTAGACAGTGCCGCCGATATGGGCGCGGGTGACCGGGTTCGTGGTGTCATTCGCCACGAGGAACGGGCCGCGTTCGATATCGACCGCCACATCCCCGGCGGCACCGGCGCTGTTGTCGGCCTCATCCAGCGCCACGCCCCGGATGCGCGTGGCGGAAGGCGCCGCCTTGACCGCGAAGCCCGTGGCATTGAGGGCGACCATTGCCCCGGCGAAGATGCGGGTCGTGGCCGCGACCGGGTCGCGGAAGCGCTGGCCAATGCCGACACGGGTGCGCGGGGTGTTTTTCGTGAGCGCCGTCATGGATCAGACCTCCTGCATCGCGCTGCGCTGTTTCAGGAAAGCGTCCTCGCTGACGCCCATGCGGGAGGCGACCTGCCGTTCCAGCACGTCGAGGCCGTCACTTGCCGTTTTCAGCGGCGGTTTCCGACCGGCAAGCTGACGCTCACCAAGGTTGACCCGCACCGGCGCGACAGCGGCCCAGCCCTCGAAGGCCGACAGGTCTTTTGATGCCAGCTGGGTCGCCCAGTCTTCCAGGTCGGGAGTGAGCTTGCCCTCGTCGCGCGCCTTCTCCAGCGCGGCATCGACCTTGTCCTTGCCAATGTCGGCCTGAAGTGCGGCCAGCTGGGTTTGCAGCGCCGAGAACGAAGCCATGGGCACGAATTGCGCCGGATCGGGCGCCTTAGCGGTCAGCCGGGCGCAGATCTGAGTGACGGCATCGCCGCCGGTCACCTGTGCGGCTGCTGTGATCGAGGCAAGTTGGGTCTCAGCGGCGGTAAGCGCGGTGACGCGCGCCACGATATCGTCGGTCCGGTCGGCGGCAATGCCGAGCAGGCCCGCGATCTGTTCGATCGGTTCCATCGGGTTCAGATCCTCTCTGGATGCGAGTTGGCGGAGTTGTGGAAGTGCGGGGGTGTTCACCAGACCGGCGCCCTCGATCAGCACCACCTGACCATCGGGGCGGTTCTTGAAGACCGGGCTGACGAAGCGATAGGCGCGCTCGTCGAGGGCCTTGCGTCCCTCCGGCGTCCATTCGACCGAAGCCATGATGCGGCCGCCCTCGACCACCATGCCGGTGATCCAGCCTGCGGCGCGGCTGTCGGATTGTCCGGCCGCGGCGAAGGACCGATGATCGAAGTCGATGGGCAGGACGTTGCCAGCGGCAAGTTGCAGGCTGGCGTCGATCACCACCTGCGGATCGTCCAGCCGGAAGGCCGGACGCCGGTCAGCCGTCTTGAAGGCGCCGACCGGGATCAGCTCGATCCGGTCGGATGGTGCGGCGGGCAGCGCGACGGCGGCACAGATGTTTCGGACAAGCTGGGTCATGGCCATCATGTGCCATGACGATCCGGGAAAAGGCCCCGTAAGCCGGTTTCCGGGGGACCGGCTTGCCGGTCACGGGAATGCAGGGGGAGAGGTCGGGCGGGATACCGTTCAAAAACCCCGGAGCGCGTTCAAAAAGGCCCGAGCCGGGTTTTCGCGGGGGATTGCGCACCGCAGGGCCTAGCGGGCCTCCAGAGGCGATTTTTGAAGAGCTTCCTCAATGGCTGCTATCTGGGCCCTAGTCATTTCGATCTGATTATCCCGCATCGGATCGGATGGGTCAGCCTCAAGCTCCCGCAGGCGCTGTTTCCAGGCGTCCAGGTCGCAAGGGTGCGGATCAGGTCTCAGGACGGGCATTGACAAGCCTCTGCAACAAATCCGCGTATCTCTCCATCAGTTGGGCAACGCGCGCGGACATTCTGAAATGATAGGTAAGGACGCCCTGTTTCTCAAGCCAGAGCATTCGCGCATGCCCAAATATCTCTTGTCCTTCGGGATCTGGCAGTGCCTTCAGCTCTTCCCAAAACATCAATGTGCGGGATTTGCCAAACTGCTTCACAGCTTCGGTATAGATCACATTCCGGGTTCTGACCGCGCGCCATATCGAGCCGCCGGGTGTAATCGCCGTCACAGAATGGCCTGCGGTGTCGAGCAGCATTTGAAGATCCGCCCGCGAAAACGTCGCCTCGGACACATGGCTATGCAGGAAACTGGCATCTGTGGGCGCGGAAGAGAGGTCGAATCTCACACTGTCCGGGGTAGCAGTCTCTGCTGTGATCATCTTGATAGGCTGTGAAGCCGCATCGGTGATGACCAACGTCTCGCGGCCGTCCCCGACGCGGCGCAGTCGCAGGCCCTCAATGATGCCGCGTTCTAAGGCGCGACGATCAGGGGTGAGGTCCGGGGTCATCCGGTCCCAGTCCTGCCCGAGGTCGAGCCAGGCAGCGCCGGGGTTGCCGTCAAACCCCGGATTGACGCCCGCGGGCACCATGAAACTCTCGCCCGTGCGCTTGTTGGTCCAGGGTTCTTCCTCCAGATCCAGCGGCGGTGAGACGGTCTTGCCCTCGCGCCGCAGCTGGCCTTCGGTCAGTTGGTGGACGGTGCAGCCGCAAAAGTAACCGTTTGGCGGATAGATGCGCCGCCAGATCGGGTCATCGACATGCCAGATCTTGCGATGGAACCGGGCGTGATCGTGGCGTTTGGTCGGTCGCTCGATCTGAACATATTCCAGATAGGGCAAAGCGCGCTTGGTGCGCTGAATGCTGGCCCAGTGCCCGGCCGCATGCGCGGTGCGCATATTGGTGTCGAATATCGTGCGCAGGCGGCGCATCGACCCAAGCTGCACCTCCTGCGTTTCCCCGGTCAGCGGATCAGTCTGGATCGACCGCCCCCACCAGCCCAGTTCCTTCAGGCGCGGTGCCAGATCGGCCGAGGCCTGCTGAACCGTCTTGCCCTCGGCCAGCAGCCGGTCAACCTCTTCGCGGATCGCGGTCAGGACATCGTCCCGCATGGCCTTCGCCACCACGAAATCACGCGCATGTTCCTCGCGGAAATGATCGAGGTGATGAAACCGCTGAAGCTGCGCCGCAAATCCCTTGCTGCGGAAATACTCGATCGCTTCCCGATGCGGCAGCGCCTTCAGCTCGATCTTTGCCATGGTCAGTCCCTGATCCCGGCGCCGGTTTCACCGGCCAGCCGCGCCGCGAAGGTTGATCGCGCCAGCAGGTCCAGCACCGGCCCTGGCGCCGCATCGCGGAAGACGGCCAGAATGTCCTGCACCTCATTCATATCGCGCGCGCGCGCGAGGGATTCGAGCAATTCGCCAAACTCGGCCTCCATGGCGCGCTGCATATCACCGTCCCGCAGCAGCTCGTCGATCAGCGTATCGATGCTGTCGCCGTCAGGATCAGCCTGCCGGGAAGCAACCTGCCGCGCGTCGGGCGGCGGTGCTTCCGCAGGCGGGACAACCGGCGGCGGCTCCGGCGGGGCTGGTGGTGTCAGAACCTCTTCGCCGTCTTCCGGTTCGCGCAGGGCAAAGACCTCGCGGATCTGGCTGACCGCGATCTTCAGCCCGGCTTTCGGGCCACGCTCCATCAGATCCAGCATCAGGTTCGGGTCCACCGATTCCGGCGGCGGGAAGCTGATATGGGGCAGCGGCGTCCCCTCGGGGAAATTCAACCGGCGGAGCGCCCCGGCGATGTCGCGTTGCAGCGTGGCGGCCAGCTGTTCGGCATCGGCATCGCGGATGTCATCGCGCACCTGTTCGTGGATCTTGCCGACCGCATGGCCACCCGCAATGGCGTCAGTGGTGGCGACCTGACCCAAAATCCCCTTGGAGATCTGTTCGTCCCAATAGCGCGCATTGCCCTCATACATCTTGTCCGCGCCATTGGTGGCGCCGGGCACGACTTCGAGATCCATGTCCTTCGGGATGATCGCCGCCATATCGACGCCGATCTGCCGCGCGGCCTTCAGCAGGGTGCGGCGATCCTCGGGCGAGCTGGACGGCCCGTATTTGCCGAGGCGAAGCGGGTGGCCATAGGCTTCGAGGAAGATGGCCCAGTCCTTCAGGGTGTAGTTCTTGAAGAGATAGGCCCATCCCGCCAGCCGCGCGAGGCCACCCCGGATCGGCAGGCCGGATTTGGCCTTGGCCAGATGAATGACGAAACTGTCGGCGCGCAGGGGCTGAGGCCCGGCGTTATCGCGCAGATAGAGGTAATTGCCGTTGGTGCCGTCGAATTCGAACCAGGACGGATCGACCCATTCCAGCCCTGCGACGCGCAGGCCCTTGCCCTCACGCTCCCAGAGGATTTCGCAGACGGAAAAGCTCTTGCCGAGCGCATCCATCATGTCGATCAGCGTGGTGCGCACGGCGGCGGACTCCAGCGTCTCGCGGGTCATGGCGGCCAGTTCATCGGCCGCTCCGCTCTTGCCGCCCGGATCGACCTGCAATTCCAGCGACCGGATCGCCCGCTTCCTGACGCCCAGCACGGCGGCATAGTGCAGATCCTTTTCCTCCATCTGTTCCGCGAACTGGAGGTATTCGGTCGCATCCCCGGTTTCCGCTGTGCGCAGGATACGGGCCAGCCGCGGCGGGGTCAGGCCATCGGCCGGGTGCCCCGCCTGGATCGAGCGCACCGACCCCACGGTCGCCACCGCCTGCCGTTCCAGCAGGTCACGGGTCGCCGCGCGCTGCATGGGCCTGCCAAATTGATCGAGTAGTGCCATTACCATGCCCCTCCGCCCCAGCGCCCGCCGGTGGCCTCTTCTTCATCATCCGTGTCAGGATCGGCCCAGCGGCTGCGGGTGCCGGGCACGGCCTCATATCCAAAGCTTTCCGGCCCGAGGTTCGCGGCTGAGACCGCCAGCGCCAGCGCCCAGAAGCGGTCAGCGTGGCCGTCGCTGTCACCGTCCGCCACCAGGCGCCGGATGCCGGTGACGCCAACCTGCGACTTGATCGAGTGCAGATCGGCGCGCAGCACCGGGTCGCCCGCCGGGATGCGGGTCTTGCGGTCCTGCATCGACTCCTTCAGCGTCGTCGCCATGTCGAGCTTGGCGGCCGCGCTGAACAGAACGCCCTGGACGCGATCCTCGCCATGATTGCGCTTGGCATCCTCGACCGGCTTTTCGCCCATGCCGGTCTGGTCCATCGCCACGCGCACCACGCGATACCGCTTCATCACCCCGGCCAGCAGTTCATCCTGACGCGCAAAGCTGATCCGGCGTTCCGCGATGATCTCGCGCACCATCAGCACCTCACCCACCAGCTCGACCACCACGATGACGAAGAGGTCATTCCGCGCGGCGATATCGACGCCGACGAAGCACAGCCCGCCCATGTAATGTTCGGGCAGGCCCGCAGTATTCGCCTCGCAGGCGGCGATCAGGTCGTAATCCAGCCAGCTGGACGCCTCGTCCAGCCATTGCAGTTCGTATTCCTGCGCCCAGGCATCCGGGTCGGCCATACCCCGGCGGAGCATGTCGATATCGCGATCCAGCCCTTGCCGCACCGCCTCGTAAATATCGACCACGTGGCGCGACCAGACCGAATTCTCGGCCGTCATCAGCTCGTAGAACTTGTTCCCCTTGCCGTTGGGGGTGGAAATCACCCGCAACTTCAGCCCCGATCGGGAAATGACCGGGAACAGCGCCGCCCAGATCTCGCGCGATTTGGCATGGAAGGCGAATTCGTCGAGGATCACATTGGCCGAGAACCCGCGCGCGGTGTCGGGGTTCGCGGGCAAGGCGGTGATCCGTGATCCGTTCGGGAAGGCCACTTCCAGCTGCTTGTAGACCGCATCCGGGCCTTTCTCTTGCGGGGCGCGAAACTCGCCTTCGTGAAAGGTCGGCTCGCCCCCCTTCAACAGGGTGTTATAGACCTCGTAATAGGCCCGCGTGAAAGGCTTGATGACCTCGGTCATCATCTCGGCCGCCTGCCGTTCCCCCCGCGACAGGATCACCCACCGCGCGCGCCGGTCCTCGGCCCAGGCGGTAAAGCAATCATCCGCGCATTCCCCGCCGGTCGAGAAGGTCTTGCCGGTCTGGCGCGAGAACATCCCGATCTTGAAGCGCGACTGATCGGCGATCCACCGCCGCTGATAGGGCAGAAACTGGATCACCGGCGAGGTGGGAACCGTGGCGGCCATATTAAGCCTGCTTCAAGAGCCCTGAAGGGTGTCGCGCACTTCGTTCAGCGCGTCTTCAGGGTTATCAATGTCGAAGTCGTCGCGCATGCACGCTTCGATCCCAGCCCAGACCCCTGTCGTGGTCGTATCGAAGGCTTCAAGAAAGGCCAGCAGCACGGCGGCTTGTTCGTTGGTAAGCGTTTTCATCACGGCCTCACTGTGCCGCGGCGGTGATTGCGGCAAAGCGCTGGCGGTCGCCTTCGGCCAGAGCGCGCGGCACGGCGATGAAGCTGCGAACCTCATAGCCCCATGCCTTCACGGTTTTGCCGCCCGGTGTCGGGATCTTCAGCTTTTCCGAGCGGTAGAGCGCAGCGCCGTTGAATTCGAGATCGTTGATGTCCCGGTCCCACAACTCGCCCACCGTCCAGCCCTGTCCGATCAGGGCCTGCACATCGGCGCTGTCGGGCTTGCGCACCAGCACCACCGCGTCGATCTCGCCCATCTCGGCCGAGGTGTTGGCCAGTTCCAGCGGATCGTTCACCACGCGGGCGGAGGCCCATTCGTCATTGCCACCATCCTCGCCGGTCTCGATCCGCGTGATGGTCCGCCAGAACAGTTCCGACCCGCTGCCGATCGTATCGACCAGCACGGCCGATCCGGGGCCGAGGTCGGACAGTTCATCCAGATCAGACCGGGGCGGGAACAGGATCAGGGCCGCCTCGGCGCCATAGGAACCGACCGCCTTCATCTGGCAGCCTTCGAGCGAGCGGGCATAGATCGCGTCGATCTGCATGATCCCGAGGTTCGCCCGACCGCCGCAGAGGGCGAGCGAGATTTCATCGGAGCCGTTCAGATTGATCACCGTCGAAAGGACGCCGCGCTGTTCAAGGCGCTGTTCGATCTGTCGGGCGCGCCGGTCATAGCCACCGCCCGCCTTGCCGGTGGCAATGTCGATGGTCTGGGCTGCCACTGCGACGGGCAGCATCAGGAAAAGCGCCAGTCCGATCAGGGTCGAGATGATCAGCAGGGAGTCGAAGGAACGCAGTCGAAACATGGGATGGTCCTCAGGAGGTTGCGGTTTCGCGGAAGGAAAGGAGGTAAGGCTGACCGCGCCAGAAGCTGACGCGACCGACGCGGCCGAGATGGCGCACAGTGCGGTGGCGGCCGAAGATCCATGCGGCGGCCAGCGTCCACCAGCGGGCGTGCTGATAGTGCAGTTGGGCGAGCAGGATCAGGTTTGCGGTGGATCGATCATCCATCATGCGAACCCCATGATCCGGCGGGCCTTGGCCGCGGCCTCGGCATCGATGTCGCCCGAGACAACCGCCGCTTCCAGCTTGGCGGCTTGTGCCTTGCGGTCTGCGGCTATGGTCTGTTCCCGGATGCCGGACGAAGACATCACGTCCTTCAGCATGCGGCCGAGGAAATGCAGTTCCTTCGGGTCGATCTCGTCGCCTTCTTTCAGGGCCTGCGATTTCATCACCTTGAAGGCCAGCGTCGTGATCATCTGGAACAGGACGGAATGGCGCTTTGCCTCATCCGCCAGGCCTTCATCCTGCATCCAGCCCACGGCCCAGGCGCTGGCTTCTTCCTGCGCCTTCACCATGGCCTCGTATTCCACGCCATAGGCATGGATCGCGGATTTGCGGATGCGCAGTTCCAGCCCTTCTTCTTCCAGCCGGAAGTTCAGGCGTTCGGCCAGATCCTCGTAACCGGCAAAGCCTCGGTCGCGCAGTTCGTCGCGCAGCCAGTCGCGCAGCTCGGGCGGCAGTAGGTCGATCTTGCGGGGCGGTGGCATGTCAGCCCCTCGGGCCGGGGCGCTGAATGTCCGGGTGCGTGGCGCGGCCGAGCGCGATCTCGATGCCGCGCGCCGTGGCGGTCGCCACCCGGAAATCATCGCGCCCACTCAGCGTGACAAACCCGGTCTCGGCCAGCCATGCCAGTTCGGTCGCGGTCTGGTCGCGCGTGGTGTTGATCCCGATCTGATCGCTGTTCAGAACATCGGTCAGGATCGAGACATTCGAGGTATAGGCCGCACTGACCTCCAGAAAGCGCAGGATGGCCAGACGGCGGTGACGGCTGTTGAAGGCGTGGAAATCGGTCATTTGCTGCGTTCCAGAAGAAACTGTTCGACGCGGGTCAGGACGTTATCCTGCCGCTTGCCATGCTCGGCCGAGGCTTCCAGCCGGGCGCGGATCTCGCGCAACTCGCCGTTCAGATCGGCAATCCCGAGCCGAAGATCATGCATGTCCTCTTTCGTGGGCTGGGCGCGCAGGGTCTGTTCGACACTGGCAAGACGCTGATCGAGGCGATCCATCCGGTCCGATCCGGCGCGGAACCGGCTTTCGACGTTCTGATCGCGGGTGCGCCACCAGGTGTAGAGGATATTCAGGATGTTCAGCGCGGCCAGCACCAGCGCCAGCATCGGGCCGAGGTCGAAGACGGGAGGCTGGTTCACCGGGGCACCCCCGGCTTCGCGGTGTCGATGCCGATGTAGTGCAGCGGGGAGGATTGGTGGAACTTCGCTTCCGCCAGGCTGCGCAACACCTTCGGATCGGGCTTCAGCGCCGCCAGCGCATCCGGCACGCTTTCATGGGCATAGGCGATTCCGGCCTGAATGGCGGCATCCCCGCGCAGGCCCCGCGTCAGCGCGGCGCTGATCCCCGACATCAGCGCCGATTGCAGCGCCTCGCGGTGGCGAGCCTCGACCTCGATGCCCCAACGCGCGCGCGCTGCCTCCGAAGCCCGGAGCAGGATCAGGCCAAGCGCGGCCGCGATCAGTTGAAGAAGGATGGGAAGCACTTCGGCATAGATCGCCGTCAGAACCTGTTGCATCACGCGGCCTCCTTCAGCCAGCCGGGAACATTGAAGCCGGGACAGGCTTTCGCGGCCCATTCATTGTGGCCGCTGATCCGCTTGATGCGGGTGCGCATCGAAATGCCCTGGATCAGCTGGCGCAGGCTGACGCCCTGACGCTGGGTGAAATTGCGCGAGAACGCATCGGTCTCCGAGGAACCCGCGCCGCCGATCAGGCAGATATGGATCACGCCGCGATTGTGCCCTTCGACACCGGCGCCGATCACGGTTTCCGGTCGCCCGGCCAGTGTCGATCCATCGCGCCCGATGAGCCAATGGTAACCGATGTCCTGCCAGCCATTGCCCTCGACGTGCCAGCGCCGAATTTCGGCGCGCTGTTCGGAAAGGGAGGCATTCGCCATCCATTCGGGGCGCGTTGCACTGCAATGCACCACGATTTCCTCAACCGGATAACGCGCGCTGCCCTGATAGATGACCGAGGTGGTTTCCGGCACGAGCACCGTGCCCGCAGGCTGGCCTTTGGCGGCCAGCCAGGCCGCGCCTGCGGCCTCCGTTTTCGGCCCGAAGAAACCATCCGGCTTGCCCGGCTGATAGTTCAGCCCGGCCAGCCCGGTCTGGATGAGGATGGTATTGGGGTCTCTCATATCCGCGCCCTGTCACTGTCGGGCGCTGGATGCGGTCCCGATCACGATCGGGAGTGCCACACCGGCAGGGCTTTAGGCCCCGTAAGGCGGTTTCCGGGGGGCAGGATCGGGCAGAGGCAGGGACAGCTGGGCGAATTCGGCGCGCATTCTGGACCGCAAGGTGTGGACCCACACAGCGCTGACGCCGAACTCTGACGCGATATCGTTCGCAGAACGGCGCGGTTCGGTCAATCCGGCATCCAGAATCGCCGCGCGCAGCCGCGATGCCTGGCTTTGCTGTTCGCGGCCGCGCGGGCTGGGGATGTCGAGGCTGGTGCCCCCGAAACGCAGGGCCAGCCATTCGGCCACCTCTGTCCCCAGTTCACGGGCCAGCGCCGATCCCGCTGATCGCTTCGGCACCGCGCGCTTCTGGCCGCCGCAATTGGCCAGCAGGCGCAGGACCGCGGGCTGCCCGAGATCCCGTTCCAGAAGGTCAATCCACGCGTCCTGCGCCTTTTCGCGGGTCATTGCTGCCCCCTTGCGGCACGGTCGCGTTCAAGGCGGTCAACGCGCCTGGGCAAGCCGGTGAGCTTCAGGATGACCTCTTCCATACGCTCGCGCTGACGGACCTCGAAGGACAAGGCACGTTCCAATAGCGCTACCCGCTCAAGAAGGGCGAGCAAGGCGGCTTCCTGGTGCAGGAGGCGAAGGTCATCCGGGCAGTTCATGGCGCTGCCACCGCGAATTTGCCGGTCTCATCGCCCCAGCTGATCCAGCCGGGGCGGTTCTGACGGCTGAAAAGCTCCAGACGCTGCACACCCGGCATCAACCGGGATGCGGCATCAAAAGCCTCGTCTGGCTTCCGGCTGTGTTCGCGCACCGGCGCAATGATTACCGAGCGGATCGCACGGGTGGTCTTGGGGGCGCCGCGCGTGGCGATCAGGAAGGGCTCGCCCGCATTCCGCAGGATATACCCCGTTCCGAAGTGCTGCTTGCCGCTGGTGCCCACCTTGGCCCAGTGCCCGCCTGTTTTGAAGGTGAAGCCCCATGCGGTGATCACCTCCATCGCCTGCGGCAGCTGCGGCCCCAGCGCCCAGAGCCATAGCAGGCAATCGGGGGCGGCCAGCAGTTCCACCGGCAGAGCCTTGATCGCCGCCAGATCCATGGTCCGGTAATGTGCCTCCGGCGATTTTGCATACCCCTTCTCAGACCGCATGTCATAGGACCATGGCGGATCGGCCATGATCAGGCCGAAGCCACCGGCCGGGCGAAGGGCGATGAACTCCGACCGCAGTGTCATTTGATCGACACCCCTTCACGCTTGCACCAGTCCTTCAGGGCGCGGATCACATCATTGATCTGGCCGGGATCGTGCATCGCATCGACATCAATGGGGACCGCTGCCCATTTGCCTTCGAACCGGGCGCGGATGAACGCATTCAACCCGGCTCGATCAGGGGATTTGAGGGCACCGGCTGCGGCAAGCTGGGTCCAGAGCACATGAATGAACCGAACATCCGCCCGCGCGGCCTTACCCTTTAAAGCCCCCATGAAGGTGCCTTTACGCCCCTTAAAATAGCTGTTTCCGGTGGGTGTGAAGCCCCGCTGTTTCAGGGCTTCGACCACCTTCAGCAGATCCGCGTCGGTCATGGCCGACAAGCTGGACTTGCCGGTCGCAACCCGTTGCAGGTCGTGGCGCGTGTCCTCGTCCAGCCCGAGCTGTTTGCAACCGGCATGGATCATGCGTTGGAGATTGCGGTTGGTCATTGCGCACCTCTCACCACCGCCTGCTTCGCCCTGCGCAGCTTCGCCAGCAACATCAGCGCCGGTTTCACCTCTGGCGCGGCATCGTCATAGGCGAGCTTGCCGCCAGGCCCACCGTTCAGGGCGGGCAAAAGGGCGCGGGTGATCAACTCCCAATTGGCGGGATCGGTATTCTGGCGGTCACCATCCAGGCACTTGAGGCAATGTCCGGCAGGAACCGGGCCGTGAAGGGCCTCCCAGCGGATCAGATGGACGGCCCGCCAGCGGGATTGCAGCGGCAGGCCATCATGGATTTTTCGTTCCAGATAGCCCTCCTTGGAAAACCGCTCGCTGCCAATCGGCTTGTAAAGTGCCTGCGCCCGTCCGCTCCGGCTCCCCGATCGAAACATGGTGGGCGCGCATTTCGCGCGGATTGCGGGCGACATGGGCTTGCCCTTGTTGTGCGAAACGTTGCCCTTCGGGAATTGGCCCGTGCGCCCGGTCAGCCAGCCCTTACGCTTGCACAGGGCCGTCAAATTGGACTGGCTGACATCTCTACGCTGCCAGAAGTTACAGAACGCGACATGCAGATCGCGACGGGGCCAATCCTTCCGCGCCTCGATCCATGCGAGTTCTTCAGGTTCGTAATGGATCTGCCGCCCCTTCATTTCTCGACGGCCTTTCCGATCTGCGGCAGCATTGGCAGGATACCAGCGCCGGCATCGTGGTAGAGCTTCGCAGCCTTCAGCTGGAGATTGGCGCCTTCGGTGATCTGCTCGGCCACGGCGACAATCGCATTGGTGCGCGCCACCTCGGCTTCGATCTGTTCCGGCGTGAGCTCAGTCGACAACCGGCCAAGCTGGGCGAAAAGGTGATCGTTCAGGTCGGAAAGCTTGCCAGACATGATACTTACTCCGGTTTGGGCAGCGCGAGCGGCGGCGGCGGCAGGGCCAGCACCTTCTGTTTCGCTGCCTTGGGTTTCGGTTGGGGTTTCGGCTTTTCGCGCTGGCCCTTCTGGACATTGCGCAATTCCTCAAGTGCGCATCCGAGTTCGAACATGCTGGAGGTTTCCAGCGTGATGCGGATCGTGCCTTTGGTGCCGTTGGTCGAGGACGAGAAGGATTTCAGACGGAGCTTTTCGTCATGGCTGCCGAAGAGGTAAAAGGTCATTGCGGCCTCCCGAACATGCGCTGAACTTCGGCCAGCACGGCATTTCGATGCGCCGGGCAATCAGGGCGAAACCAGTGCCCGTCATGGTGGAAGTAGGGCACTTCCGGCCACGGCGGCCCGCTGGGGCAAATGCAACCCTGCGCTTTGGCTTCGGCAGAGCCTGGCAGAACGATGTCGAGCGAGAGGATCACAACAGCACCTCCAACTCGCGGGCGATGTCGTCGATCTCGTGGGCGACACGTTCGTCGCTCCACTGGTTCTTGATCACGAAGACGCCCAGATCGGTCGAAGCCATGCCGGTGGCCTCGACCGACATTTCCGGGCCGCGATCCAGCACCCGTGCCAGCGCCGCCGCAATCAGGGCGGTGCGCTGGTGTATCGGCATATCAGGGCGAAGCTGTGCCATGTCACGCCTTCGCCAGATCGATGGTGACCGGCTCCCACGCGGCATCGATGTCCCGGCGGCGGTAGCAGCGGACATAGGTCTTCGACCCGACCACCCTCATGGCATCGCGGATTGCCTCCATGGCCCGACGCCAGCGGTCATCGCTGATCTCCAGCCGCAGCAGCATGAACACTTCGGCCCGGTTGATCTGGCCTTCCTTGTCGGTATTGAAGGCCCGCGTCACGATGGTGCGGATCTCGTCGCGCGCGCCCGCCGCCCATTCATTCAGACATTCGTCGATCAGCCCCTTGGCCACCTGTAGCTCGGGGCCGAAGGCGATATTGTCTGCAACCTGCACGGTTACCTTGAACAGGGTGTCATGCGACGTCAGGGTCTTGTTGCCCTTGGCGCCGCCCAGCCGGGCGCCGTATTTTTCCGCGAGCAAAGCCTCCAGTGCCCCGATGTCGTCGAACGTGTGCTGCTTGAAGCGCGCCACCTGATCCGAGAGCGGGTTGGCGAAGCCGAGAATGGTGCGCACCGTCTGGTCGATCAGCTTGTCGGTGTCCTTGATCATCGACAGCGGGATCTTGGCGCCCCGGCCATCAGCCATATGCGGCACCCCGTCGATCATGATGATGCCATCGGTGACCGCCTCGAAGGCAGGGTGCGGGGATTGGTCGGTCATGTCAGTTCCTCTCGACGATAAGCCGCTCGGGCGGCATGATCTGATGGGGCGGGATGGCAACGAGGCCGAGGATGACCAGCGCGAGCGCCATGGCCTCGATCTCGTCGAGGCTCAGCAGGGTCAGGCCGCGCGGGCCGTAAAGGTCGATCCGGCCGAGCGCCCGCCCGGCGGTGATCAGAACATCGCGGTCAATGGCGGCATCAGGCATGGCGACCTCCGACAACACGCAAAGCCGGGCGGCAGCGGCCGTCACAAAGCCGGTCGCGGGCCTCGCGGATCAGATCCGTGAATTCCTGACCCAGCCGGACCAGCTCGAAATCCGACTCGGTCGTCTGGGCCGGTTGCTGACGCGCCAGCAGCACGGCGGCGGAAACCAGCACCACTGCGCCCAGCTCGTCGCGGCCGTTGGAACTGGTCAGCGACCGGAACAGGCCATAGGCGTCGTCGGACCAGTCAAAGCCGTCGACCTGTTCGAACAGCGTCCGGGCCATCACGCGGCCCTCCGGGCGTTCCGGCCGCCGAACAGCAGCCAGTCGGCCGAGACGTTGAGGCCCTGCGACAGCTGCGCCAGCGCCTTGGTGCCCGGCAGCATCTGCCCGTAGGCATAGCCCTCCAGCGAGGCCAGCGGCATGGCGCAGGCCAGCGCCACGCGCGGCAGGGGCATGCCCTTTATCGAAATCGCCAGTTGCAGCCGTTCGCGGAAAGCTGCGGCATCGAAGCGTTGCAGGCTCATGGCGTTATCCTTTCTCTGTGCGGGGGCAGGCCCGGCAGGCGCGGAACATGCGGACCCGCTCGCTGTTCTCGTTGGAAAAAGACCGGCTCTTTGCCATCCAGTCGCGGCAATCGGCGGTCGAAATCTCGCCAAGCACCGGGCACTGGACGGTCTGGGCCATGTAGACGCCACGCACGACATCCTCGACGGCGCCCATGTCGCCGGAATATTTCGCGCGCAGAACGGCGCTGACCAGCGAGGCCGAACGGTTCAAGCGTTTTGCAACCCGGTTCTGGCTGGTGCGGATGCATTCCTCGGCCAGCAGCTGCACCCAGTCCGGCAGGGCATCGCCCCATGCCGCGCGGGCAATATCAAGCGGGGAGAGGACAGCGTTCACAGCCCGCCCTCCGCCGGATAGACCGCGCCGGTATTCGGGTCATAAACCTGCCGGACCCGCTGGATTTGCGGTGCCGCCGGGCCAGATCGCCGGATCAGCCTATAGCGCGCAATACGACCGGCATGCGGATCGGCCTTGACCAGCACCCGCAGGTAGCCTGCGGCCAGCAGCCGCTTGCAGTAATCCTTGGCCGTCGCCTCGGGAATGTCGATCGAGGCGCCCTGCATCAACTCGCGGAAATCGAAGTCTTTCAGCCCAAGCATGGCCTGCCAGATCTGCCCGGTGATCTCGCCCTGCGTGACGGCGCTGCCATCGGCACGAACGCGGGGGGCGTGATATCCGACATCGCGGATCAGCCGCCATGATCCCGGCATGCCTGCGGGTGCCGGGATGGCTTCCAGATAGCCGCCTGCGGTCAGCGCGTTCAGATAGCGCAGCACGGTGGAGCGGTGGACGCCGGTGGCCTCTGCCACCGCTGTGACCGTGATTTCGCCAGGCGTCCGCTTCAGCGCATGCCACATTTCCTGACGGCCCGCGCTGGCCTTGTCGGCGGGGCGGCGCCCCATGCGTTTCGATGCGGCTGCCATCACATCCCCCCACGCGGCGAAGGTGCCTTGCCGATCTGCCAGCGGATATGCGGGACATCGGCGGCGGTGATCTCGACCTTGCCCTCGGTCCGGGCATAATCCTTGATCTGGTGGAGGTTGGTGACGATGCGCCGGGCGACTGCCTGCGACTCCACCAGCACCTTGGTCAGGACCTCTTCCGAGATCTGGAGTTCCGGGCATTTCAGCTGCGCCAGAATGCCGACCTCACGAAGATCCGCAGGCTGTGCCGGTTCCCAGACCAGAATGCGGTTGTGAACCCGCTCCCAGCGGGCCAGCGACTGCGGCAGCATTTCCTCCCCGATCAGCACGATGGGCGACCCCAGCGAACTTTCGTAGATATCGTGCAGCAGCTTCATCATGCCGTCGGTGCAGAGGATATGCGCCTCATCCAGCAGCAGGGGCCGACCGGACTTTGACAGCTCTTCCCCGATATTCTCGACGCTGTCGGCAACCGTGCGACCGACAGGGATGCCGAGGGCGTGACAGATCTTCTCGACCAGGTGCTTCCGGGTCCAGACCGATTTGATCTCGACCCAGCAGGCGCCGGTGGCCTGCGTATTGTAGAGGGCCGCCTGCGATTTCCCGTATCCCGAAAACCCGTGGAAACAGGCCATGCCCGGCATGCCCTCGTCCCGATACTGCACCTGACGGATCACCGCGCCGAGCAACATCACATTGCGCAGGGGCGCTACGTTCTTGACCAGGTTGATTTTTTCCATTCCGTCCAACATGCTCTCTCCTCTTTCCGTCCGCCGCCGTGGGGCCAGCCCGCCCCCGGCGGCAATTTCATCCGATGGCCACCGCGCCGAAGCGGTCGTAGACTTCCCGCTGGGCGAGGTAGACCGGGTGATCCTTGATCCGGCCCCAGAACTCCGCATCAGCGGCCGGGATGTCCTCTCCGGCCGTCATGCGCGCTTCGATCTCGATCATCCGCCAGAACCGCTCGACATCGGGGTCGCGCTTTGGCGCAGCCGCAGGGGCCGGGAATTGCAACACTGCCAGTTCGGCATCGCGTGACGTGTCGGGCACCGGCAACGCGGGTTGAACCAGACCGCCGCCCTTCTTGCGCAATTCGATCTGAGCAAGACGGTCCAGCTTGACCACCTTGGCCTCGGGCGCCACCGGCGCGGCCTTCGGGCGGGCATCCAGCGCCGCCGCCAGATCGCTGATCGAGATCGGCCGCTGTTCCTTCAGCATCGACTGATACTGCTTGCGCCGCCGCGCCCATTCCTTCGCCGCAGCCTTGGCCGAGGCCAGATCCCGGAATTCGGATTTCTGGCGGCATTCGGCATAGCCGAGGTATTCGCCCGCCATGCTGTAGATATAGGCGCCCTCGTGCAGGTCTTCGGGATTGAAGCGCGCGGTCACCTTCCGGCCCGCGATCTCCGACATCCATTCCGACCAGTAGAAATTCTTGTAGAGCGTGATCTGCCCGTTTTTCTTGTTCAGTGGCCGCACATATTGCGCCATGAGGCACAGCCGCAGTTGCTCTTCGGTGGCTGGCCGGATCGGGGTCCGCGCATAGCTTTCCGCGAAAGTCTCATCCAGCGAGCGGCCTTGCGCGGTATGCGACCGGCGACCGTCGCGGGCGTTGTGTTCCGCGATCCGCTCCTCGACCACGGCGATGAAGGTCTCAAGCTCGATGGCCTTCGACATGTAGTTCTCGGGCTTGGCATCGACCCGGCGCCCGGTATAGGCGCCCGCAAAGCGCGGATCTTTGGCGATGTCGTTCGCGAAGTCACCGAACGCCCGTTCGATGGGCTTGGCCTGACCATGGGCGGGGGTGGCAAAGCTCATGCCGATGCCCAGCATGCCCAGAATGCCGACCGGCTCGTCATCCGAGATCTTGAAGCGGAAGCGATGCTTCGCGCCGCCGGTCATGTCCTTGTTGGCGAATTCCATGCCGTTGTCGAACAGGCAGTGCCCCGGAATGCCGAAGTCTTTCAGCATCTTCATAAAGGACTGCATGACCGCGACCTTGTTGGGATCGGTGTCAATCGCCCAGGACAGGATCTTGCCGGAATAGATGTCCTGAAACACGATCAGCTGCGGCCGGATCGGCTTCGCATATCCCGGCCACCAGACGAAAACGTCGATCTTGTGGCAGTCGGCATTGACCATATCCATCGCCGACATGGTGCTGCGGTCGCGGATCTGCGGCGGAAACACCTGCCGCAGGCCCTTCATTCCCTCGCGGGCGAAGACCTGTTCGATCCGCGACACGGTCTTGTTCAGCCAGCGCCGCGCGGTCTGTTCCTCCAGCCACGGTTGACCATTGGCCTCGCACAGCGCCTTGGCATCCCGCCAGCACTGGCTGAAACCGGGGCCTTCAAGGCGCAAGAAATTGACCTTCAGGAAGGCGTAAAACTCGGGCGCTGCCTCGACCTTCTGGCCCTTGGGCAGCGAGGCGCGGTGCCGGGGCGCCAGATAGGGCAGCCTGTCGGCGGGATCGACACCTTCGACCCGCTCGAACCAGTTCCAGACCGTGCGATCGGCAATGTGATGCTGGCGCGCGATCATGCCGACCGCGACGAACTTGGTAACGGCGGGCGCCAGCGCCTCGACCTCCTGCACGATGCGCAGGCTGCGCTTGGCCTTGTCCTTCACGCTTTCCGGCAGGGCATCGAACCATGCCCAGACCTCTTCCCGATCCTGACGGGGCTTCGGCGCCTCGGGCGGATTGGCGCGTTCGATCAGCACGCGCTGCGCGCGCGCCGGGAACAGCCGCCAGTGATACTCCCAGCCGCCGCCACGCCCCTCGCGGCGGCGGGCGAATTGCGGATGGCCGCGCCAGTCCTGCTTTTTCGCCAGCGAATCCGTTCCTTGCTGGGTCTGCGGCATATCCGGCAGCCCCGCATCGGCGATTTCCTTCGCCGTCCACCATTCCTTGATCGGAAGATTGAGGCTCATTGCGCCGCCACCTCCGCAATATCGCCCCCGGCGATTTCTTCGCGGAACCGATGCCGGGCGGCGGCAGGCGCGCGCTTCCACGCGGCCATCAGCGCCCGGAAGGCGGCGTCATTGGCATCGACCGGCGCGGCACTGTCAGGTTTCAGGCTGCGCGCGGCCTCTGCCGCCGATTTCGCGCTGCCCTCTGACAGCAGACGCACCACGTCATAGCGGTCTGTCGGCTGCTGGATCTTCGAAATCTCGATCAGGTCTTTCAGGCTGACCTGACGCGGCGCCTTGCGCAGCTTGGCCACCTCGTCGGGGCCGAGCCTGGAACCGGCGGCAACGATCTTTCGGACCTGCCGATCTGTCATGTTGAACTTTTCGGCGGTGGCAACCGCGAAGGAAGCAACGGAACTAAGTTCCGTTGCTGAACCCTGACGCGCCAAACCACCCGCCACACCCTGCTTAGTTTCAGGGTGCAGCCGCTCGTAGACCGCCTTGCGGGTGGCCAGAAACACCGCCGTATCAAGGGCGTTCATTTCGGCACCGGCAAGGTTGTCGTCAATCTCGATCAGCCGCGCCCAGTCGTCGGTCACGTCCGTCCAGATCTTCGCCTCGATCTCGTCCCAGCCCAGCCGCCGGGCGGCTTCGGTGCGGTGGGCGCCTGCCAGCAGATGCAGGCTGCCATCCTTCTTCTTGCGCAGATGAATGGCGTCCTTCATTACCCCGGTTTCGTTGATCGAGGTGATCAGGCTTTCAACGCCCGCTGCGCTGACCGGGCGCAGGCGGGAGCCGATGACGATCTCGGCGATCTTCACCCGGTTTTGCTGCATCAAGGTCGGTGGTTTCACGGTTTGGCCCCTTGGTCTTTCAGTTCCTTGCCGTCACGAAATCGCGTGACGAAGCGTGTCTTCTGCGCGCGCGATGGCCTTCAGCACATCTTCCAGCACCTCCAGCGCAGGGCGGGTATCGCCCGAACTGACCGGCGCCATGGACAGCCGGTCCAGCGCCTCGACCATGCGATCCACCGCATAGCTGTAGGCCCTGGTCCCCATGTCGCGGCGGTGCTGCGGCAGGCTGCCGTCGCGCATCGTGTCGCGGGCGATCAGGGCAACCCGAAGCTGCTGCCGCATGTCGCGGAAGTCCTCCAGCGCACTCATGTCAGCCCCCGTAGGTCGCAGTCAGGAACCCGGCCAACTCGTTCATCAGCCCGCATTCCTCGGCCGCAGCGATATGGGCCAGCAGGCGCGCGGCAGCGGTGTCATAGACCAGCGCCGCGTCCTGCACGTCGCCCGTCTCGGCCGCGAGTTCGGCCCGCGCCATGTTCGCGGCCTCGTCGCGGATCGCCTCCAGCAAGGCACATTTCGACAGGGGTTCGATGTGATCCTTCACGGGTTTCCTCCGAAAATGATGATGAGCATGGGCAGACCGATCGGCGCGTAAGTCGCCAGCACCACCAGCGAGGCGATGCCGAGCAGGTCACCGATCCAGCAATCGTTGATGCGCTCATCCAGCGCGCGCAGGCGCCGCCAGAGCGACAGGCGCGGCACACCCCGATCCAGCCGGACTGCCTTACCAGCCGGATCGGGGCGGCCCTCGCCGCGGCAGGGGCCAACCGACCCCGGCGAAAAGGGTTGAGGAGCCGCAAGCGCGGCAGCCGCGGGGCGATCATCCGCCAGCCAGAGGCGGCTGACTTCAACCTGCTGCGCAGCCTTGTAGTGCGGACCGAACATCATGCGGCATCCTTCGATTTCGGGGGGCGGGGGATATCGGTCGGCCAGGCCAGATCGGCAGGCCAGATTTGGGAAAGGGCATCCAGTGAACGCTCCACACGTTCAGTGCTGATCCTATGAACTGGAAGGCCACGCTCGGAGCGCTCTTCAATGCGCCGCAAGGTATCGCCAGACCCGGTCACCAAGCGCGAAACGGTCGATGGAGCCCGATTGGTCTCTGCCGCAAGGGTGCGGATCAAGATGCTGAGGTTTTCTACTGTGCTACGCATAGCACGAATGTGCGATCAATAACACGTCGTGTCAAGTGCGACACTGTGTTATGTGTCACGCATGACACGATTCGGAATTGAGGCCCTCCAAGAACGCGTAAGGTCTGCTGTAGATGCAGAAGGCATGCGCCCATTCGCGCGCAGGGCAGGCGTGGGTCTGGGTGTGGTTCGCTCCATGATGGATGGAAGAGATTCCAGCTTTTCCAATGTGCTAGCGGTATCGAATGCCTTGCATATGGAGCTGGGTTTTGGATCGGCCGTTACAGGTGGGCCGATTCCAAGTATTACCATTGATGGGGATGAATATGCCCATATCCCGCTGCATGATGCGTTGCTGGCCGCTGGTGTTGGAGCCTGCAACGGAACAGAAGAGGTCATTGACCATCTCGCGTTTCGCCGCGACTGGCTTCAGAGGATTGGCGTTTCTGCTTCGGCGGCCAGACTGGCCCGCGTCCAAGGCGACAGCATGCAGCCAAGCCTTTGGCCCGGCGACATGATCCTAATCGACACCGGAACTGACGATCCGCCGACGCGCGGGCGCGATCCTCGCGATCAACGCCGTTCACCCATCTACGCACTGATCGACAATGGCGAGGCGAGGGTGAAGCGGATCGAACGTCCGACACCTGATTTGATAGTACTTCTTTCAGATAACCCGGATTACGCGCCGGAGCTGCGGCACGGCGATGACATGAAGTCTGTCCAGATCATCGGCAAGGTGGTCTGGTCAGGTCATACCCATCGGGAGGAATAGAGATGGGCTGGTTGCGTCACGAGGACGGCTCTTTGCACTATCCAGCCTTCGAGCTTGACGAATTGGGGAGGCCCTTGGCAGTCAGGATTCACCTGCAATCGCCAGCTCACCTTGCCCCGGATGAGACGAAGATTCTGGCGCTGCAATGGGCTAAAGCTTGGCTCAGAATCCCCGGAAGTATCAATGAAGCCTTAGCCCTTGCAGATCTTGATGTCGCCATGTCCGGCCGAAAGACCGAATGTACCGAAGGCGAGGCAAAAATCCTGCTGACAGCTTCGCGCACGCTTTTTCGTTGGCACGATGCTGCTCAAATGCAGCGGACCAAGCGCGCATTCCCCTGGGTGGAATTTGTAACCATCGAGGGGCAAAAGGTGTGTGGGAAAGCTGCTGCGCTAAACAGGCGGCTGCTTGTGTTTGAGGATCATCCCGCTCTTCCTCTTTCAGAGTGTGATGCATCTGAATGCACATGTATTTATCACCAGCTGACGGATGGTCAGCGGGTGCGAAGATGCCCCGATCTCGGGTGAATCTGGCAGCCTGAAAGTCAAGATCTGACCTTTCCGAATGTTCCGTGTATGTTCCTGCCGCCAGTCGCAAGGAACATACACATGAACAGCCCTTCAAGGCCGGTTGAACACGGCTTTACAGAATGACCACCTGGACAGAAATCCGCTGTTGCGGTTGCCGTCGCCTGCTGTTCAAGATGACGGCAGGTGCGCTGGCCGGGGCGATCTCGATCAAATGCCCCCGCTGCGCATCCTTCAATCATCTGAGGCCCGAGAGCCCGCACCCGCAGCGGCCAGACCGCGCAGGAAAGGACGCCTCGTGTGGCTCTTTGTTCCCCCGGAAGACATGACGACCTTCGCGGCATCAGCCTTTGCGCCGGTGTCGGAGGCCTCGATCTCGGCATACACCTCGCAGAGCCCGGATATCGGACTGTGTGTCATGTCGAGCGAAACGGTTTCGCCGCGGCCGCTCTCGTGGCGCGGATGGCAGACACGTCCCTGGCTGCGGCTCCTGTATGGGACGATCTGCGATCCTTCGACGGCCGACCGTGGCGCGGCCGCGTTCATCTCGTCTCTGCCGGTTATCCCTGCCAGCCCTTCAGCCTTGCCGGAAACCGGCTCGGCGCCGATGACCCCCGGCACCTCTGGCCCGATGTCGCCCGGATGGTGCGCGAGGTCAGCCCCGAATGGTGTTTCTTCGAGAACGTCCCCGGCCATCTGTCCCTCGGTTTCGACCGCGTCGCCGGAGAGCTTCAGGGCATGGGCTACCGGGTTGCAGCGTGCGTCGTATCAGCGGCGGAAGTCGGCGCGCCGCACATCCGCGAGCGGATGTTCATTCTGGCCCACGCCAACCTTCAAGAGCGCCGGGAACCGGGCCTGTGTGACGCTGACGCGGGAACTGGGCCTGCAATTCAGGACCGACCAGAACCAATCTGGCAGCCAGGTCGGACTGCGCAATGCGGCGCAGGCCTGGACGTTGCTGTGGGATCTGCTCACGGCCTCGGGCTGGACACCGCAACGCCCGCGCTCTTCCCACCGATGCCGGGTGAGTTTGCTGAATGGGGAGAAGCACTCCGACGGACTCCTCACCTTAAACCCGGCATTCAGCGACTGGGTGATGGGGTGGCCACCTGGCTGGACCGATCCGCTGCGGCCGGTAACGGGGTGGTCCCGCTGGCTGCGGCAAGGGCGTGGCGCTATCTGAAGGCGGAGATCACAGACCAGCGTCAGAATCCGTTGTAGGTTACGAGCTGCCTTGCGCCGCTCGTATCAAGCCATAAGCCATTGTCTGCTATAGAAACTTCCGAACATACAACTGAGACAGCGAACTTACCGCTCTATTTGTATGTTCGGAACTGTCACCCGATGGCGGTCTCTTCGTGAATGTCCCCGATTCCGCCTTGTTTTCTTGGGTTTTCGGCCTTCCAGCACATTGCATCCGCAACCCGTTCAACCAGCCTTCAACGCCCCTTGAAGGGCCTTTTCACGACTTACTGCATGACAGCGCGGCCCAGCTCTGAAACCTGCCCGACATCGCTGTAAATCCCTGTTTTTCTTGACCTGTCCGAGGTCTTCCGGGGTCAGTTGGGATCTTCCGGGTTCACTGCAAGATTAAGTGTCAAACCTCAGCGGCGTTTCACAGCGCAAAACCTCGTAAGACTGCGCGAAGCCATTGGTGACAAACAGTGTCAAGGCACCTAGCCTGGCGCCATGTCGAACGGGCCTTGGACAGATCATGAGAACGACCTGATTGTCGCGGATTACTTCGCGATGCTGGCAGACGACGTCTCTGGTCGCCCCTACAACAAGGCCGAGCATCGGCGCGGGCTCCTGCCGCTGTTGAACGATCGGTCCGAGGGGTCGGTCGAGTTCAAGCACCAGAACATCAGCGCCGTGCTGAAGGGGCTCGGCGAAGACTGGATCCCGGGCTACAAGCCGGCGTTCAATTTCCAGATGACACTGGTGGATGCCGTGGCGCGCTGGCTGGCCCTCAACCCGGCGTGGCTCGGCCGCCATCCTGCTGCGCGACCGCCGACCGGTCTGGCCGACGCCGCGCCGATTTGGATCGGGCCGCCGCCCACGATGTCGAACCAGCCGCCGCCGCAGGAGCTGGAGCAGATGCTGCACATCGCTCGCAAATTCGATGTCGCGGCGCGAGACGAGCGAAACCGCGCCCTCGGCCGTGCAGGTGAGGAACGCGTACTCACGCATGAACGTGCAGCCCTCAGATCAGCGGGCCGAGAAGATCTTGCACGCAAGGTCCGGTGGGTTTCGGAGGAGGACGGTGATGGTGCAGGCTATGATATCGCCAGCTTCAAGCCGGACGGTCGTCCGCGCCTGATCGAGGTGAAGACGACGAACGGCTGGGAACGTACGCCCTTCCACATTAGCCGCAACGAACTGGCTGTGGCTGAGGAGCGGCGATCGGAATGGTCCCTGTTGCGCCTGTGGAACTTCGCCCGCGAGCCGAAGGCGTTCGAGCTGCACCCTCCGCTTGATGCGCTCGTCTCCCTGTCCGCGACTTCGTTTCAGGCGAGTTTTCATTGAATCTTGAAGCAGCGCCTTTGCACCGCTCGATAATCTTTAAAATATCGCAAAGCCTTACGGCTGTATCAATGCCTATTCTTGCCGGAAATCTCGGGTAAGCATCTGAGATGCGGTAGACGCAACGTTTGCGTTCGCGCCAGCGATCTGGGCGGCTGCAATTCGTCCCTCCGCTGCAAATTGTTGGAGGCGTTCTCGCAATTCACTTAGATTGGCTGTGTCGATCACTAGTCTGATTGCAGTCCCTCGAAAATCCGTATCGAATGTATGCTTTCCTTGGTGGTTTAGCTCAATTCCGGTTCCGCCCGAGCACAGTAGGAAACTACCACCGTTCCGACAGATGCGACTGGTCATATAAAGGCCGTAGCCGGAATTGTTCCATTGGTCGTTACCCCGCCCGGCGTGAGGATTCCCTGAAATTCCGGGCATTAGCGCCATCTGAAGGGCTTCCGGCTCGGTTAGTTCATCGAAGGTTGGGTTCCCGGTGAGCGCCCTATGGATGCCAATGCCGTCATCGACAATTCCGACTTCGACTTCATCCCACATTCTCCAAGTAAGTCGCTGATTTCGCTGTCGTAATCGTGATATTTCGCATATAAATCATGGCGTTGACGGCTGCGAGGGGCGCGTTTCATGGATCA